>JBBRUG010000013.1:0-36412 GCA_038247995.1 Chloroflexales bacterium | reverse complement strand
GGCCTCGATGGCGAAGCCCTCGATGACGTCGGTCGTGCCCAGGCCGGCATCGGCCAGCCGGGCGCCGGCGCGCACGCGCTGCCAGTACTGCGCTGCGTCGCCGATCCGCGGCAGGGTTTCGAGCACCGCATGGCAGGCGCGCATCGCATGGCCGCTGTCACTGTTGTCGACGGTGACGTGCAAGGTGAAGTAGTACGGGTCCAGCCCGAGTTCGTTCAACTCGAAGGCGCTGATCAGCAGATGCAGCGTCTGGCGGGCCATCATGCCGCCGCCAACCAGGGCTACCGGTTCAGCGCGGCGCAGAGCAGCGAGGGCAAACGCCTGATGCTGATAGTGGGTCTGGCCGGTGAGGCTGAGCCAGGCTTCGGCGAGGCGCCGACCGATGCGCAGATTCGTGGTGGGGACGCCCGAGCGCGCCGAGATGCTGCGCAATGCGATCAGTGGCGAACTGTCGCCGCGGGTGCGCTGGCGGGCGAGATGTTGGAGGGCCTCCTCAAGAGCGGCCATGGTTTAGGGTTTAGGATTCAGGATTCAGGATTCAGAGGGCCAAACCTGATCGTGCGTGCCGTAGCGATTATTGTAGCACGGAGGCACTGCATCTCGGCATATAATGCAGGAATGCAAAGTCACTACTATACGATCGACGGGTACAAATTGCACGTCCTCGCCGCAGGTTCCGGGCCGGCGGTGTTGCTGCTGCACGGCTTCGCCGGTTCGGCTGAGGACTGGCGACCAACCGGGGAATGGCTGGCACAGGCGGGGTATCGCGTGCTGGCGGTAGATAACCTGGGCTTTGGGCGATCGGCAAAGCCGAGCGATGCGCCCTACTCGCTGGAATTGATGGCGAACCTCTACGCCGGGCTTCTGAATGCCTTGGAGATCACGCAGGCAACTGTTGTGGCGCACTCGATGGGGGCGAAGTACGCCATGACTCTGGCGTTGCTCCACCCACAGCGGGTACGCCGGCTAGCACTCGTCGCCGCCGACGGCTTTGTAGAATCCGCGCTGATGAGTAAGGCCGGCGGATTGCCGATCGCCGGCCCGGCGCTACTCTGGTTGGGCGCACAGGAGGGGATCACGCGGCAGATGCTGAGTATCTCGTTCCACGCGCCGGAGCAGTTTGTGACGGCGGAAATGGTGACCCGCGGGCGGGCAGCCCTGCTCGGCAGGGCCAATCGCCGGGCGTTGATGGCGTTGAGCCGCCGTTATGACTATAACGACCTGACAAAAACGGGCATGCGCGCCCGGCTCGGCGAGTTGTCGGCGCCGACGCTATTGGTTTGGGGCGCCAATGATCGCGTCTTCCCGCTTGAACCCTACGCCTTTAAGGCCCAGCGCGAGATCCCAGGGGCGCAGCTCGTCGTGCTACCGAAATGCGGCCATTTCCCGCATATTGAAGCGCCGCGAGCGTTTCGCGGCGTGTTAGCGGGTTTTTTGTAGGGTCGAAGACGGATCAGCTAGCCCACTACTTCCCCCACGATCAAGATATCCGTCGTTGGGCCGGGGCTACCGGGAGCCGGCTCGTCGGTGACGGCGAGGGTTGCGCCGACGAGCGGCCGACCGACATCCAGGGTGAGTAAACCATAGCCTGTGTCGCCCACGATGAAGACGCCGCCGCTGACCGGCGCGGCCCCGCCTTCGATCAGCCAGAATTGATAGACCCGTCCGGCGGCCAGGGGCGGAAGTTCGGCAGCCAGAATCAGGTTACCTTCGGCGCTCTGGAGCACCGTGCCCTGGCCGCCGGCACCGCTGAGATCCGCGAGGGCCACCGACTGGGCCACGATCGCGGCGACTTGCTGGGCGGAGGCTTGGGCCGTTGCCGCGATCAGTTGGGCCTGATCGCGTTGCTGACGCGCCGTGGCCAACTCATTCTGCAAGCCGCCAACCTGGCCCAGGGTGGTGATCAGCGCCACGAGCAGGGCCACCGCCAGGCCGGCCAGGCCAAACAGCCAGGTGCGTAGATTGGCTGCCATCTGCCCGGTGCGCGCCTCAGCCTGCGCCGGCTGTGCCGTGCGGCCAACCGCGTGATCCAGTACCCGTTGGCGCAATTCCGGCGGTGGGGTGGCCGGCGTCAGACCATAGGGTAAGGTGCCCACGGTTGCGCGCAACTCATCAAGCGTCGCCTGCAACTCGGGACGTTCGGCAAGCAACTGGCGCACTCGCTCATGCTCGGCAGGTTCAAGCGCATCGAGAGCATAGGCCACCAGGAGGTCGTTGATCTCGTCGGAAATGTCTGGTCGTGGATCCATTGCTCACTCCGCGAATGGCCGTAGTAGATCGCGTAACTTTGCTAAGCCAAGCCGCAGGCGCGTTTTGACAGTACCCAACGGCTCACCGAGCCGTTCCGCGATCTCAACGCGGGTCAAACCGCCATAGTACGCCAATTCAATTGCTTGACGTTGGTTCTGGGGTAGATCGGCGAGCGCTGTGCGCACCGCCTCGCTCAGGGCATATTGTTCAACGCCGGCATCGGCAGCCGGAGAGGAAAAAGGCAGCGTCGTCTGGTCGATGCCGGTTACTTCGCGGTTACGCGCACGCTCGCGTTTCGTTCGCGTGGCGTCGATGGCACGGTGCCGGGTGATGCCGACCACCCAGCCCGAAACGGCGCCGAGGGTTTGCTGAAAGCCTCCGGCGCTTTGCCAGACGCTCTGAAAGACGTCTTGCATCACCTCTTCCGCCGTCTGTCGGTCGCCGGTGATGCGCAGGGCAACCGTATAGACGAGGGCTGCGTAGCGATCATACAGCGCGCCGAGGGCTGCTTCCTCACGCTGCACAATCAGGCCAAGCAGGGCTTCATCGCTCAGTGCGCTCAAATCGGCGAGCGCGAGTTCGTTGGGCGCCATCAAACGGGTGGGCCTCTCTGCAATCGCTACAGATCGATGGTTTGCCAGTGCATTATACATCGCTCTTCTCTAACGGTTGCAGGCTTGCCCAATCTAGGAACCAAGGAACCAAAGAACGTAGTTCCCTGGTTCCTGGTTCCCCGGTTTCCCCAGTTCTCGGTTCCCCAGTTCCCCAGCTTCTAGAACACGTTCGTGAACGGCTGGGTCGGGTCGGACTTCACGCCGCCGAGCGCCGCCGTGATCTGCGCCGCCGTGGGGGCCGTGATCGGGCCGATGAAGCCTTCGCCACCCTGGAGAAACGGCGTCAGCGTGGGCACGGCATCGGAGACGTTATAGTAGATCGGCAGGGGCAGCGCCAGGTTGTTCGGGTTGAGGCCACCGATATCGCGCAGCAGGGAAAGGTGTACCGCCTCGCTACAGGCGTGCTGGGCCGTCGTCGCGGCAATCCGCGATGCGCCGAGTTCGGCAAAGCGACGGGTGGCGGCCAGGTATGCGCCGACAAAGGCCGTCTCCGCCGTCGTGCCGACCTGAATGAAGACCCCGGGATCGCTCAGCAGGTTGGCCGGCACATAGAACTGATTCGTCAGCGACACGCCGCCGTTTGCGTTCAGGAAGTCCAGGTGGTACTTCTCGGCGTCAAGCGCCAACTGCAGGTAGACCACATCGTCGGCTGCGAGGCTGAACCCGGCCGCCGTCAGCGCGGCGTGGTAGAACGTGATGGCGAGCGTCTCGGCGGTTGCCGCCAGGTTCAAAATGGTCTGCGGATCGTCCATGGTGTCGTGCCCGGCCGATGCCGAGCGAACCCCAAACAGGCTCGTAAAGCTGGCCATCGCCAGGCCGCCGCCCACACCTGCCGCGCCCTTCAGCAGGTTGCGGCGCGAAAAGGCACTCTTGGTCAGGTGCTGTTCAGTCATCAGAAATCTCTCCATCTGGTCAGTGAGGTAGATTGGCGTGCCCAGTACACGTCCCTTACACAAACCTATGCGGGGCTTGATCGGCGATGGATCTCTCGGATCGCGGGAATCTTGAGCAATGTTGGCTTTTTCATCGCGCACTCATTTTTGGCGATCAGGCATTGTGGGAGAATGAAGAGAAATACTCCAAGTTGCCTACCCTGAAAGCTGGTTGTTTATGCTGCGTATACTCGTCACCCTCCTCTGTACATTGGTTCTCGCCGGCTGCGCCGGCACTGCATCGGTCGTGGCTGTCGGGCCAACGGCATTGCCAACCAGCGCGCCGCGCGTCCAGCCAACAACCACGCCTGCACCGCCGGCGACGGTCGAACCGACAGCGACCTTAGAACCGACGGCCACCTTAGAACCCAGCGCGACCCCCGAACCAACGGCCACCTTAGAACCGACCCTGACACCGACGCCCGATCCGGTGGCCGGGCTAACACCTCCCGATCTGCGGGCGCGCGAATACGGCAACGGTGAAATCAGTATTGGTGCGGTTTACAATCGCGGGCGCGGCTATACAAGCTACCAGATCAGCTACCCCTCCGCCGATGGCCTGCGCCTGACCGGGCTGTTGCACGTGCCCGACGGCGAAGGGCCGTTCCAACTGCTAATCGCCAATCGCGGCTACATCGCCCCTGAGCGTTACCAACCCGGCATGGACAGCCGGGCTTTCTCCGAATACTTCGCCAGCCGCGGCTACCTGGTTGTCGCACCCGATTATCGCGGGTACGGCGGCGGCGACAATGGGCCGAATGCGTTCTACACCGGCTATGCGCTTGATGTTTTGAGCCTGATCCCGTTGGCCCAGCAACTCCCGATGGCGCGCCCCGGCCCGGTTGGAATGTGGGGCCACAGTCGCGGCGGATCGAGTACGGTTGTCGCCATCACGGCGAGCGACCAGATCGGCGCGGCGGTGGTGTATGCGCCGGCCTTCGCCGACCTCGCGGAAGATTACGCGCGGCGCTTCCGGCAGAGCGGCGGCAACCCCGGCGGCGAGACCTATCCCTTCCCGCCTGAAGCCGATCCCGACGCCTATGCGCGCGTCTCGCCGATTAACCACTTCGCCGCCGTGAGCGCGCCGGTAATGCTCCACCATGGCACTGCCGACACCACCGTCGATGCCTCAGCCAGTGTGAAGATCGCCGCAGCGCTGGAGGCTGCCGGCAAAGATGTCACCCTTCACCTCTATGAAGGCGGACCGCACACGCTCGCTGGCGGTCAGGAACAGCTCTACTTCGAGCGCACGCTGGCGTTCTTTCAGCAGCATTTGAGCATCCCGTAGCCCCAGGTGCCGGACTGATCAGGGCTGATGCAACGTCAGCGGCAGGCACCTAAACGCCCGCACCCCCTGCCCCGCTCCCTGAACGGGAGCGGGGAGATAGCGCATTGCACTGCTGTCCGGCTCCCCCGCTCCGCGTGACGGAGTGGGGGTTGGCTTGCAGGTGTAGGGTTTTTACAGGATCGCGTCCCAATGCGCTATTCCCCGCATCCCCCCAGCCCCCTGCTCCCTCACGTGGAGCAGGGGGATCCGCCGCAGATTCGGCGTCCTGATGCTGTCGGAAGCCCTTCTCCCGCTCAGGGAGCGGGGTTGGGGGTGAGGGGAATGGGCGGCTGGGCCGAAAAAACCTACCCCCAAAAGGTTGGGGGGTGCGGATGGCGCGGATCTCAGACGTTGCAACAGCCCTGCCGGACTGATTGCGCAATGCGCAATCAGTCCGGCACTATGCTATACTTGCGCCGCTATGAATGTACTTCTGATTGGTTCCGGCGGCCGTGAACATGCGTTGGCCTGGAAGATTGCCCAGTCGCCTCGGCTCGGCAAGTTGACCGTTGCGCCGGGCAACCTCGGCACGGCCACGCTTGGCACGAATGTCGCCATTCCCGTCACAGATTTCGCCGCGCTTGTCGAACTGGCGCAACGCGAGCAGGTCGAACTGGTTGTCGTTGGGCCGGATAATCCGCTGGCCGATGGCATTGTCGATCACTTCGCCGCAGCAGGCATTCTCGCCTTCGGCCCCACCGCCGCCGCAGCGCGGATCGAAAGCAGTAAGGCGGCTGCCAAAGCGATTATGGCCGCAGCGGGCGTGCCCACGGCAGCGGCGCACATCTTCAACAGCCCCGGTGCAGCGGCGGATTTTGCCCGCCAGAGCGAACAGGCCTGGGTGGTGAAGGCCGACGGCCTGGCGCTGGGCAAGGGCGTTGTGGTTGCGACAACGCTGGAAGAAACCCTCGCCGCGATTGAGCAACTCGGCGCGACGCCTGCCGGCGGTAGTTTGCTGCTCGAAGAACGGCTTGAAGGGCGCGAGGTTTCGGTGCTGGCCTTGTGCGACGGCGAACGGTTGCTGGCCCTGCCGCCCGCCCGCGACTATAAGCGCCTTGGCGATGGCGATGTCGGCCCCAACACGGGTGGCATGGGCGTGGCCGCTCCGGTCGATGATGTTTCGCCCGAACTGCACGAACAGATCGTGCAGACCTGTATGCAGCCGGTTGTGGCGACGATGGCCGCCCAGGGAACGCCGTTTTGCGGGGTGCTCTACGCGGGGATCATCCTCACGGCGGACGGGCCGAAGGTGTTGGAGTTTAACGCTCGTTTCGGCGACCCTGAAGCCCAGGCGCTGTTGCCGCTGGTCGACGGCGATCTGCTCGAAGCGTTGCACGCCTGCGCTGTCGGCGCGCTGGAACCAAACGTATTGCGCCCGCGCCCCGGCTATACTGTGTGTGTCGTGATGGCTGCCGCAAACTACCCGGCCGCCCCGCGTACCGGCGATCTAATCAGCGGCACCGAGCCGAATAACCCTGCCGAAGTGCTGATCTTCCACGCCGGCACCGCTGCCGGGCCGGAGGGAATGCGCACCGCCGGTGGGCGCGTGCTGGGCATCACCGGCCTCGGCGACACCCTGGAAGCCGCCCGCGCCACGGCATACGCCGCCGTCGAACGGATCGACTTCGCCGGAAAGCAATATCGAACCGATATTGGGGCCTGATTATTATTAACTGTTAGACTGTGGACTGTCAAACTGTCAAACTGTGAACTGATTCATGTACACTATCGCCGTGCTGCTTAGCGGCTCAGGCAGCAATCTACAGGTGCTCCTCGACGCCCAGGCCGCCGGGACGCTCGGCGCTGAAGTTGTCTTTGTCGGTAGTGATCGCGCCGACGCCTATGGGCTGCAACGTGCGCTCGGCGCCGGCATTGCGGCGGCATATGTGCCCTTACCGGCAACCCCACGCGGCCCCGCCCGCGAGCAGGCTCGCGCCGCCTGGGAACAGCGCCTCGCGGCGATCACCGCCGCCTTCACGCCCGACTTAGTGGTGCTCGCCGGCTTTATGCGGATCCTCTCCGCCGAGTTTCTGCGCCATTTTCCTGGTCGGGTGATCAACCAGCACCCGGCTTTGCTGCCCGCCGACGGCGGCCTAACCGTAACCACTAGCAGCGGGATCACCATCCCCGCGCTGCGCGGGGCGCATGTCGTGCCTGAAGCAATCGCCCGCAGTCTGCCCATCACCGGCTGTACCATCCACCGCGTTACGCCACGCGTCGACGACGGGCCGATCCTTGCGCAAGCCGAAGTGCCAATCTTGCCCGACGACAGCCCCGACAGCCTCCACGAACGGATCAAAAGCGCAGAACGACAGATGATCGTTGAGGTAGTGCGGGAACTGAGTGCAGCAAGCCGGCGAGCAGAAGGATCGGCCGGTCGTCGTTAATCGTCAGTTCGACCAAGAACCAAAGGCCAGAGAAAACCAAACATCAGATCATCAGATCATCAGATCATCAGATCATCAGATCATCAGATCATCAGACGTTTACTGTACCCTCCTCGCCCTTCATCTGCTTGCGCAAGTTACGTACTTCCCATAATGCTTCGAGGGTACTCGACAGCAGGGCCGTAAATGCGATCAGGTTATGCTCATCTTCGGCGGTGAACTCACCCGCATACTTGTCCGAAAGCTGAAGCAAACCCCATTTTACCGCTTTACCGCTTTACCGCTTTATCGTTTTCCCGTTTTCCCGTTTTCCCGCTTCACAAACAGGAGCATTGCCCTTGAACCTTGCAACACACGCTCAGAGTGGCTTCTGTTCAGTGCCGGACGGGGAGTTGTACTACGAGGTTGCCGGCAGCGGCCCGGCGGTGGTGTTTGTTCACGCCGGCATTGCCGACTTGCGGATGTGGGACGATCAGGCTGCCGCCTTGGCAAATAGCGCAACCATGATCCGCTACGATTGTCGTGGTTTTGGGCGTAGCCGCACAAACGCGGTGCCCTACTCTAATCGCGCCGATCTGATTGCAGTGCTCGATCACCTGGGGATTGCCCAGGCGACGCTGGTGGGTTGCTCACGCGGCGGCATGATCGCCCTCGACACTGCGCTGGAGTACCCTGATCGGGCGCGGGCGCTGGTATGGGTGTGTAGCGGCATCAGCGGCTGGGACGACCCGACCATCCAGTTTCACCCCGACGAAATGGCCCTTGAAGCAGCCATGGAAGCGGCAGAGGCGGCGGGGGAATGGGAGCGCGTAGCAGCACTTGATGTACGGCTCTGGGTTGATGGGCCGCTTCAACCTGAAGGCCGGGCCAACCCTGCGGTGCGCGAAAAGGTCTATACCATGGCACTGAACAACTACACGGTGGCTGCGGTTGCCGGCGCCGAACCGCAACCGCTCGATCCGCCGGCAGCCACGCGCCTGAACGAACTAACGATCCCGGTGCTGGCAATTATCGGCGACCTGGACTCCGACTTCATGCCCGCCGTTGCCGACGCCCTGGCGCAAGGGGCGCCCAATGTGCGCATTGAACACTTCCCCGACTGCGCGCACCTGCCGAATATGGAGCAGCCGGAGCGGTTTAACGCCCTGCTCCACAGCTTCCTGGCTACGCTCCGCTAAATGTGCTGATCCGGGCAGCTTTGATGCCCGGATCAGCAATTTTCCTAATGACAACATCCCCCCGAACCCACGCTCACCGGCGCCAGTTCGATTAAGCTCCGGGCGGCTACCGGCGGAGCGGCAATCGCCGGCGCACAACAATCGGCATCGTCACCCAGGTTACTTGAACAGACCCCCGTTTCGGGCAGCACCAGGCGCACCTCACGCGCACCAATGTCGTCGCCCGTCAGTGCGCAAGCCACTGAGCGCACCTGCTCGTAACCAGTGAGCAACAAGAACGTCGGCGCACGACCATAGCTCTTCATGCCCACAACATAGAAGTTCGCCTCGGGATGGGCCAGTTCGGCCACGCCGTGCGGCGGCACACTGCCACAACTGTGTACGTTGGGGTCGATCAGCGGGGCGAGGGCCGTTGGCGCCTCGACAGTCGAGTCGAGGCCCAGGCGCAATTCACGCAGCATGTTCAGTTCCGGGCGGAAACCGGTGGTAGTGATCACTTCATCAACCGGCGGCAATTCGCGGCCATCTTCCGTTGTGGCGATCACGCCTGCCGCAGTGGTGCGCAGGGCGGCGATCCGCACGCCGAAGTGCATCTGCACGCCGCCTTCCTCGACCAATTGGCGCGCCCGATCGCCCAGGGCGCCGCGCTCGCCAAGTTGATCGGCTGCGCCGCCGCCGAACATCTGGCCGGGAGTGGCCCGCCGCACTGCCCAGTGCACATTCGTGCTCGGCACTTCACCCACCAGACGGGCGAGATCGAGTGCGGCGTTGAACGCGGAGTGGCCGCTACCAACCACAAGCACCCGCCGGCCGGCATAACGATCGCGCTGCGCGCCCAACACATCGGGGATGCCGTAAAAGAGTTGTCCGGCTAGCGCCGCTTCGCCCAGTGCCGGCAGGCCATTCGCGCCGAGCGGGTTGGGCTGGGTATACGTGCCCGAGGCATCGATCACCGCACGCGCACGCAACAACTCCGCGCCGGCCGGCCCGGCGACGTGCAACACAAACGGCGCCTGCTCACGCCCGCCGCTCTTCAACTTGTCGTAGCCCTGGCGCGTCACCGCCAACACCTGCATGTTGGTGCGCAGCCCGGCGCTAATTGCGGGGAGCGCTGCCAGGGGCGCCAGGTACAGATTGTAGAGATCGGCGCCGGTGGGGTGCAGTTCGGGGTCGGGCATCGTCCAGCCGGTTGGCTCCAGCAACGCGACAGCGGCTTCGTCGACGCAGTAGCGCCAGGGCGAAAAGAGCCGCACATGGCCCCAGTCGCGCACACTCGCGCCGGCGCTTGCCCCGGCCTCAAGCAACACCGGCTGTTCGCCGCGCTGCACCAGTTCAGCCGCCGCCGCCAAACCCACTGGGCCGGCGCCAATGATCACGATCGGAAGCTTAGACATACGGTGGCTCCTCGGCAATATTGAAAAAATTCAATATTGCGGCTTAAAAAAAGAAGTTTTCGGCGGCTGCGGCCCCAAACCCTCGCCGTACTAACGCGTCAATGCCCTATAGCGGCGACGTACCATTACACTTTCGCCCCGCCGGCGCGAGCGCAGTGATCTACTGGGCGCAGTGTCGCAGCTGGCTCAATCGTTTTGCTCAGCGTGCGAGGAAGGCCGCAATACGTGCATGAAGTCCATCCAGCGCATCACGCTGCACGAAGTAATACGCCCAATGCCCGCGACGCTCGCAATCGATCAGGCCCGCCTCGCGTAGCAGGCGCAGGTGGTGCGAGACTGTGGGCTGTTTGACGGGCAAGGCAGCCTCCAGATCACAGACACAGACATCGCTTGAACTGCGCCCCAGCAGATCGAGGATCTGCAAGCGGATCGGGTTCGCCAGCAAACCGATCGCCGTGCTTAAATCTTCGGCTTCAGCCGTGCTCATGCCCGGCGTAACGCCGGCACAACAGCCCACTGTTGGCGTCACCGCGATTGTTGGCTCAGTCGTTGGCATAATGACTCCTTGGCGCAAGTATATAGCTTATATTGAATACTGTCAATATACTCATTCGCCAAAGCGGCAAAGCGCCCTATCGCTCTATCGCTCCTCACGGCGCAGCAACCAGGAAATCGACCGCCACCCAGCCTTCTTGGCCATCGGGCGCACGCACTTGCCGCCAGACAAAATCGCCGCCCGCCACGTCCTCGCCGATCTGCTCAACCTGCATTCCATCGGGAAGCGTGGCAACTGGGGCGCCATCTTGCGCGGGGCCGGGGCGCAACAACAGCCCCGCGACGCCGGTACCAACTACTGTAAACCGGCCAAAGGTTGCCGCCGGCGGTACAGCCGGTTCAACCTCAGGCGCCGGTCCTTCGGGCTGCGCGATAATCGGTGTACTATTGAGGGCCGGCACGTCGGCGCCGGCGCCACTGTCGCCTGAACCAAGGCCGGCCTCGCGCGCCGGGCCGCGCCCGAGCGCAAGCAGCGCAATCAGCACGCCGACCAACAGCACAGCAATGCCGACGCCATAACGCCAACCGCCCTTTTGCAACCAGAGTTGAAATTCCTGGGGTGAACTCGGCAAAGCGCCTTTGCGCCGCGCCGGGCGCTGGCCCGATTTTGTGCCGCGCCAATCAGGGTTCACCGGCTCGCGTGAGCGCCACTCATCGTCCGCCGGATCGAGCCGCTCAGTACCCTGCGGTGTATGGCCTGCCACCGGCTGATCATCATTCAGGCGCTGCGTCGCACCACGCCGTGCACGCTCCCTTCCCTCACTCATCTCAGCCCCTCCACTTTGCTCTATATAGCACATCTGCACCACTACTATAGCATACTGCAAAGGGGACTATGCTACAATACACGAACCATGACCATCATTCTTCAGGCTCCGCTTGATATGCATCTCCACCTGCGTGAGGGCGCAATGCTGACCCAGGTGGCGCCGCTGAGCGCGCGCGATTTCGCCGCCGCAGTGATTATGCCGAACCTCGTGCCGCCCGTCGCTACGCTCGATCGGCTCGCCGCGTATCGCGCCGCAATCGATGCTGCGACTGCCGGGCACGTCTTTCGCCCGCTGATGACGCTGTTTTTCCGCGCTTATTCGTACGAAGAACTCGTTGCGGCGCGTGAACAGATTATTGGAATCAAGCTGTATCCGGAAGGCGTGACGACAAACAGCGCCGGCGGTGTACGCGATCTGAGCACGATCACGCCAACGCTGGCGATCATGCAAGATCTCGGCATTCCATTGCTGGTTCACGGCGAAAGCCACGGCTTTGTGCTTGATCGCGAGGCCGAATTTTTGCCCATCTACGACCGGCTCGCGCGCGACTTTCCGCAGCTCACAATTGTGATGGAGCATATCACTACCGCCGCTGCCGTGGCTTTGCTCGATGAGCATCCGAATCTGCATGCGACAGTCACACTGCACCATTTGCTGATCACGCTCGACGACGTAGCCGGCGGCTTGCTGCAGCCACACCTCTTCTGCAAACCGATTGCGAAACGCCCGGAAGATCGCGCTGCGCTGCTACAGGCCGCCCTGAGCGCGCATCCGAAGCTCGTGTTCGGCAGCGACTCGGCGCCGCACCCAATCGATCGCAAAGAGGCCGCCGGGTGTGCCGCCGGCGTCTTTACCGCGCCGGTGATCGTGCCGCTGCTGGTCGATCTTTTTGAGCGTCATGATGCGCTCGACAAACTTCCGGCCTTTCTTTCGACGAACGCCCAACGCATTTATCGCATCACGCCGCCGGCAAAAACGCTGACTGTCGCCCGCGAACCCTGGACGGTACCTGAACGGTACGGCTCCGTGGTGCCCTTCGCCGCCGGACAAACCCTGGCGTGGCAGGTTGTGGATATTCAGAGCGCAGCGTAACCTGCTGCGCCCCCTGCGTCATGAAGCCTTGCATTGAGAGGAGCGGCGCAATGATCAACTCCGATGCCGTGCAGGCTGTTACCGCTGCACGCTGGAGTACGCAATTCGTGCGCCCGATCTATGATGGCTACGGCTTCAACGCCGTGCCGGCAACGATTGAGCGCCTGCTTACCGGTCGGCCGCTTGCCGGTCTACCTGCCTCGGCCCTCGCCGGCCTCGCTGAACGCTACGATACAGTCGTGCTGATCTTCATCGACGCATTCGGCGAGCGCTTTTTTATGCCGCGCGCCGATCACTACCCGTTCTTGCGCCGCTTTATGCAGGCAGGTGTCGTCTCGCCGCTCACGACACTTTTCCCCTCCACAACTGCCGCCCACGTTACAACTATTCACACCGGTATGATGCCGGCGCGAAGCGGTATTTATGAGTGGTTCCAGTATGAACCCAGCCTCGATATGACCATCGCACCATTGCTCTTCGCTCCGGCCGGCGACCACACGCGCGAGAGCTTACAGACGCTGAACGCCGATCCGGCGCGGATCTTCCCCCGCGACACGCTCTACCGCCGCCTCGCCGCCGCAGGCGTGCGCTCAACGGTGATCCAGCATCGCGACTACGCCCACTCGACTTACAGCCGTGCCGTGTGCGACGGCGCTGCACTTGTGCCGTTCCGCACCATGCCCGAGGCGCTCACCAGCCTGGGGCGGATGCTCGAGTCGCGCCAGCACCCGGCCTACTATTATCTCTACCTCGATAGCATCGACGTGATCTGTCATCTCTACGGCCCCGAATCGCCGTATGTGGATGCCGAGATCGATAGCGTACTCACCGCGTTGGAACGCTTGCTCCACCCCGTTCTTGAGGCCCGCCAGGAACCGACGCTGGTCTTGCTGATCGCCGACCACGGCCAGATTGCGATTGACCCAACCAATACGATTTATGTCAATCGTATTTTCCCGGCGCTGGAGCAGGCTGTGCGCCGCGGCGCCGGCGGACGCGTACTCCACCCGGCCGGATCGCGCCGCGACCTGTTTCTGCACGTTCACGAAGAACAACTCGATCATCTGGTGCATGAATTGGGTCGGGCCCTGGCTGATCGTGCCGAAGTTTACCGCACCGCCGAACTGCTGAACATGGGCCTCTTCGGCCCGCCGCCCCACGAGACTCTGCGCCCGCGCCTCGGCAATCTGGCGATTTTGCCCTACGCCGACGAGATCGTCTGGTGGCACGACCCAAGTTTCGCCGAAACGACGCATCGCGGCGCTCACGGTGGGCTAAGCCCCGCCGAAGCGCATACCCAAGTTGCGGCCCTGGAGTATGGGGGGAGTTAAGCGTTCAGATTGGCGTGCTGATCAGCGGATCACCCTATCGGCCTGATGCTCCACTAAACCTCAAGTCTGCCGGGTTATGCAGTTGACAGCCCCGGCAGACCTGGTTATGATCGCGCTGGCGAACATGGAGCAACACCTGATGACCGCACGACCGCTGCGCGCACCGGCATGGCTGCTGGCGTTGATCTTTTATAGCCTCCTGGCGATTGGCCTCACCTGGCCGCTTGTGCTGCGTTTCACCACCGATCTCGCCGGCGGCGCGCATAAAGACGGCCTCGAAGATGCCTATCAGAACGTCTGGAACCTCTGGTGGACGGTTGAGGCGCTCAGCCGCCCGACGAACCTCTGGGTGACCGACCAGTTCTTCTTTCCCGAACAACCAAATTTGCTCTACCATACGCTCGCGCCGGTTAACACGGTGCTCGTCGCCCCAATTACGGCGATCTGGGGGCCGATTGCCGGTTTCAACGCCGTAGCTCTGCTCTCCTTCATTATCGGCGGCATAGGCATGTGGTTGCTGGCTCGCGAGCGCGTCGGCGACGGGCCGGCCCTGCTCGCCGGTATTGTCTATGTCGCCAGCCCCTTTCACACAGCTGCCCTAATCACCGACGGCCAACTTCAGATCTTCGCGCACCACTGGCTGCCGTTCTACATATTGTTTTTGCTGCGTGTGCTGAAGAAGGCCAGGGCGGCAGGGCGGCAGGGCGACACAGGGACACGGGGACACGGGGACACAGCGCCGACTACCTACCGCCGACCACCCACCACCGACGAACGAGGTCTGTCGTCGGTCATCAGCCCGCAGCCCGCAGCCCACAGCCCGCAGCCCGCCATCCTCCTCGCCGGTCTCTTCCTTGCCCTGGTTGCTTACGGCGACTGGTACTATACCCTTTTCATGCTCTTCTTCACGGCGGGCGCAGCGATCTGGGCGCTGTGGCGCGCGCGGTCGGGCGGTTGGCAAGCGGCTGGGGCGATTATCGCCCGCTTGGCCGGTGTGGGGGTTGTGTTTACGCTCCTGGTGCTGCCAATCGTCGCGCCCATGCTGCGTGAAGCCGTCCGCGCCGATTACATGAACAGCTATCCCGCCGATGACCCGCTGCGGCTCTCGGCCGATCTGATCGCGTATCTGGTGCCGCATCGGCAGCATAGTTTATGGGGCGGCGCGCCATGGGACTGGGGCGTGAGTTATGGGGTGAATCGACGCTTCTATCTTGGGATTGTCGTTGGGCTTCTGGCCCTGATCGCCCTCTGGCGCCATCCGCAGGCCCGGCCCTGGGGATTGCTCGCCTTTGGCGCGGGCATACTCTCGCTGGGTGCCCAACTGCAATTTAATGATGTACGCACCGGCATCATCCTGCCCTGGACGCTCTTTGCCGATTTGCCGATCGTGCGCCTGACGCGCCAACCCGACCGGCTGAATGTACTGGTGACGATTGGCCTGGGGATGCTGGCGGCGTATGGCGCGGCGAGCGGGCGGCAGAAGGCAGGCTACAGGACGCAGGGAGAAGGCGGCAGGCAAAGCACAGGCAGCATCCTTCATCCTTCATCCTTCATCATTACGGCCCTCGCCATCCTGATCATCCTCGACTACCTGCCCGCGCCGATGACGACACGCGTGCCGCCCATGCCGTCCTTCCTGGCCGATGGGCCCGCCGAACCAGCCGGGGCACTGATCGAATACCCCTTCCACATCGATGTAACCTATCGCGATGCCGAACGGATGCTCTTCCAGACCGTTCACGAGCGCCCGATCAGCGGCGGCTACCACTCACGGCTCTATCCGCAGCCGCAACTCGGCTTGCCTGCCCTCCGCGATCTGCGCGCCGGTCAACTCCAGAGCGATATCGTGCGCGAACCCGGCGGCTGGCCGGCGGCGCTGAATACGCTCGGCTTCAGCCACATCATTGGCTATAAACAGCAACCACTTGGCCCGCTCAGCCTGCAAATCGCCGACGAAGCACCCTTCAAAGCCCTGGTCGAGGCCGGTCTTGGCGTTGCGGCGCCGCTCTACGAAGATGCATGGCTGATCGCCTACGCCGTACCGCCGGCTGAGCCGGTTCCGGTTCTGGGTCTGCGCGAGGGTTGGGGGCCGGTCGAGGAACCGACGCCGGGCGTGCGCCATCGCTGGATGAGCGCCACCGGCGCGATCGGGCTGCATACCACCACTGCCGGCACTTACAGCCTGAACTTCACCGCCCTGCCCGCCGGCGGGCCGCGTACCCTACGCATTGAATTACCCGGCAGCACCCACACGATTGCCCTCGCCTCCGGACCACGCCGCTACAATCTGCTGCTTAACCTGCCTGTCGGGGCAACTGTCGTTCATCTGCACAGTGTTGAACCGCCGACCAGCGGTGACGAACTTGAAGGCAACGGCGATCTACGCCTGATCAGCATCCGTTTCGCCGACTTCAGCCTTGCTGCGTTACCGTAATTGGAGGATACTGAAAATAGAGCGTGTCGCGTATTGTGTATTCAGCAACTCAAAGCGCATCACACTGCCGACCGCCGACCATTGACCACGGTTCATCGTCCGCTTATCTGCGTCATCTGCGCAATCTGCGGATCTGTCCTTCGTCCGCCGACCGCGGCCATCGGATCGTAAGGCCGAAGCAGCGCTCCTTGACAATGATTCGGATTCGACCGGCATCGATGCGTGGCGCTGCTTGAACCCTACGGATGGCGTCCGTGATTCGTCGTTCGTCGTCTATTGCGCAACGCGCAACGCGCAACACTATGCTCATCCACTGGTTCCGGCGCGATCTGCGCCTCCACGATAATACCGCCTTCGCCGCCGCCGCCCGTGATGCCGGAGGCGCTGTGGTGCCGGTCTTTATTCTCGACGATGCGATCCTGCATGGGCGCTGGGCCAGCCCGAACCGGACGGCGTTTCTGCTCGCATGCTTGGCTGCCCTCGCTGCCGAGCTGCATGCCCAGGGTTCGCGCCTAATCGTCCGCCGTGGCGATCCGCAAACGATCCTGCCCCAACTCGCCCACGAACTCGGCGCGTCCGGCGTTTACTGGAACCGCGATTACACACCCTACGCGATTCGGCGCGACGCGGCACTGAAGACTACGCTGCGCGCCGCCGGCCTCACCGCCCAGAGTTTCAAAGACGTAGTAATCTTTGAGATGGACGAAGTGCTCAGCAAAGAAGGGCGCGCATATACCGTCTACACGCCCTACGCCCGTACTTGGCGCCGCCTGCTGGAAGAGCGCGGCACAGCAGTACAAGCCGCGCCAACATTAGCTTACTCCGCAGAACAACAGGCCACGCTTGAAACGCAGACCACCGCAATTCCGACCCTGACCGATCTCGGTATGACCAGTCCGATCACCCTGCCCGCCGCAGGCGAAGCCGCCGCGCAAGCACAACTCCAGCACTTCATAAATGAGCGCAATGGCATCGCCGATTACGCCGAACGCCGCAACCTGATGGGCGAAGCCGGCACCTCGCGCCTCTCGCCGCATCTGCGCCTGGGTACACTTTCGGTGCGGCAATGCATCGCGGCAGCGCAGAACACGGCTGCCGGCGCTGGTCGCGATACCTGGATCGGCGAACTGATCTGGCGCGATTTTTATGTGCAAGTGCTGTATCACCACCCGCATGTGTTAAGCGGCGCCTTCAAGCCGATCTATAACAATCTGGCCTGGGAGAACGACGCAGCACTTTTCGCCGCTTGGAAGGCCGGTCAGACCGGCTACCCCGTCGTCGATGCCGCGATGCGCCAACTTGCCCAGGAAGGCTGGATGCACAACCGGGCGCGCATGATCGTCGCCTCGTTCCTCACCAAGGATCTGCTGATCGACTGGCGCTGGGGCGAAACGCACTTTATGCAGCACCTACTCGACGGCGACCCGGCGGCAAACAACGGCGGCTGGCAGTGGGCTGCCGGCACTGGCACTGACGCGCAGCCCTATTTCCGGATCTTCAACCCCGCCAGCCAGGGCGAAAAGTTCGACCCTGAGGGCGCCTATGTTCGTCGCTACGTACCCGAATTGGCCAACGTGCCGAACAAATTCATCCACACCCCGCATACAATGGCCCCCGCCGACCAGATCCGCGCCGACATCCAGGTTGGCCGCGACTACCCCACGCCGATCGTGAACCACAAAACACGCCGCGAACAGGCCCTGGCGCTCTACAACGCCGTGCGCGAGGGATAAGATTAAGGCCCAGATCAAATACCTGTGCTCCTGAGTCCTGAGTCCTGAGTCCTGAGTCCTGAATCCTGAATCCTGAATCCTGAATCCTGAATCCTCCTCAAACGGTACATCCTTGTGCGCTTCAACACTTCGTCAATCGGGGGCGCACAAGGAGCACCAATGACCTACCATCTCCGCCTGAAGGAACTTCCGCCCACCGAGCAACCCCGTGAACGCCTGGCGGCTCAGGGTCCCGCTGCACTGAGTGACTCTGAGCTGTTGGCGATCATTCTGCGTGTTGGCGTTGAGGGCACGAACGTGTTGCAACTGGCCCAGCAACTACTGATCGAACATCACGGTTGGACAGGCCTACTCCGCGCCGATTATGCAGAACTCTGCCGCAAGCGTGGCCTGGGCGCGGCCAAAACCGCCACGCTCAAAGCCGCCCTGGAAATCGGTCGGCGCCTACTGATCACGAGCGGTGATGAACGTATGCAAATCCGTTCCCCCACCGATGCCGCCGATCTACTGATGCTGGAGATGGGCCACCTCGATCAAGAACATCTGCGCACCGTGCTGCTCGACACGAAAAATCGTGTGCAGCAAGTTTCTACGATCTACATCGGCTCGGTGAACAGCGCACTCATCCGCATCGGCGAGGTGTTCAAAGATGCGATCCGCCGCAACAGCACGGCCCTGATCGTTGCACACAACCACCCAAGTGGTGACCCAACGCCCTCACCCGAGGACATTCTCGTTACCCGGCAGATCGTGGAGGCGGGAAAATTGCTCGACATTGACGTGCTGGATCATCTGGTGATCGGGCGGGGGCGTTGGGTTTCGATGCGCGAGCGGGGACTGGGGTTTCCTACCTGAGCAGAAAGCGCAACGCATCGGGCAAGCGCCGCGCCCACGAGCTTTCCGAGTGGTCGGCGTCGCGATCTTCGACGTAGCGCACATCACGCTCGGGACGGTAGCCTTTGGCGAGCAGCAATGCGTACAACTCGCCGTCCAGGGTTGTCGAGCGCGAAAGCAGGGTGCGGATCCAGGGCAGATCGGTGGGGGTCCGCGCCCCTTCAGCCGTGCCGTAATCGAGGTAAATCGTGCCGAGGATGGGCGGGCTGCGCTTGATCATGCCCATGATCCGGCCCCGCGCGAACCAGAGCGAGGGACTCAGCGCGCCAACGAAACCGAAATGCTCGGGATAGGCGAAAAACGCATACAGGCTGATCAGACCACCCATCGACGAACCCATAATCCCGGTTGTGGCCCGGCCCGGTTCCGTGCGAAAGCTGCGATCAACCAGCGGTTTAACGGTTTCCAGCAAGAAACGGAGGTAAATATCGCCCTTACCGCCGCCATGGCGCGCATCGCGGTATGGACTATACTCGTGCATCCGCTCGACGCCGGTATTCGGCACACCGACAACAATGGCTTCTAAACTCTCGGCGGCCAGCGTCTCCAGCGTCTCATCGACCTGCCATTCACCGGCATAACTCGTGGCAACATCGAACAGGTTCTGCCCGTCGTGCATGTAGAGCACCGGGTAGCGCCGCGTGCCGCCCGTTTTGTAGGAAGGCGGCAAATAGACGAACAGGTCACGCTGGTTGCCAAGTTGCGAACTGGCAAGTTTACGGTACACCTGCAGATTGCCGACGACAGTCGAGTCTGCGGTGAGCGGATACGGTTTCCAGGTTGGCATAGAATACTGAACTACTGAACATGTAAGGACACGGAACCACTTGAGAACACGGAGTCACTTGAGGACACGGAGCCACTCTACTAGTATTGAATTGAATGGGTGAGGGCGCTGAGACAGTGTAATATGGCATTGTGCGCGGCTCAGTGGCTCAGTGGCTCAGTGGCTCAGTGTTCTTGCCACAGCATTACCGACAGCGCTCGTTGCGTAGATCGCCTGGCCAGGACGGGCAATATCACCCGTTACAATGCCCGCTTCCAGCGCTCCGGCTACGGCAGCCTCGATCGCCCGCGCCTCAACTTCCATACCCAGCGAGTGGCGGAAGAGCAAGGCGAGGCTTAGCAGTGTGGCCATGGGGTTGGCCTTGCCCTGGCCGGCAATATCTGGGGCACTGCCGTGGATCGGCTCGTACAGGCCCACTCGCCCGGCGCCTAACGAGGCCGAGGGCAGCATACCCAGCGAGCCTGCCAGCATCGAAGCCTCATCGGTAAGAATGTCGCCGAACATATTCTCGGTAACGATTACATCAAAATCACTTGGCCGACGGATCAGGTGCATCGCACAGGCATCAACCAGCATGATCTCAAACTGAAGATCGGCAAATTCTGCTTGTATGAGCCGGGTCGTCACACTGCGCCAGAGCCGACTCGTCTCTAAAACATTGGCTTTATCGACTAAGGTCAGCTTGCCGCTACGGCTACGGGCCAACTCAGCAGCCATGCGCACAATCCGCACAATTTCAGCTTCGCTATAAACACACAGATCGCTCGCCCACTCACCGTGTTCATCACGATCGCGCTGCTTCGCGCCAAAATAAATCCCGCCGGTGAGTTCACGTACCACAAGCAAGTCAACACCCTCCAACCGCTCCGGGCGCAACGGCGATGCATCGATCAGCAGTGGATGGATTGTCACCGGACGCAAGTTTGCAAACAGGCCCAGCGTCTTCCGGATCGCCAGCAGGCCCTGTTCGGGCCGCACCGTGGCCGCAGGGTTGTCCCACTTCGGGCCGCCGACAGCGCCCAACAACACTGCATCGGCAGCCTGACACAACCTCACGGTTTCATCAGGTAGCGCACTCCCGGTGGCATCAATGGCACAGCCGCCGATCAGCCCCTCCGGGGTGTGGATGGTATGCCCAAATTTCGCGGCAACGGCGCCAATGACCTTGCGCGCCTCAGCAATGACCTCCGGGCCAATGCCATCACCAGGCAGGATCGCAATCGTACACTCCACACAAAACTCCTTTAGCCATGTAGTTCATCAGACCGGTTCATCATAACATCTAGCGCTACAATGCCTGATGCTTGAGCCGCGCAGCGCGTAGGCTGGGGGCATCAGACATCAGGCATCGGGTAGCTTGCCGTACTGCCGGTAACGAGGTGGTAAGTGCTCAAACCTACACTGCATCCATCAGCCAACAACGGGGGAACTTCATGGGCACTCGCCGAATCGAATCCTTCTTGCTGCGCATTGTTGTCGATGACGGTCAAACCCAGGGCGCACAGGAGTGGCGCGGGCGTATTCAGCATATTGCCAGCGGCGCCGAGCTTCAGATCGCTGAGCTTGAACAACTGGTCAGCTTTATTAACACTCACATCGCCAGCATTGCACAGTCATTGCCCGAACCCACCGCCAACGACCCACTCAGCGCTGAGATCTAGTGCGCTGCGCTCTGAGGGCGTAGCGTTTGCATGCAGAGCAGTGTTTGGACTGAAGTCCTTCGCCGCATGCATCCTGGGCTACGTTCTGTCTGCCTCAAATCAACCGCTTCATCTCCGTCCGATGATCGCCGCATAAAGCGCAACGGTTTCTGGAAGAGGTTCCACACCTAACTCGCGCTCAAGCGCCTCGACACAACGTGTGTAGAGCCGAAGCGCAGTACTGCGTTCGCCAAGATCAGTATAAGCGCGCATCAACAACTGGTAAGCTTCCTCTTGCGCCTGGTCGAACTCCAGGACGCGCCAGGCCAACCCAATTGCCTCGTGGGGCAGTTCTTGATCGAGCAGCAAAGCGCCAAGTTTTAGCGACGCCTCAGTGAAGAGCAAGCCCAGGCGCTCACGCTCCACCACCGACCAATCTTCATACAGACAATCGGGAAGGAATGTGCCGCCATACAGCGCCATCGCCTTACGGAAGTAGGCAATTGCCGCCGGATCGTCGCCCCGGTGGACTGCAGCGCGACCCTGTTCAACCGAACTGGCGAACACGGCCGCATCGTAGCTATGATCGCTCGCAACGTTGAAGCCGTAGGTGTCGCCCTGTTGCATCACATAGTAGGTTGGCGCGCCTTCGGGCCGGTTAGGCTCGATCGCTTTGGTCAGCCGGGAGAGCGTAACGCGCAGATTATTCGCTGCCGCCTCGGCTTCTAAGCCCGGCCAGAGCATATCCATAATCCGATCGCGGGGTAACATCCGTCCTCGTTCAACCAGCAGTAACTGAAGCAACTGCCGCGCCTTAACCGATCGCCAGTCGCGATCCTTAATTTCGCTATCACCACGCCAGACGCCGAAACTGCCCAGGGTGTGTACATTCAGGCGATAGCTCGGGCGATAGACCAACCGTTCCAGCGCACCCTCGCCGGCCGTCCGCACAACCTGCTCGCGATCCTTGAGCAGGGCGCGAAGCGCCGAATATGCACTAGCTACGCCCAAATCGCCGATCAGGTTAGCCGCGCGCGCGCGCACCTCGGGTTCATTGGCGGCATCAAGCAGATGTACGAGCAACCCTGCAGCCTGATCAGGGAACTGACGGCGCAACAACTCACCCAAGGCCTGTCCGCCTTGTCCGTGGCGTAACGCCGCTGCAATGACAGTTTCCCCAACAGCAGTTGGCAGAATGGGCAGTGCCGTAAAGCCATATTCGGCATAGAGCGCCCAACCGGCGGCAAGGGCTTCCGCCGCCAGAGTCGCATCACCGCGCCGTTCCGCCAGCACGCCACGATAGAATTGCACGATTGCTAGGAACAGGCCATCGTTGCGCCGGGTCATCTCCTCCACAAGTTCTTCAGCGAGTTCAGCGGCGCGTTGCGGCTCGCCACCCTCGCCAAGCACCACCAGGAGCAGCGCTTGCATCCAGAGATCGTGGGAGGCCAGCGCCAGATAAGGCGCATCAGTGACGGGCAAGCGTTCATGGAGCAATGAACCACGCATCATCGGCGCTTCGGCGGCGCCGCGGCTCTGGCGCAAGAGGTCGATCGCGGCAACCGCAGCCTGCGGCAGATGATCGGTGCGATACAACGTGAATGCGTCGAGCACCTGCACCCGCGCGAGCAGGGCATGTGCGCCGGTTCGATTGGCCACGACCCGCGCGCGCGTGAGATACGTGGCCGCCTCTTCCATGCGGCCTTGTTCAACCAGCAACAACGCCAGCAAGGCCGCCGTACTGCCGATCGCGCCCTCATTAGCATAGTCGCTCAGGCGCTGATACGATTCCAGAGCCAGCGTAGCAGCCTCGTTGATCTGGCCTTGCTGGTAAATCGCCGCCGCCTGCAGGCGCAGCAAATGCTGACGCAGCCGGTCGTCACGGTCGACTTGCGGCACTTCAAGCGCTGCGGCAATGGTACTGAGCGCCGCCGCAGGATACCCCCGCTGCACATGAATCGAGGCCACCGTCAAGGCAAGCAACCACTGCCAGAAGGCGCTACGCGGATGGCGTTCGGCCTGTGCCGCAACCCGTAGCGCGGCGGCGTAACGCCCACGACTATAAAGCAACGCCACCACACTAACGAGAGCCGCGCCCCGCGCCCAGGCGTCGCGCACCCGGTTGGCGGAACGCACCGCCCGCACACAAACGGCGGCAAATTCAGCCGGCCGATCTTCCCAGAAGAGCAATGCGGCCAGGTCGCTCAAGGCGCGTAGTTCGCGCTGATACGCGCCATCGGCATGGTACAACTCGGCGGCGCGACTGATCGCGGCCAGCGCCTGATCGCGGGCAGTGCTCGAAACACTCCAACCCCACATATGCAGCAACTCAGGATCGTTTGCACGCTGCGCATCGGGCAGACGCTCGATCCAGGCCCGCAGATTGGCGCGTTGGGGCGAGTCGATCAGCGGCCAGGCCAATTCACGCAGCGCACGCGCCATTTCAACCGGATCGTTGGCATTGGCATAGTGGGTTAGCGCCGCTTCCAGTTGGCCCCGCCGCAAGAAAGCCGCACCATACCGACGTTCGAGTTCGACCCGTTCATCTTCGCTCAGGCGTTGTGTGGCGCGCTCATAGAGCAACCGCTGCCAGAGCGGGTGGAATTTATAGCGCTGCGGGCCACCGACTTCAGGATCAACCGCAGCGATCGGCAGGCCGAGCTGTAAACTCTGCGTAAGGACCGTATCGGCGTCAGGGCGTTGTAAGACCTCGGCCAGTAAGGGCGCATCCACCTGATCAACCAGGGCCGCCCGAGCCAGATCGTCGAGTAACTCGTCCGGCAGATCAGCCATAACTTCGCTGGCCAGATAGTCGAAGAGCGAACGCTGATCAGCATCGAGGTGTTGGAGGTACGCCCGCCGTTGATCCGCTTCCTGACGCACTAAAGCCCGCGCCACCAGTTGCACGCTCAGCACCCAGCCTTCGGTACGCGCCAGCAGCAAATCCAACTCTTCGTCGCTCAGCACAACGCCGACCCGCGCCAGTAATTCGGCGGCCTCGTCGCGGCTCAACGACAGATCGCGGCGCTGGATCTCCACCAGGGCGCCCTCAGCGCGCATACGCGGCAACGGCGCAACACTCACCGGGCGGCGCGAGGCAACCACAATATGCAAGGCGGGTGGCGCGGCGCGCAGCAGATAACCCAGCAGCGCACCGGTAATCGGCCCCTCGGCGATCAGATGATAATCATCGATGATCAGAAAGGTTGGCTGCTGTAACTTCGTTTGCAGGTCGCCAAGCAACTCGCTCGCCACCAGCGGCCAGTCGCGCTCCAGATCGACTGCCGAGTGCAGCACACGCCAGGCCTGTTCGCCCACATCGGGCAAGTGCCGCTGGAAGGAACGCACGAGATAGGCCAGCAACAGAGCCGGCGAGCGATCATTTTCGTCGAGGCCAAGCCAGGAAAACGTCGCCCCGGTACGCGTCAACTCAGCCGCCCATTGGGTGAGCAACGTTGTTTTGCCGTAGCCGGCCGGCGCTACCACCAGGGTGGCCGGTTGCAGGCGTACCTCAGCCAGCAAGGCTTGCAGATCAGGACGCAGGAGCGTCTCGCTGCGCGCTGGAGGCGGCGCCAGTTTGAGCGGTAAGAGCGCCGGACCCGGCGCTAAAGCTGATGAACGGTGGGCAACCTCGGTCATACAATATTCTCCCCGCCCCTGCCCACGCTGGCAAGAGCGTCGGCGGATAACCTGGCCTTGGCGAGCACTCGCGCCTGGTTAGGATTAATCATCATAGCGTTCAAGTGTGCCATCTGTGTATAAAACGAAGATTGTGTTCCGCCTCGGGTCTGGATGTTCGCGGACATAGAGCAACATGCCGTCGGTGAAGAACTGAATGACACCACTATTCTGGCCGCGAAGCTCGATCATTGGGCTTTGCCAGGCGCCAATCCGCTCGGCCACTCCGGGTGAGCCGAAGTAGACCCGTCCAAACCCACCCTCAGGTGCGTTCGGGTCGGAGTTTTCCGGCGGCTCGGGCAGTTCCGCCACATCGGCAGGCGGATAGATCTCATAACGCGCATCACGCTCATAAAGCACCCAGATCGTATCACTCCCGCGCCCCTGATCGAGATCCCAATAATACATCGTGCCGCTAGTAAAGAACTGCTGAACAGCAACGCCAGCTCGCTCACGCTCCTGCGGGCAACCAAGCCCGGTGCGTACACCCACATTTGCCCGGTACAAACGCTCAAAACCACCTTGCAACAAATCCAGGTTGCATCCCGCCTCTGCCGTCGGTTCCAGTGTAGCCGTTGCCGTCGGTTCCAGCGTGGCCGTTGCTGTCGGTTCCGCCGTCGCCGTCGCCGTCGGTTCCAGGGTGGCCGTTGCCGTCGGTTCCAGGGTTACCGTCGCCGTCGGCTCAGGCGTGGCCGTTGCCGTCGGCTGAGCCGGTTCGAGCGTCGCTGTAGGCGTTGGCTCCGCAGTCACTGGGATCGCGCCCAGCTCAGGCGTGCTGCTCGGCACAGTCGGTTCGAGCGTGGCTGTGGCTTCCGGCGCCGGCGCAATCGTCGGCGTGTCGGTAACCAGTGGTAACCCCGCCGTCGGGCCACCAATGGATGGATCGGGATCGCCGCGGGCGGCGCTGAAGCCAAGTGCTACGGCCAACCCTCCGGCGATCATGGCCAGAAGAATTGCCAGAATCCAGGGGGTACTGGTGCCGCCACGCTTCGCCGGCGCCGGATGAGCGGCCTGAGCTTGCACCGTCGGCCCTGTGCGCGCTGCTTGCGCCCCATAGGGCGCTGAAGTTGGCGGCGGCGTCAGCACCGGATCGGCAGCCACAGGCGGCGGCGCTGCAACCGGATAGCCGGTTGCCACAACCGGCGCAATGTGCGTTGCGGCCTGCGCCGCGCTCAAGCGTGCTGCGTTCTGAGCGGCCTGACGCAGCGCTTGAACAAACACGCCGGCGCTCGCAAAACGCTCACCCGGACTCTGTGCAATCGCCTGCATCACCGGGCCATCGAAGGCCGAAGTCAGGCCCGGCGCCACCGCCGAAGGCAACGGCGGCCGCTGGTAAAGATGGCCAAGCAGCACATCCTGGGTGCTCCCTGCAAAAGCGCGCCGACCGGTAAGTGCCCGGTAGACCAGCATACCCAGGGCATACACATCGCTGCGCGCATCGACCACTCCGCCTGAAATCTGCTCCGGCGCCATGTAATCGGGCGTCCCGATGAGCGCGCCGGTTGTGGTCAACCCTGGTGTATCAAGCTGCTTGGCAATTCCGAAGTCGGTCAGGATCACTTGCTCGCCGTCGGGCGTCTGGCTGAGGAAGATATTGCCCGGCTTGATATCGCGGTGGATTACCCCCCGACGATGAGCATAATCGAGCGCGGTTGCGACGGGCGCCAGCATGGCAAAGAGTGCGGCAGGTTCCAGCGTTCCCACCCGCTGGAGCCGATCATGAAGCGTCTCGCCATCCAACAGCTTCATTGCGATGTAGGCCATGCCGTTATGTTCGCCTACATCATACACCGGCACAATATGCGGATGTTCAAGTGCCGCTGCAGTAACCGCTTCACGTTGAAACCGCTCCACGAGCGTGGCATCATCGCCGTACTGCGGATACAGGATTTTAAGCGCCACATCGCGCAGGAGCACGGTATCGGTGGCCCGATACACTGCGGCCATCCCGCCGCGACCGAGAAGCTCCTTGATATAATAGCGCCCAAGGCGCTGATTCAAGAGCGAACTAAGCATGGGTACGCATTACCGGCAGGGCAACTTTTGCACCCTTGCTCTATTTTAACACAGCCTGTCACACTTTTTTACCCTTACGAATATAGCTACCATATGCAAACTATTTGTACGGTTCCGCACCATCCATTTGGCCCAATCCTCACCCTTACGCGAATTGAACGCGATCAGCTTGCGATCTTCGATCCGCGTTGTGCTCCGCTGCTGCGCCCCTTGTTGCGCAGCGCAGATCTGCAAGCTTGGCATACGCCGGCAGGCGCCCACTGGCTGATTGTCGCCCCGGCTGAACAAGTACCGCCACGCCTGGCGCAACACCTGGCCGCCGTGGCTCCATCCGCAGCGCCGGAGGGCTGGTGGGCCGGATCCCCACCGACGCTACCGCCACCGCGAATGATTATCCGCAGCGGGAAAAAACCTATCGTGAGCTGGGATCCGAGCAATGCAGTGATCGGCGCGCCGGCAGTGGTAATCAGCCAGGCCGAGCCCTTCTTGCTGGCGCTGCTTGGCTCACGCCCTGGCCTGACCTGGTTAACTGCCGCAGATCCCACTGCTCAACTAAGCCGCCTCGCGGAACTCGCCGTACCTACCCCGACGCGCGAACACCTGGGCGCGCTGGCATTACAACGGGTCGCGTGGGCGCGCACACAACAACAGGCGGACGCCGACTACGCGCGACGACTGCTGGCCGACTTCGGTCCGCCCGGCACACGCCTGAGTCCACGCCTAGAACATTGGTGGCAGCTGGACACCGTCGAACTATTTACTGCGCTGGAAGAAGATCTGCGCAACGGCGTGCCGGCGGAGTTTCAAGCCTTTTACAGCCAACGTCACACCGATGCTCTGGCTGCGCGCCGGGGCCTGGATTCACAGATTGCTGAACTGGAAGACGTGATCGATACGCAAGTTGTTGCGCTCGGGGCCTGGTGAAGCGGAAAAACGGTAAAGCGGAAAAGCGATAGAGCGATAGAGCGATAGAGCGATAGAGCGGGAAAACCCAAGGCGTAGAAATGATCACAAAGCTCAATTCAATGCGGCTGCTCGACAGCCAAAAAGTGGCCTACACCATTCATAACTACACCTACGATCCTGACGATCCGCCTGATGCGGCAGCCGTCGCGACGCAGATCGGGTTGGCGCCGGAACTTGTTTACAAGACGCTTGTGCTGGGCGGCGCTGCGAATGGGCGTCCGGTGCTGGTGATGGCGCCGGCTGATCGCCAGCTCGACTTGAAGCGCTGTGCGGCAGCGATCGGCCAGAAGCGCCTGGAACTGTTACCGCGCAACGACACCGAACGGCTCACCGGGCTGAAGGTTGGCGGGATTGGTGCGCTGGCGCTTACAGCGAAGCGCTGGCCGAGCTACCTCGCTGCCAGCGCCGCAGAACACAAACAGATCTATGTGAATGCCGGGCAGCGCGGTGTGATGATCGGCGTGGGCGTTACTGATCTCGTTCGCATTTTGCAGGCGAAACTGGTGGGAGTTACGATAGAGCGATAGAGCGATAGAGCGGTAGAGCGGGAAAACGGTAGAGCGGGAATAGGGATCATACGCTTTAGCGTTTTCCCGCTTTACTGTTGCAGAAGCGGAATATACAACGCTGGCGGCAGTTCGACGCCACCGGGGCCGGCGGGAGGCGTTGGCTCAGGCGTTGTAGTCGGTTGGGTTGGCGTTGGGGTAAAGGCTACGTTATCAAGCGCTGCCAGGGCCGCCGGAAGTTGGATCAAACCATGTCCATAAAACGGATCGAAGCCCGATGCGCCGAGATCGAGAGCGGTCGTTTCAAGAACATTCTGAATGACATCGCGCGAAGCAAACGGCGCGGCTGAGCGCAAGATCGCCACGGCGCCGGCGACGTGGGGCGTAGCCATGGACGTGCCCTGAAATGAACAGAGTGCGAATGGGCTGGCAGAACCGCATGCCCGCCCCAGCGTCTCCTGCAAAATCCTGTCGTTCAAACCATCACCGTTCACATCACGCTGGGTGTCGCCGCCGGGCGCGATCAGGCTGAGCGCAGTGCCATATGTCGAATAGTCAGTGCGCGTATTGGTGGCATCGAGCGCGCCGACAGCGATCACCGCCGGATGATTGGCGGGGAAGCCCACCACCGGTTGGGCGGCGTTCCCACTGGCGGCGACAAGCACAATATCGGCCGCTGCCGCTGCATCAATTGCCTCATTCACCAGCGCCGACGAGCAGGTGGGCCAGTTACCGTCGCCCACGTCGGCGCAGTTCGCCCCGAGCGACATATTGATCACGCGGGCGCCGTTGGCCGTCGCCCAATCGATCCCAGCGGCAATGGCGCTCAGGCTGCAACCTCCAGCGTCGTCGCAGACTTTGACCGGCATCAGCGTTGCGCCATGGGCCACCCCGGCAACGCCGTCGGCGTTATTGGAACACTGCGCAATTGTGCCGGCAACGTGCGTGCCATGACCATTGCCGTCGGCGGCGGCAGCATTCCCGGCAGTTTCAGTCAAAACGTTATACGGCGCTACGAAGCTCTGACACGCTAAGTCAGGGCCCTGGCTGATTCCGGTATCGAGCACGGCTACGGTTACGCCGACGCCGGTACTCTGCGCCCAGGCCTGCGGCGCGCCAATCGCGTTCAGATTCCACTGAAATCCAAAAAACGGATCGTTCGGCGGGGCAGTAAATGGCTCAGTCTGCTCAATGCTCAACAGGACATCAAGCTCGACCCCAAGTACGTCGGGATGATTTTTCAGACGCTCTACGGCCTCAGGAGCAGTTTCAGCGGCGTTGATCGGTAAGCGGTACCAATTGCCCAACAGCAGCGTTGCCGGTTGCTCGGCAAATTCATCTATGCTTACGCCGGCCCGCAATTCAACCAGCACATGGGCCGGGTCGTAGGCATTCGCTTGGGTGGAAGCGTGATCGGAAAGGGCCGGACGGCGTGACGGATCAGCACGCAGCAGGCCCGGCGCGCTAATCAACAACGCTCCAAGCAGCAAAACGCAGGCGCCAAGCGCAACCCGGCGGAACTGAAGTGAATGATGCTGCATATGCAGGGAACCTTGTACTAGTACGCTAAAGCGTACGTCCGCCTACGGCGGACACCGCACTGTGGCGGGCGCAAACCCGCGTCCAACCCCTGGCGAACTTCCGCCGAGTTGGACTAGTTGGGCATCAGGTGTCGGAATGCTCAATCGCGCATCTACATGATGAACGATCCCTGATCAGACTATAGCAAACTTACATCGCGGCGGACACGGCAGAACGAAGGAGCATTGGTCCTAACTTTGACGGAAGCGGCTCGTCTGAACTGGTGCATACCCACTTGACACGTAGGCTTCGTGTTGGTACATTGAATGTACGTTCATTCAAAAATACTGCTATGTCACCACGAACCAGCGAACAAAATCAAGCCCTCCGCGACGAGAGCCGTTCCCGGATTATTGTGGCGGCGTTGCGCCTCTTCGCCGATAACGGCTATGACAGCACATCCGTCAAACAGATCGCCACGGCAGCGGGCGTGGCGCAGGGGCTACTGTACAGCCACTTCGCCGGTAAAGAAGCGCTCCTGCGCGCAATTTTCATCCAGAGCATTCAGGACGTTCACGCGTCGTTTGCGCAAGCGGCAAGCGGGAACGGCGGCCCGATCGAACGCCAGATCCGGGCCGCTTTTACCGTGCTCCGCGAACGCGAAGTATTCTGGCGCCTGAGTTATGGCGTCCGCCTCCAACGCTCGGTCGTGCGGGCGCTGGGGCCGGACATGGCTCATTGGACGGCGGAGATTCGTACGCGCCTCGAACAGACCTTCAGCGCATTGGGTGTTTCTGATCCGTCCGTTGAGGCGGCCATCCTCTTCGCGCTGATCGACGGCATTGCCCAACACTATATTCTCAACCCCAGCGATTATCCACTCGAAGCCGTGATCGAGCGGATTGTGGCTCGTTATGCGCAGTAAGGCAACATCTGTATGTCTCGACTGCGCCATGATTCCCAGAAAGGACATCCCCATGGAGGCTGCACCGGAATGGCTTGATCGCACGGAGTATCCGTTCAGTTCACGCTGGCTGATGGTTGATGGCGGGCGCATGCATTATGTCGATGAAGGTTCAGGCGAGCCGATTCTATTCGTGCATGGCACGCCTACCTGGTCGTTCCTCTACCGCCACCTGATCCGCGCCTTAACGCCAACCTACCGCTGTATTGCCGCCGACAACATTGGGTTTGGGCTTTCGGCCAAGCCGCCAGAGTGGGGTTACAGCTTCGCCGACCACACGCGCAATCTGACTCAACTGATCGATCGGCTCAGCCTGGGGCGCTTCACACTTGTTGTCCACGACCTCGGCGGGCCGATTGGGCTGGCTTTCGCGCTGGCGCACCCGGAACGGATCAGCCGGCTGGTGATCGCCAATACAACGCTCTGGCCGCTCGCCGGCGCCTTTGCCCCACCGGCAGCGGCGAAACTTTTTGCCACGCCATTGGGACGCTTCCTCTACTTGCAGATGAACATCTCGCCACGCACCCTGTTACCGATGATTTATGGCGATCGGAGCAAGCTCACCCCAGCGATCCACCGCCAGTATCGCGCACCTTTTCCGACAGCTGCGGAACGCCACGGCCTCTACGCCTTCGCCCGTCAGATAGCGGCAGGCGCACCGAGCCTGGCCGATCTTTGGGCCCAGCGCGAGCGCATCAGAAACATCCCCAGCCTGCTGATCTGGGGCATGAAAGATGTCGCTTTCGGCCCGAACTATCTGGCGCGCTGGCGCGAACTGCTGCCCCGCGCCGAGGTGTTGGAACTGCCTGAAGCAGGCCACCTGGTGCAAGAGGAAGCCCCGGAGCAGATCCTGGGCACCTTACGACCATTTATTGGCGCGGCGCCGGTATTGGTGTGAATTGCGGGCGGCAGGGCGCAGGCGGCAGGACGCAGGCGGCGGAGTAGCGGCAGCCCCATGTGGCGGGCCCAGGGCGACCATCAAGGTCGCCCGTACGAGCAAGGCAGCAGGGCGGCAGGACGCAGTCTTCGGTCGTCAGTCGGCATCCAGCGGCAGATCACGCGCGAGCAAATCAGCTTCGGTCTCGCGACGCTGGATGAGGCGGGCCTGCCCATCCTGCACAAGCACAACGGCAGGGCGCGGCACAAGGTTATACGTGCTGGCCATACTGAGGGTATAAGCGCCGGCCATCGCTACGGCGAGCAGGTCGCCGGGGGCAGCCGGCGGCAGCGCCACAGCGCGCAACAACACATCGCCCGCTTCGCAGTAGCGCCCCGCCACATCGACCGGCGGGCCGGGCGGCGCGGCGGCGTGATTGGCAAGCAGCGCCGTGTAGCGCGCCCCATAGAGTGCCGGACGAATATTGTCGGCCATGCCGCCATCGATATGCAGAAACAGCGGCGCAGCGGCATTGTCTGCGCGAACTTTGCGCGCCACAACGCGGTAAAGCGCAACCCCGGCGCGAGCAACGATCGAACGACCCGGCTCGATCGTGAGGCGTGGCAGGGGCAGCCCGTGAACGGCGCAGGCCGTCGCCAGGGCATGGGCCAATGTTGCCGCATAAGCGTCAATATCAGTTGACGGCATATCGGCGGTATAGGGCACCCCCAGGCCGCCACCGGGGCTAATTTCGTCAAGCGTTATGCCATGGGCTGCATGTAATTCCGCAGCGAGTTGCACCAGCACCTCAATTGCGGCTGAGATCTCTTCGGGAGCGAAGAGTTGCGAACCAATATGGGCGTGGAGGCCCAGCAGGCGCAGGCCGGGTGTTGCTGCGGCGCGAACGGCAGCCGCCGGCGCCGCTTCAAGCGGAATGCCGAATTTCGCATCGGCGCCACCGGTTGCGATATGGGCATGAGTATGCGCGTCGATGTTCGGCGCAACCCGCAACAGCACGCCTTGCGGCTCAGCCCGCCCAGCGCAGAGCGCTGCGAGTTGATCCAACTCATCGAGGTTATCGACAACGATCGCGCCCACCCCCCACGCCACCGCCCGTTCAAGTTCAGCGGCGCTCTTGGCGTTGCCGTGCAGATGCACATGTTCACGCGGCAGCCCGGCGCGCTGGGCGACGAGCAACTCGGCGCCCGAGACGACATCGATACCCAGGCCTTCCTGAGCCACGATCTGGGCCAGGGCCGTATTCAACAGCGCCTTACTGGCATAATGGATCTGTACCGAGCCGGGATAATGCCGGGCGAAGGCCGCCTTGAACGCCCGCATTGTACTGCGCAACGTCGTTTCGTCGAAGATATACAGCGGCGTGGCATGCATAGCAGCCAGATCGACGGTACTACAGCCGCCAATCTGGAGGATGCCATTGTGGATGTCGGCCGTAGCGGGCCAGAGTTGGGGCAGGAGTTGCGGCTGCACCGTGGGGTTATACTCCCGAAAGGCCAAGCCGAGCCGACTCAGCGCGCATCGCGGCGATCACCTCGGCAATCAGGGCGTCAAGCTCCATCCCGATCACCTCGGCGCCATGGCGCATACCGTCGCGGCTGACCTTGGCGGCAAAAGCTTTGTCCTTCATCTTCTTCTTCACCGACGAAACCTCAACCGAATGCACCGACTTATCGGGCCGCACCAACGCTACAGCGGTAACGAAGCCGCTCAGTTCATCGACGGCATAGAGTGCGCGCTCCATGGGCGATTCGGGCTGGACACCACTGAAATCGGCGTGGCTGAGGATCGCGCGCAGCACCTCGGGACTCCAGCCACACCCACGCAAGTAGGCCACGCCATAAAACGGGTGGCCGGGCAGTTCATCCGGCACCGGAGCGCCGGTATAGAGCGCCTGAGCGAGCGCTTCAACGTCCGGCCCCGACTCCGGCATCATCGGATAGCGCTCAAAATCGAGGTCGTGGAGCAAGCCCACAGCCGTCCAGAGATCTTCATCGGCGCCTGCGCGCCGGGCGAAATGGCCCATACAGACGGAAACACCTTCAACATGCTTGCGCAGACTCTCCGTCTGCACCCATTCGGCCAGAATTGCGCGCGCCTCGTCCGTCTTCTTCATGGTGCTCCCTGCTTATGATCGAACCGAGAACCGACAACAGTAGCCAAATTATACCGCATTGGCTATCTTGCCAAAATAAAACACATGTGCTAAAATGAAGATCTGTATCATCTCAAACACCAAGGCAAAACACATGATCGGCAGAAACAAAATCCAGGCGGTTCATGAAGCGGCAACCCTGCAGTATGCCAACGGCAAGAGTATGGCCCGCCTGACGGTAGGCAGCGGGCGCTTTGCACCCCTGGTTGGGTTTCATCTTGAAGTCGGCAAAGACAGCGAACTAGACGAAGCGCTGCGCAGCGCCGGGATCAGCCAGATCGAGATCAAGCATCAGCGCCAGGGCGGGGCCGAAATCGTGCGCCACTGGCACCTGGGCGAACAGGTGAACCTGTATGTTGTGACCGGCGGGCCGATTGCGCCGACCGTGGCGGGCAGTTTGCAGGGTCGTAACGCGGCGCTCACGGCCGAGGCCGGGATCGGCATGCGTTGGGGCGCCTCGGAGCGCAGTAAAATGGCTGTACGCGGCTATCTGGAAGTGCTTGCGCGGGCCGGGTATTTGCGCCTGGTGCAACTCAGTACGCGTTCGCGGATGACTGACCGATTGATGGGGGCGCTCGTCGATCATGGGCGGGTCTGCGAAGCCGCCGATCATCTAGTTGATCGCACCCGCCACCCTGAAGTAGTCAGTTTCCACGAGATCGCCCTGCCGCTCGGCCCGGCAGAGGAACAAGAATGGGGCAAGGGCGACACCGCCACGGTGGTGCCCTTCAAGAGCATGCACCCGGACGTCATCGACGCCGAGTATCTGCGCGTCGTCTGGCGCCCCGACTCGGTTCACAGCGCCGCCCAACGCGACTGGGAGGGCATCAAGCTCTGGGCCCAGGAATACGCCACCCAGGCCGACGAACCGCTGCGCAGCGCCGAGCCGGTATTTGCGAACGGCGCCGAAGAAGGGCTTTGAAGGTCGCTGGAATTCGTTCATCTTCTTCAGCGATCCCGACGGCAACGGTTGGGCCGTGCAGGAACGCCCTGCGGAGGGCTAAACGAGAGGTGGATCGATGAGCACAGCCATTTTTGTTGAGCCGGATGTACAACAGAAGCTGGCGATTCTGGGCGGCGAGGCATCCGATGAAGTGACGGATGTGCCGGCAACCCAGCGCATCCAAGCAGGGATTACGCACGCCACCGGCTTCATCTACAACGCCAAACAGGAAGGCGGCGGCACAGCGCGGCTATTCAAAGTATTGCAAACCAATAGTTGCCGCTTCGCCTGCAAATATTGTTTTACAAGTTGTGCGATCAAGCGCAAGCGCACCACCTTCAAGCCGGATGAATTGGCAACGACCTTCAGCAGTCTGTCGCAGCAAAAACGGGTAGATGGGTTGTTTCTATCTTCCGGTATCGTGCCGGACGCCGATACGACGATGGAGAAGATGCTCGGCACGGTCGAGCGGCTACGGCTCAAAGAGGGGTATCTTAAACGCTCATAAGAAGCATAGCTTTTTATTGTGTTTTATTGCGTTTTATGATATATTTGTGCGATGAAGCTCAGCAAGTACGCACAAAAGGTTGGGGTTCGCTACGAAACGGCATGGCGCTGGTTTAAGGCGGGCACGATTCGCGGGCACCAACTTCCCACGGGCACGATCATCATCACTGAGGATGAATCCACCGCAACGGCACCAACCCGCGTCGCGATTTATGCGCGGGTGTCTGCAGCAGAGAACAAGCCAAATCTTGACACACAGGCAGATCGCCTCGTGAGTTACTGTGCGGCAAAGGGCTATCAGGTGCATGTCATCATCAAAGAGATTGGGTCTGGTGTCAACGATAGCCGCCCGAAGTTCTTAAAGCTGCTTGCGGACTCCACGATCACCCACATTGTGGTGGAGCATAAAGACCGCGCAACGCGGTTCGGGTTTCGCTACATTGAAACATTACTTCAGCCGCAGGGGCGAACCGTGGAAGTCGTCAACCAGGCCGAAAATGGGAAAGAAGACGTGATCACGGATCTCGTTGCGATTGTCTATTCCTTTGCGGTGCGGCTCTACGGGCAACGTCGCGCCAAACGGAAGACAGACGTGATCGTGAAGGCACTGACCGAAGGCACCGACAATGCAACTGGTTGAGCAACACATCATCAAACCAACGGACAGCCGCTTTGGCGCGATTGATGCGGCTGCCTTTGCGGCGAAGAACCTCTACAACGCCGCAAACTATCAGGTGCGTCAGTCCTTCATCCATGAGGGGGTGTATCTCAATTATCACGACATGCACCGTCAGATGAAAGACACGGAGCAGTACCAAGGATTACCGCGCAAGGTCAGCCAACAAGTGCTGATGCTGCTTGACCGAAGTTGGAAAAGCTTCTTTGCGGCAATCAAACGGAGCAGTACCAAGGATTACCGCGCAAGGTCAGCCAACAAGTGCTG
>JBBRUG010000012.1:0-37076 GCA_038247995.1 Chloroflexales bacterium | reverse complement strand
CTGGGACTGATGTGGTTGTTGCACCCTGCATCGTACCAGACCGATGGCGCGCCTTCACAAAGCCTTTACACGTGGACGCTTACGACCCAAAAACCCTACACCTGAAAGGGTTGGGGGTGCGGGCAACGGCAAAAACCCTCCACCTGAGAGCAACGGATCTGCCCAGCGCTCTAGGTCGTCGCTGTGGCTCAACCGCCGCGACGACCTAGAGCAACCCCCCAGGAACCCATGAACATCTTCATTGTCACGCTTGGATCACGCGGCGAGGTGCAGCCTTATGTCGCGCTTGGCAAAGGTCTGCAAGCAGCCGGGTATACCGTCACCGTCTGCACGAGCGCCAGCTTCGAGCCGTTCATCACCGGCCATGGTTTACGCTACGGGTATCTGAGCAACGACCTGATCGACCTGATGGACTCGGCTGCGGGGCGCGACGCAATGGAAGACACGGTAGGCGTCTTCGGCGCGATCCGCACGACAATGAAGCTTGCGCGCCGGGCGAATGAAATCAACCGGCAACTGATGCACGAAACCTGGACGGCGGCGCAGATTGCCGCACCCGCCATGGTGATCAGCCACCCCAAAGCGCTTGCCGGTACCCACGTCGCTGAGAAGTTGGGCGTGCCGGCGGCGATCGCGCTTCCGGTGCCGTTGATCGTGGCCACCGGCGAATTCCCAGCGACGGGAATGCCGTTGCTCGCGCTGGGCCACGCCTACAACCGGCTCACGTATCAGGCGATCGCGCTTGGTTACGGCATGTACGACAAGATGGTGAACCTGTTCCGGCAAGAAACGCTCGGCCTGCCCGCGATCCGCGGCGCCGCAATACGCCTGAAGATGCCCGATGGCAGCCCAATTCCGGTGCTTCACGGCGTGAGCAACTATGTCTCCCCGCGCCCGATCGATTGGCCGGCGCACGTCTACAATACCGGCTACTGGTTTCTCGACCAGGGCGCCGACTGGACGCCGCCCACCGACTTGCAGCGCTTTCTCGCTGCGGGCGCGCCGCCGGTTTATGTCGGGTTCGGCAGTATGGCCGGGCGCAACCCGCAACGCCTGACCCGGATCGTTATTGAGGCGTTGCAACGCGCCAATGTGCGCGGCCTGATCGCCACCGGCTGGGGCGGCATGAACGCCGGCGACCTGCCTGGAAGTATCTTCGCGCTTGAGCAGGCGCCCCACGACTGGTTGCTGCCGCGCGTTGCAGCGGTGGTGCATCACGGCGGCGCAGGCACCACAGCAGCCGGGCTGCGCGCCGGTCGGCCAACCGTCATCTGTAGCTTCTTCGCCGACCAACCCTACTGGGGTCAGCGGGTGCATGCACTCGGCGTGGGGCCGAAGTCCATCCCGCAAAAGCGCCTCACCGCCGAAGGCCTGACTGCCGCGATTGTTGAGGTCACCCGCGATCAAGCCATGCGCGGGCGCGCCGCCGAACTAGGCGCACGCATCAGCAAAGAGGACGGGATCGGGAATGCAGTTGCCCTCCTGGAGCGCGAATTAGGGCAAAAACTGCGATCTACGCAGCGTTGAAGCATCCCTATTCCGGCTCATGATGACCGGCTTCGGTCGGCGGGCCGAGCAATTGGGCCAGGTTCCCGCCGTCAATCGTCCGCGCCAGGTCGGGCGGAAGTGCATGGCGCGCCCCGGCGAGCAGCATGAGCGTCTGCGTTTGCAATCCAGGGCTTGCCAGCAGCACGCCCGTCAGCACAGGCAACCGCCGTTGCAGCTCGCGTGCCCCAGACAGTCCACGTAAGGCGAAGTAGACATCGTCGCCGGCGCTTGCCCGCCGCCGCAGGCCGGCAATTGCTGCGTTGATCGCGACCTCAGTGAAGGCACCGGCATCATTTACCAACACCAGGAGATTAGCGGCGCCGGCTATCAACTGGCTAAGCTTGCCGCAGAGCACGGCGGCAAAACGCTCCTCCGGATCGCGCTCGGACACAGCCGGCGGGCGGAGCCGCGACACCTCGCTATACACGTCGGTATGACCTTTGTAGCGCAGTAAGAAGTCCGGCCCGCGACGTTGCGCGGCAGCCAGAGGTTCGTAACGCAGGAGGCTGCGTCGATCGGCGGCGAGCAGTGCGGCGACAGCGAGCTCGCAACGCAGATCACGTTGCGCGGCAGGTGTGTCGGCGAGGCGCGCTTTCTTGCGAATTTTTGTTGTGTGAGCGCTCGTAAAGACGGCAAGCGGCGGTATTGAAACCAGCAGGCCGGCGTACCACGCAGCGAGCGGGTAGTCAGGGCTGCCGAACGCGGCCTTGATCAACGCAGCGGTGGCGGCGTTCATTGCCGCTCAGGTAGCATCGCGGCGCTCATAACAGCTCCTCCGGCTCTGCCACGGCTTCGAGTTGCCGGCGAACTTGCGCGGCCTCGCTGTGCAAGAGCATCTGGGTGCCGGGCGTAAGTTGCGCCGTTACGGCTTCCCAAGTGCGTCGGGCACGCGCGTGTTCGCCCTGTCGGCTCAACAGGGCGGCGAGCCAGAGGCCGAGCTGGATGTGCTGATACTGAACGATGTTGGTGGCGCTACCCTGCCAACCCTGGGTTAGAAGCTCCACTGCGCGGGTCAGATCACCGCGCCCCGCAGCGGCCCGCCCCAGATTGGCATCGATCATCGCAACCTGGCCCTGGTTATTCTGCCGAACCGATTCAGCGCGGGCGCGCATGAGCCACTGCTCGGCAGCTTCCCAGGCGCCCTCGGCCAGCGCCAATTCGCCGCGAGTGCTATAGAGCCACTGCTGCGGCATCTCCAGCGCGCGCGCTTCGGCGAGTTCAATTCCGGCGGCAATGTGGCGATGGGCTACGGCATAGTTGCCCAACAGGGTGGCGCGATAAGCGGCGTTGTTATGCCCAATGACCTCGTAGAAACTGTTTCCTACCTGCTGGGCCAGGCCAACCATCTGCCGGGCTGCGGCAAACGCGCCGGCACTATCGCCCTGCTCGGCCCGAATGTTACTCAGCCCAATTGCAGCGTACATCTGCACCTCAAGCAGATCATGCTGCTCGGCGATCTGGAGGCATGTGTCGATATGCTGCTGGGCCAGCGCAAGATCACCCCGTACGCGGGCAGCCGTACCGAGCAAAATGTAAGCGCTGGCGGCAATAAACGGGTCGTGCGCGCCAATCAGATCGCGGGCCTGTTGGGCTAACTCGCCGGCCTCAACATAGCCGCTATGGGTGAGCGCAAGATCGGCAAGTACGAGCTTAGAGCGGGCCATATTCGGGCGATCGTCCTGAGTGGCAAAATCGGCGTAGGCTTGCTGAATAAGCGTATGCGCTTCGTCCTGATCGCCGCGCCAGGCTAACGTGCGCCCCAGCCTGAGCGTGCGCTCGGCGCTGACCTCGTCGGTTAGGGCGTGGCGATAGAATTGCACCGCCTCGCCAATTGCATTCACGCTTATGGCGTAGTCGCCGGCCAACGTGGCAAACATAGCCGCCTGCCGCCGATCGCCGGATTCGCGGTAGTGGGCGGCTATCCGTCCGGCCTGCGCCGGCTGGTGGTTGGCGTAGATCTGCGCCAGGGCGGTTGCCGCACGCCGGTGCAGCGTAGCCCGCCGCACCCGGCTGCTCGCCGCGCGCACGACAGTGGCGATGAGCGGATGGCTGAAGCTGTAGCGCTCGTCGTGCTCGACAAGCATGCCGCTCGCGAACAGCGTATCGAGCGCCTGGAGCGTCGTCTCTTCGTCCAGGGCGCTGATCTGGATCAGGGTGAGTTCTTCGAGATCGGGTTCCAAAACAGCCGCCGCCTGCAGCACCTGACGCGCCGGATCGGGCAGCGCATCAATGCGTGCGCGCACCAGATCGCCGAGCGCCGGCGGCAAACGATGCGGTTCGGCCAGGGCTAACTCGGTGAGGCGGTGTACCAGGCTGCGCAACCGGCCTACCACGAGTGGGCGACCAAATTCCCGCCGCTACAGGCCAGCATTATTGAAGGCGTTGCGCGCAGCGGTGCGAAGCTTGTCGTCGTCGAAAACCTGTACATGTACGGTCAGGTTGCCGGGCCGATCCACGAGGGGTTGCCCTATACGGCGCATACCAAGAAGGGCCAGGTGCGGGCGCGGATGGCCGAGGAAGTGCAGGCAGCGCATCGCAGCGGTAAACTACGCACCGTGTCGGGGCGCGCCTCCGACTTCTACGGCCCCGGTGTGCTTCAGTCGGCGTTGGGCGAGCGCACCTTTGTGCCGGCCCTGGCAGGCAAAAAAGCCGAAGCGGTGAGCCGCCTCGACGTGCTGCACTCATACACCTACATCGAGGATTTCGGCGAAGCCCTGGCGCGCCTGGGCGAACACGACGAAGCATTGGGCCAGCCTTGGCACGTGCCGAACGCCCCCGCGCTGACCCAACGCGAACTGATGCGTATCCTCTTCACCGAGCTGAATATGCCCCAGCAGGTCAGCGTGATCAATCGCATGATCCTGAGCCTGGCCGGCCTCTTCATGCCCGGCGCACGCGAAATGGTCGAGATGCTCTACGAATTTGAGCGCCCCTTCATTGTCGCTAGCAGTAAATATACTGCGGCGTTCGGCGCGCATGCCACACCCATTCACGAAGGTTTGCGCCACACGATCGCCTGGTATCGCAACCGGGCTGTGCAACAGGTTACCACGCACGCTGCCGCCTGATCGGGCGGCGAGCTGCCGAGCCGAAACGCTACAGCGTCGGCGCATCCCACGTTTGGGGGACGCCGGCGCTGCGTTATTAAAGCCGAAGGCAAGCGGGAGCAAGGGTGTATAATGGCCGCACTCATCGCCCGTAGCAAGAAAGGTAGCTCCACGGCCGGCGCAGTTCGTTCCGGCCACGCGCTTTGAATGGACACAAGCGACAACAATTCAACCCCCAATAACCCGCTCCAGAAGCTCGTATGGCGCTGCATCGGCCCGTTTCGCGGCGGGCGTGTGGTAGCCGTGGCCGGCGATCCGCGCGAGCCGGCGACGTTCTACTTCGGCTCTACCGGCGGCGGCATTTGGAAGACCACCGACGCCGGGCAGTACTGGGTCAACGTCTCCGACGGCTTCTTCAAGCGCGCTTCGGTCGGCGGGATCGCCGTGGCCGCTGCCGACCCGAATGTAATCTACGTCGGCATGGGCGAGACAACCATCCGCGGCAACGTCTCCCACGGCGATGGCGTGTACCGCTCGACGGACGCCGGCCGCACCTGGAAGCACCTCGGCCTGGCGGCTACGCGCAACATCAGCAAGGTGCGCGTCCACCCCACCGATCCGGACGTGGTGCTGGTAGCGGCCCTCGGCCACACGCACGGCCCCAATCCCGAGCGCGGCGTCTTCCGCTCGGCTGACGGCGGTGCATCCTGGGAGCGCGTGCTCTACCGCTCCGACGATGCCGGCGCCAGCGATTTGTGCATCGACCCGACCAACCCGCGCATCGTGTATGCCGGCTTCTGGCAGACCCGCCGCGGCCCCTACGAGATGGTGAGCGGCGGCCCCGGCAGCGGCCTGTTCCGCTCCGACGACGGTGGACTCACCTGGACCGAACTCACCGACAAACCGGGCATGCCCAAGGGCGTGAAAGGCAAGGTGATGGTGGCGGCATCAGGGGCGCGCTCCGGCCGCGTGTGGGCCATGGTTGAAGCCGAGCAGGGCGGCGTCTTCCGCTCCGACGACTGGGGCGAAACCTGGGAGTTGTTGAGCGAGGACCGCGACCTGCGCCAGCGGGCCTGGTATTACAGCCATATCTATGCCGATCCGCAGGACCCCGAGACGGTCTGGGTGCTGAATGTCGAAACCTGGCGCTCGGTGGACGGCGGCAAGACGTTTGGGCGCGTACAGGTGCCGCACGGCGACAACCACGACCTGTGGATCGACCCGGCCAACCCGCAGCGCCTGATCATCGGTAACGACGGCGGCGCTACAGTCAGCCTGAACGGCGGCGTCTCCTGGTCTAGCTTATACAATCAGCCCACCTCCGAGTACTATCACGTCACGGTAGATAATCGTGCGCCCTATCGGGTGTACGGCGCGCAGCAAGACAATACCACCTTCAGCGTGCCGAGTCGCAGCAGCCGCGATGCGATCAGTGTCGTAGAGTGGTACGAGGTCGGCGGCGGCGAGAGCGGTTACATCGCCGTGGATCCGCGTGATCCGAATGTGATCTACGCCGGCAGCTATCAGGGCTATCTGACGCGCTACGACCACGCCCGCAGCCAACTCCGCCAGATCAGCGTGTGGCCCGAGGAGTACAGCGGCTGGTCGGCGGGGCAGCAAAAGTATCGCTTCAATTGGACTGCGCCGCTGTTCATCTCCCCGCACGACCCGGACACGCTGTACCTCGGGGCGAACTATGTCTTCCGCTCGCGCGATGAAGGCCAAACCTGGGAGCCGATCAGCCCGGATCTCTCGCGCAACGACCCGGCTACGCTTGGCCCGTCGGGTGGGCCGATCACCAAGGACAATACCGGCGCCGAGAACTACGGCACCGTGTTCGCCCTGGCCGAATCGCCACGCGAGGCCGGCCTGCTGTGGGCCGGTAGCGACGACGGGTTAGTCCACCTGAGCTGTGACGGCGGCGCGAACTGGACGAACATTACCCCGCCGGAGCTGCCGGAGTGGGCGCTGATCAGCATCATCGAGCCATCGCCGCACGACCCGGCAGTGGCCTACCTGGCCGCCACGCGCTACAAGCACGACGACTTCGCGCCCTATTTGTATGCCACCGACGACTACGGAAAAAGCTGGCGCAAGATTGTCGGCGGCATCGCCGATGACGACTTCACCCGTGTGGTGCGTGAGGATCCGGCGCGGCGCGGCACACTCTACTGCGGCACCGAGACCGGCGCGTACGTCTCATTCGACGATGGCGCGAACTGGCGCCGGCTGGGCGGCAACCTGCCGGTGGTACCGATCCACGACATGGTCGTAGCCCAGGGCGACCTGGTGCTCGCCACCCACGGCCGCTCGTTCTGGGTGCTGGACGATCTCACCTTGCTCCAGCAGCTCGGCGACCTGCCGGCTCAGCCTGAACTGGCGCTGCTGACCCCGCGCGACACGCTGCGGCTCGGCAAGCTGTTCGACTTCGGCCACGCGCCGCAGACCGGCCGCAATTACACTTTCGTCGCCGGCCTGATTCCAGCCTTCGACCAAGTCAAGCCGCCCGAGGGCGAGATCAAGCGCACCTGGCTGGATGCCGGCGCCAACCCGCCGGACGGCGTGGTGGTGAGCTACATGCTGCCCGAGGTGGCCGAGGGCGACCTGACGCTGACCTTCCGCGACGCATCGGGCGTCGAGTTGCGCACCTTCAAGAGCAAGAAGAAGGATGCGGAGCCAAAGCCGGCTGAAACTAATGCGACCGGGAGTGCGAGCGCCAACGCGCCGGCTGAGCCTGCGCCGGCAGCTTCCGCCGCATCGCCCGAGCCGACGACAGACAAGCCGGATGCGGACGACGACGAGCCGAAGGCGCCGGCGAAGGCCGGGTTCAACCGCTTCGTGTGGGATATGCGCGGCGCGCCCGCGCAGAAGATCGCCAGCGGCGAAGGCCACAAGGATGTGAACCTCGCGGCGCCGCGGGTAGCGCCGGGACGCTACAGCGTCGAGCTTAAAGTGGGCGATCGTACATTGAACGCCGCGTTCGGCGTGGCGCCCGACCCGCGTGCGCAGACGACGCAGGCCGAGTACGAGGCGCAGTATGCGCTGCTGCGGCAGCTGCACGACCTGCTGGACAGCGCGCACGGAGCAGTGAACAAGGTGCGCGCAGTGCGCGAGCAGGTGGACGCCTGGGTTAAACGCACCGCAAAGCACACCGCCGGTGCGCAGATCGCCGAGGCCGGCAAGCAACTCAACGCGCGGCTAGCCACCGCCGAGGAGCAACTGATCCAGGTGCAGGCCAAGAGCAGCCAGGACACGCTGAACTTCCCGTCGATGCTGAACGCCAAACTAAGCTTCCTGGCGTTCTTCGTCGGTAGTTCGGAGAGCGCCCCGACCCATGCGCAGGAGCAACTGTGCGCCGACCTGGCCGCACGCGTCGAGGAGCAGGTGCGCGCAGTCGACGCCGCGCTGGCCGAAGCGTTGCCGGCCTTCAACACGCTCGTGCGCAACACCGAAGTGCCGGCGGTTGTCGTGCCTGAGCGGAAAGGGTAGCTTCGCGGGCATGCAGGGCATGCGACGTACGTAGTCTGTCCGAGCGCTTTTGCTGATCCCCGCATACGCGGGGACGACAAGAAAGACCAACCTTCCTCCTCGTCATGCCCGCGAAAGCGCGCATCCAGCCAACCCTTCTTCCCATTGAGCAGGTCGCATAAGCGATTGGGCCAAAGCGCATTGGAATGCTGTGAACCTTGCTCGCCACGCATCACTCGCCACTCGTCATTGGTAGAGGAGAACTGCGGCATGCTGTACGTATAGCTCACTTGCTGCGATCGCTCGACGCTGAGCATAAAACCACATACCGTGTTCGTTGACCGTCGGGGCGGCTCGCGAGCCGCCCGTCACAGTGCCTCAACCGGCTCAATCATGTTGCTCAGTACTCTAGATTCGTGGTGCTTGCTCGAGTTCCCGAATCAGGTTCGGCAGCAGGCCGAAATGGGCAACTTCGTAGTAGCCCACTTGCCCCAGCGGCGGATCAGCGCGTTCGTGCGCCCAGGTGAGTTCGTGGGGGACATATACGGCACTCGCGCCGACGGCAAGCACGGGCAGAATATCGGAGCGCAGCGAGTTGCCGACCATCAGAAAACGCGCCGGCGTAATGCTGTGGCGCTGGAAGAGGGTTGCGTACGTTTCCGGGCGCTTATCGCTCACGATCTCGATATATTGGAAGCGCTGCGCGATGCCCGACCGGGCCAGTTTGGCTTCCTGATCAAGCAAATCGCCCTTGGTGATCACCATCAGCGGGTAGGTGGCGGCGAGTAATTCCAGGGTGTCGGCGACATGCGCCAGCAGTTCGATCTCCGCAGTAAGCATTGTGCGGGCGGCGTCAATAATGATCTGGATGTCCTGCCCGGTGATCCGTCCTTCAGTCAGTTCGACAGCAGTTTCAATCATCGAGAGGGCAAAACTCTTGATCCCATAACCAAAATGCTGAAGGTTGCGCATTTCAGTCTGGTAGAGGCGCTCCGCGATCCATGCGGGCGAGTGATAGTGGGCCAACAGGTTTTTTAAGGTCGTTTGGGCCTGGCTATAGAGCCGTTCGTTATGCCAGAGCGTATCGTCGGCATCAAATGCGATCAGATCAAAACGAGCCACAGGACGCTCCTCTTCAGCATATACCGGCTTTGATGCATAATCAGGATGAGCCCACCCACAACAGGCGCTGCCGGATTTCGCCGACATGATCAGCACAATGGGTCAGCAGAATCATCGCGGCGGATATCGCCGGCTCGGGCCAATCGATGTGGACCCGGAGCCGCTCCACCAGATTAGAGTACTGAGCAGAATGACTGAGCTGCTGCGGCCACTGAACCGGGTAGCGCGCTGCGCTCGCGCCTGGTTGTGCAGGCGCAATCGATCTGAGCAATGCTGTAGTGTAGGTTGTTTGCAATTCGTTGCGCAACGCCTGCCATTCCGCATCATTAACACAGTCGTCGGCGCCGCTATCAGTATTCAATCCTTTTTTTATAGCACCGACTCAGCGGATCGTCGAAGTAGGGGCCAAATGGCGGAATGCGGTAGAAGCCCTGCCGCTCGTACAGTGCAATCGCTTCAGGTTGGTAGATGCCGGTTTCCAGGCGGAGTGTCGTGATCTGGTATGAGTGAGCATAGGCGGCCAGATGGGCGATCATGTGCTTCGCCAGGCCTTGGCCACGCAACGCGGACCGCACATACATCCGCTTGATCTCGCCATATTCACCACCGACAAGCTTGATCCCGCCACAACCTGCCGGCGTCTCGTTGACGCGCACCACGAAAAAGGCCACCTCCTCAGCCAAAAGCTTGGCAACGCTGTAGCCATGGCGGCTCGCTGCCGGATAGAGCGGTTCTAGAATGGCCTCTAACTCGGCAATCATGTTCATCGCGTCGACAGTGTCGGGGCGTTCCTGGGTGATGCTAACTGACATTGGCTTCCTCTAGAAGAAGGTTGTGCTGTGCACAGGAGCGCTACCAATTCTCAGCACTCAGTTGCTCCAGCGGTGTGCGCAGCGTGATCGCGGCAATAATACAATCGGCGGTAGCAATGTTACTTGCCAGGGGCACATTATGCACATTGCAGAGCCGCATCAGGCTCTGGATGTCCGGGTCGTGCGGGTGCTTGTCCAGCGGGTCGACGAGAAAGATCACCGCCTCAACCCCACCTTCAACCACCTGGGCGCCGATCTGGGCGTCACCGCCATACGGCCCACTGGCAAGGCACGTAACCTCCAGGCCCACTTTGCTGATCAAGAGCTTCCCCGTGCTGGCTGTCGCAATCAGGCGATAATTTCTCAGCCGCTCACGGTTGTAGGTGGCAAACGCCACCATATCGGCCTTTTTTCCATCGTGGGCAATCAGAGCGATCGTTGGTTGCATCTTGGTTCTCCGCAATAAAAACGGGGAGCGCCCAAATGCTGGACGCTCCCCAATGAGTTCCTGTGTCGGCTTACCCTGGGTTGAACTGGTTGCATCTACGGTATAACCAGTAGAATGCTGTCGTTTCAGGGTAGATCTTGCTCTCCAATGAGAACACCTGTGATCATACGCACCAGGGTTACATATCAGTTACGGAAGGTGCGTCTTTTCGAGCTCCGCAGCTAAAAATGCGCCGGTACTGTACAAAGCCTGAACGCGAGGCAACCTTTAAATAATGGTTACTACAACTCCGGCGGGGGATTAGCTTCACGGCGCTGATCATACTGGCGGATTAGCCCGCGCTCAGCCGCTGGAGTGCTTGGCGCCAAGAAGTGGATGTAACCCTCGATAGCCAGAACGAGGATTGCTAGGCCCAGCAGGTACGCCGCAATAACATCGCTGAGCCAGTGCGCGCCGAGGATGATCCGCGACGGGCCGACGAGTAACACCAGCGCGGCGAGCGGGACACCGAGCAACCAGCGTAACCAGACGCTGGGCACGCGGGTCAGCACCAGAAACAGCAGCAGGCCAAAGAAGACCGTGTAGAACATGACGTGGCCACTCGGGAATGAGAAACCGGACGCAGGCGTAAATACATCGACAAGCGTATCGATCGGACGCGGCCGTCCAATCGAGCGCTTGATCAGCGCATTAACCAGCCCTTGCGCCAGAGTCACCAGCAAAAGATACATCCCGTCGCGCCAGCCCAGCAGCACCCCAACTAGCAGTGTACCGATACCCACACTGACGGCGGACCAGGGCGCATAACCAACCCACGACACAGCGACCATCAACCGCGTGAACAACGCCCACGGCTCGGCCTGGAGCTCTTGCGTGAACCAGACATCGATGGGCAGCACCGTATATATGCGCGCCAGAGCGCTCAATACGGCCACGGCCAGCAGCGCCAACAGCGTGCCAATCAGGATCAGACGATGACGACGCTTATGGTCCGTGATCAGCGACCGTAGCAGGGCAAAGCGGCGCCGCGCCTCGGGGTGGCGCGGCGCACTGGGTAGGTCGGATCGGGTAGGACGACGACGCATACAATCGGCCTACGTCTGCGGGATCTCGACGATCTTGAAGGTTGCGCCGTCGGGGTCAGTCAGCGCTGCAATACGGCCAAAGGGCGAATCATCGATGCTGCTCAGCGCCTTGCCGCCGTGTTTGGCAACTGTCGCCACGGTTTCATCGGCATCGGCCACCCCAAAGTAAGTCATCCACTGCGGTTGAAACGCGCCCCACGCGGGGTCGATCTGCATAATCGCGGCGATCATGGTCTCGCCATGCTTGAGTATATAGTACTCCAAGTCGCCCGGCATTGGATCGGCGGTTGCGCCTAGGAGCGCCGTGTAGAAATCGCGTGCCTGGTGCGCGTTCGACGCATACAGTTCGTACCAGGCCGGCGCCCCAACTTCATCAGTCACTTCTGAACCGATATGCTCGCCGGCCTGCCAGAAGCCAAACACTACCCCGGTGGGATCTTCACAAATCGCCGAACTGCCAAATACGTCGATAACCATCGGTGGGGATATCACCTTGGCCCCTAACGCAACTGCACGCTCCACGTCGGCCTCGATATCCTCGGTGGCAAAGTAGGTACTCCACGCGGCCGGCATCGGCGGCGCACCAGGCTCAGGGCCGCCGAGCCCCGTCACAGTCCGGGTTCCCACGCGGGCGTTCGTATAACCCCCATATTTCGGGTCGCCGATATCGTACTCCCAGCCGAATACGGCATGGTAAAACGAGCGCGCCGCGTCGAGATCAGGCGCCATCAGATCGACCCAGGTGGGCGTACCGGCGGGCTTGGCATGTGCGTGCGTAGTCATGCGTCCTCCTTGATGCTCCAGACATCGTCTGGCAATCGATTTTCCCATCGACAAAGAGCCGAGGTTCGTAGGTGGAAGCGAAACAATCCTTGCAATTAGAACGTACGTTCGACAGGCCTATTATAGCACCTCTAGCCAAGCAGAGCAATAGGCGCCCTGCTGAAGCTGACGGCGCCGGTGATCATCGACTGCACCGGCGCTGCCGCCGTTTGTCACCAGGCCGGCGCAACCTAGCATCACTAAGCCGTGGCATCTGGTGAACTCACGCTTCGTGTATCAACCCGATTCGGGTGGCGTGAATGGCCGGCCCAGCACCGCCGATCCCGCCGAAGGTGAGCGTATGCGCGAGCATGTCATCCGTGCCCTGGCCGCAAAAGTCCAGCAAGCGCTCAGCGACCGTGATGCGTGATCAAAGACCGGCCAGGCTTGTCAGGCCTGACCGGTCTTCGGGGGCTGCGATCCGAGTTTCGCCAAGCACAATAACGGCTTTACAGCTCGATCCGCCCCAACTCGTCTTCGAGGCGCTGCACAACTGTGCTCAGCACCTTGATCCGCCCGAAACGCTTGTCTTCAGTCTCGACGATCGTCCAGGGTGCCGTTGGGGTTGAGGTACGCAGCAGCATTTCGTTGGCTGCCGCTTCGTGCTGCGGCCACTTCTCGCGGTTGCGCCAGTCCTCGTCGGTGAGCTTCCAGGCCTTGTAGGGCACATTCTGGCGCTCCTCAAAGCGCCGCAACTGTTCCTCGGGGCTAAGGTGCAGCCAGAACTTGCAGACGATCGTCCCAAACCCGACAAGCTGACGCTCGAACTCGTTGATCTCGGCATAGGCGCGCTGCCACTCATCGGGGCGCGCAAAACCCTCGATCCGTTCAACCAGCACTCGGCCATACCACGATCGATCAAAAATGGCGATCGCCCCGCGCGGCGGCAGACGACGCCAGAAGCGGTACAAATAGTGGCGCGCCTTATCGTCACCCGTCGGGGCCGCGATCGCGTGTACCGTATTGCTGCGCGGATCAAGCTTTGCCGTCAGACGCTGGATGGCCCCGCCCTTGCCGGCCGCATCCCAACCCTCAAACACCAGGACTACCGGGCGCTGCTGGCGGTAGATTTCAAGCCCCAGCAGGTACAGTTTGGCCTGAAGGTGTTTGCGGCGCTGCTTGTATACCGCTTCATCGAGGCTGACCTGTAGATCGACCCGATCAAGAATTTGCGACACATGCGGCGCATAGTCCGGCGCTGCCGGCGCCTTTGCCGAGGCCGGATGCGCCGTAGCCGCACCATTACCGCCATGTACCGCGAGTGTATAGCGCCGAAAGGCGATACTGCTATCGTCAGTGCCTGCCGATTGGGTTGCGGCGTCGAGCGCGATGGCCGGGCGACCGAGGCGCGCTTCCAGAGCATTGAGAATAATCTCAAAAACGGCAAGCCGTGCAGCGCGCGGGTTGGTGGCCGGGATGATGTGCCACGGTGCGCCGACTGTGTCGGTGCGGGCGATCAGATCCTGGATCGCCGCCGCCACCTCGTCATAATGGCGGTTCTGCCAACGGTCTTCGGCGGTAACCTGCCAGGCCATCAGTGGGTCGGCCTGCAAGTGTTTGAAGCGGCGCCGCTGCTCTTTCTGCGCGATATGCAGCCAGAACTTGAGGATCACTGTGCCGTCGTCGGCGAGTTGCCGCTCGAACGAGACGATATCTTCGCAGCGGCTGCGCCAGAGCGCCACGCTGCCATCCTCACGGAGCCGTTCATCGACGGCCTGCCGATACCATGCGCGCTCAAACATAGCCAGCCGACCGTAACTTGGGATCTGCAACCAGAAGCGGTAGAGCCAGGGAAATTGACGCTCGAAGGTGCGCGGCGGCGTGCCGGCATGCACACGCAAGCCTCTCGGATCAAGGCGGCGCGTCAGGCTGCCGATCAGCCGCGCCCGCGCTGTTCCAGCCCAACCTTCGAAGATCAGCACGACCGGCAGCCGCGCCTCGATCACGGCCTGCTCCATATCAAAGAGGCGCGCCTGGAGTTCGGGCAGCCGCCGGCGATATTCCCGTTTGGGAACCGTAATCTTGAGGTCGATCTGCTCGAACATGGCACCTCCTGAACATCGTGGCCCCATTGTAACACCGCCTAACCACCGCTGTCAGGCGTGTACACGATCTTGAGAAGCGGTCTGAAAAGGGGCGCATGACGCCATCTGTCCGTTGCGCCCCGCGCAGGCGGGCGCCCACGGCGCTGCGCTGGCTCCGCTGGGTGGGGTTTCCGCCGGCGCGGGAACGACCCAGCGGGAGCCGCATCCGCGCGCGCTGCGGTGACGAAACCCCTGCTTAGGCAGTCTCTGAGCCTGACCATGGACAATTGCGATCTCTTTACTTCTTTTATGACATGCTATGTTATGATATGTATCGGGTATCTGCGTGCCGAGCTGCCATGCCCAGTACGCACCGCAGCTCATGGAGGGTGCTACATTATGTCCGCTCGGATCACCCCGCTTCAAGCTGCACGGGGCGTCGTTTTAGCCCTACGCTACGCCTTTGGTCTGTTCTTCCTCTATGGCGCGTACCACAAACTCACGCGTCAGTGGCTTACCAGCCCCATTCTACGTGAACATTTTGCGCGCCGCCTCACCGAGATCGACCCGACTTCGTTCAGCGCCGCCTATTTACGCAGCTTCGCCATCCCTTGCTATCGCCCGGTGGCCTGGGTGCTTACCCTGGGCCAGATCAGCGTGGCCGTGGGCATGCTCCTGGGCCTGGCGGTGCGCCCTAATGCGGCCCTCGCACTGTTTCTAATCAGCAATATCACTGCCGGCTCGTATTACAATGTTACAATGCCGCCCTTTTTTGTGGCCTCGGCAATTCTGCTCGGCACGCCCTCCGGCCACTGGTTCGGCCTCGATACGACCCTCCATCAGCGCTACCCTGAGTCGGCGCTCTTCCGCTAACAAAACAGGACGAACGCCCGCTACCGGGATCGTTCGTCCTGCCACTTGCCGCCTGCCGCCTGCATCTGCTAGTCCGCCGCTACTGGCGTAGGCTGCACCACGATCCGCCGCAGTCGCGGATGCAGCCACGCCGCTACGGTAACGCCGCTCAGCAACAGAGCGGCGAAAAAGTACGGCAACGTCTCATGCACCTGATACAAACTTGTCGCCAGCAATGGGCCGGTCATCGCGCCATAGCCCTGGGCTGCCGTCATAATGCCGGCAACGGTACCCTGTTCATGCGGTTCAACTTCAAGCGTTGCCGCTGCCGCAAAACCCGGCGATGCCAACCCCAAACCAAACCCCGCGATTACAAAGGCCAGGACCAGCATCGGCAAGGTCTCGGCGCCGATCAGCACGACAAACCCGAGAATCCCGATCGGCACTCCAAGCCGCAACAGCCGCAACGGCGGTAGACGAAACGTGCGAATAATGCCCAGTTGCGCCACCAGATTGGCGATCCCGCTGGCGGCAAACGCCAACCCCAGGAATTGCGCCGTCTCCTGCGAACTGAGATTCAAGCGATCCTGAAACAGAAACCCTGCCGTGATCTGCAAACTCATCAGCGCCAGCACAATTGTGAATGCAATCAGCATCCACGGCACAATTCGGCTGTCGGTGGGACGCAAACGCGGCTGCTGTTGCGTTATCGCCTGCGGCGGCAGCGCAGGCAAGTATAGTGCGACCAGCACCAACGTGATGATCGGCAGCGCCACAGCGGCGTATAACGGGGCCAACAACCCGAAACCAGCCAGGGCAGCGCCGATCGCCGGGCCAAGAATGAAGCCTGAACCATTGGCTGCACTCAGCAGCGCGATACCTGCCGTGCGCTCGGCGCCGGTTGTCGTGTCGGCAATATACGCCTGCGCCGCAACCGGCACGCCGCCCATCAGGAAGCCGGCCAACGCCCGCGCCAGTACCAGGGCGAAAAAGGCGATCAGCGGCGATAGCCAGCCAATCAGGCTCATATGCGTCACAACGGCAAACAGGCCATACCCAAAGGCAAAACCAATCATGCCGATCACCATGACGCGCTTGCGTCCCCAGAACTCACTGCGCCGGCCCCAGAACGGGCTGCCGATCGCAAACATCATTGCGGCGGCGGTGATGATCAACCCGCCCTGAATCTCCGTAAGCCCAAGTTCACGCACCAGCGGCGCCAGCAGCGGGTTTAATACCCCTAGCCCGGTGAAAACGGCGAACAAGCCAATGAAGACCACAAAGGTCGGTTTCATGCAGCAATATCCAGACTGATAGTGGGAGGCATTTCTACGGAGATCTCCGTCCGCCTAACCCTTTGCCGAAATAACTATGGACTAATCACACAATACCACATCCTTCATTCTACGCGCATCGTCCGCCGGACGCAATCTAAGCAAACTGACGTTCGTTATGCCCGCCCACGCCTGCCGCTTGGCCCTCGCGCCGTCGCAACATTCTGTGGTAGGATGCGTGAATAATTACTGTCTGTGCAGATGCTTATCGATTGGAGTAGACGTTGAGCGACGATGTACGTAAGCAGGATGAGCCGGTCGAACCACCGCTCACCGATGACCCAGGTGCCCTGGATGCGCCGCGCGAAAACGAGGCTGATCCAACATATGCCTCAGCCGAAGTAACCGAGGCTGATCCGGCATATACATCAGCCGACGTAACCGAGGAGGCGCTGGAGGCTGAAGCGACTGAGGAAAAAGGCGGACGCCCGCCGATCGGCATTATTATCGGGGCAGTGGGCCTGCTCGCCGCCATCGGCATCGCTATGGCGCTGCTGTTTCCGCCCCCCGAGCAGCAAGCCTTTAATCGGCCGACGGCCGGCACCATCCCCACCACAGAGTCGGTTCCCACTGCCCTGCCGCTCCCCGGCGCGATCGGCGATCCGGACGACCCTGAGGTGATCGCGCAGGTCGGAGCGGTAGATATTACCCGCGGCGAGTTTGTACGCCGTTATCAGCCCGGCGCTAATCCGAGCGATTTGCTCGATCAATTAATTCAGATTGAACTGGTGGTGCAAGCCGCCGCCGAAGAGGGTGTCAACGTCGATGAGGAACTGATCGACACTCGGATCGATCAACTGCTCCAGGAGCAGTCCAGCGGTGATGAAGCTGTCTTTGAGGAGTTCCTGGCCGCGAATAATATCGCCGGCGTCGATGAGTTACGCACGCTGCTGAGCCGCGATTACCTTGTCGAGCAGATGATCCTCCGCCACACCACGGCGGAACAGGTTCACGTACAGCATATTCTGCTCGCCGCCGAAGGCGAGGCGGCCGAACAACGCCGTGTAGAGGCTGAGGAGTTATTGGCCGAAATTGAGGGCGGCGCCGATTTTGCCGAACTCGCCCGCAATCGTTCCGACGATACGCTCTCGGCAGTTGAAGGCGGCGATCTGGGTTGGGCGCCACAGGGCGTTTATGTGCCCGAGTTCAACGATGCCGTCTTTAGCATGGCTGTCGGTGAAGTACGCCTGGTGCAAACCAACTTCGGCTGGCATATTATTGAAGTGCTTGAGCCCGCAGAGGTACGCGGTTTCGATAACACGGAACTGCTCAATACCGGCCCCGGCCAGCAGGCGTTCGCCGAAACGTTCTTGCCCTGGGTAGCCAATCTGGAAGAGTCGGCGCGATCTGAGGAGCGGATTAGAATCCTCGTCGACACCGATGAACTGGTGGCCGGATCGGAACAAAACTGACTGGAGCGGCGTTCAGTAGGTACGAGCTGATCTCAGGCAGCAGGGTATGAGCGGCGCGATGCGGCTCGACCTGCTGCCGCTTTATTTCGCGCCCTGCCAGCGCAGGAGGCTGCCATGGCTGCTACTACTTATCGCTCATCCGTCATCCGTCGTCCGTCGTCCGTTATGCTTCTCTTCCTTATCCAGATGCTCTTGCTCAGCGCGTGCGGCGCTGCACCGGGCGCCGGGCCAACAGCTGTGCCGCCCAGCGCTGCGCCCACCAGCGCACCGCTCCCAACTGCGGCATCGCTTGCTGTGCCGCCCACAACTGTGCTCACTGCGGCACCCGCAACCCTTGCGCCGCCCACCGCTGCCCCAACCAACGTGCCGCCGACTGCTGTGCCAACTGAACTGCCGCCCACAGCCGTTGCGCCCACTGCCGTTCCGCCCACTGCGGCGCCTGTCATCGGTGGTGATGCGGAACTGCTCTTTCTGCGCGATGGTGCATTGATCGCGCTCAACCCAACCACCAGCATCGAGCGTACCCTCGCCGACACGGTGAGTAACTTCGCGGCCACGCCTGACGGCCGCCGGATCGCCCTGGTTCGCGGCGCCGGGAACGCAGCCGAACTCTGGGTGATCGAGCGCAACGGCAATGGACTGCAACAGCTTACTTCCAACAACCGCGCCGAAACCGGCCCAAGTTGGGCGCCCGATGGCTTGGCGCTGGTCTATACCTCCGCCGACCAGGCGCGTAGCCTCGATTGGGCCGGCTGGAGCGCCTGGTGCGCCACGGCTGAAGTGCGCGTGATCGAGCTGAGCGCCGGCCTGGAGCAGACCCTTGGCGCCGGCTGTGAGCCGGCCTTTGCGCCCGATGGCCGCCGGATCGCCTTCGCCACCGCGCCTACCCAGCAACCGCCGGGGTTGGCGTTCCTCGGCTCGACCAACGCCATTCGCATGGTTAATCGGGAAGGGGCGAACGGCTGGAACTATGCGCTTGGCGGGCCGGATAGTACGCCCATGGGCAGCTACCTCGTCTACGGTCCGGCCTGGTCGCCTAACGCCGAACAACTCGCGTATCAGCGGTTTGTCGGCTATCAAGCCCTGGTCGATATTAATCTCACCGAGCTTGGCGTTGCCTTTCGCGGCCCCGGCGCGGCGATCGGCATCGGCGCGGGTTGGCTGCTTTCGCCGCGCTTCGCCCCCGATGGGCGAACTGTCGCCGTAGTTGAGCACAATTTCGGCGATCCGCGCGGCTTCTCCGGCTACGATATCTGGAGTACCAGATTGCTGGGCCTCGGCACGTCGGAAACGGTTACCTTGCCGGCGGCCGATCTTACCCTGGAGGCTACTGTTGTCGCGGAACTGCCCCGATCAACGGCGGCGGCCTGGGCGCCCGACGGCAATACGCTGGCCGTCATCCTGCCCGCCGGCTGGCAACCCGGTCGATCGGGGCAAGAGCCGGCCTTCCCGAACGAAGGCCCCGGCGAACTCTGGCGTTGGACGCCGGGCAACGAGCCGGATGTCCAACTGGCAACCAGGGTCGATTTCGGCTCGCCCTTGCTCTGGCTACCGGCAACACCGCCGCTACGGGCCGCTGCGATTGAGCAGCAATCGCCCAATCCAACCGGCTCAGCGTACGCCATGCTATAATACAGCATATTAGATCGCAACGGCTTTCCCATAGTGAGGCGGCGCATGCAGAACTTCTGGCACGATCTCGACCCCGGCCCGAACATCCCTGATGTCATTCAAATGGTTGTGGAAATCCCTAAAGGTTCGCGCAACAAGTACGAATTCGATAAGCGGCTTGGGGCCTTTAAGCTCGACCGTGTGCTCTATTCCGCCGTCCAGTACCCCGGCGATTACGGCTTTATCCCGCAGACTTTTTATGACGACGGCGATCCGCTTGATGTGTTGGTGATGACCAACCTACCGACCTTTCCCGGCTGCATTGTGGAAGCGCGGCCCGTTGGCGTGTTTCGCATGCTCGACAAAGGCGAACCAGACGATAAGATCCTCGCCGTACTCCAATACGATCCATTCTTCGCCGACTACAAAAGCTACACCGAATTGCCGGCCCACTATCTGCGCGAGGTTGAGCACTTCTTCACCGTCTACAAAGACCTTGAGGGTACTCGTGTTGAGCCGATCGGGTGGGAGAACGTCGATTACGCCAAGGAGCGCATCCAGTATTCTATTGACAAGTACTGGGATATGCGCGCCGGACGCCTGCTGAAGCGGGCTTGAGCACAGAGCATGTCGTCACGCTCTAACCGTTCACCTGCCCACCGCACGGCATATTCGGCCGGTGGCGTCATTTATCGCCTCGTCGATGCCCAGGTTGAGGTTGCCCTGATCGCTACCGATCGCGGCGGCCGTTGGGGTTTGCCCAAAGGCCACGTCAATCGCGGCGAAACCGCCGAAGCCGCCGCTATTCGCGAGGTGGCCGAAGAAACCGGGCTCGAAGGCGTGATCGTGCAGCATCTCGCGACGATTGAGTACTGGTTTCGCGCCGGGTCGTCGCGAGTGCATAAGTATGTCGATCTCTTCCTGATGCGCTATGAGCGCGGCGATGTGCGCCCCCAGGAAACCGAGGTCGATGATGCACGCTGGTTTCCGCTCGACGAAGCACTCCGCCGCGTCTCGTTCGAGCGCGAGCGCGATGTGCTGCTGCAAGTCGCCACGCTCATCAGCAGCAGTGAGGACTGAGCGATGCTTTATGTCGTTGAGGTAAATATCGCCGCAGGGCTCGAAGATCGCGCCGCCGCCGCCAATCTGGATCTTGGTCTAGTTGAGGCGGCGATTAGCGCGATCCTCCAGGGCGAGCACGTCGCCGCTGCCGCCGAGGTGGGCGTGCTCATCGCCGACGATGCCGAACTGCAACGGCTCAACCTGGCCTTTCGCGGCCTCGCTACGCCTACCGATGTACTGTCCTTCGCCGATGACGACGCCACTTCAACATTTGTTACTGCCCCCGAAACACCCACCTACCTCGGCGATATTGCGATCTCCCTCGATCGGGTACTTGCACAGGCCGCTGAATACGGCCATACCCCCGCGCGTGAACTGGCCTACCTCGCCGCGCACGGTGCCCTGCACCTGCTCGGCTACGACCACGAAACCAGCCCCGAAGCCGCTGCCGATATGCGCGCCCGCGAAGAGGCCGTGATGGCCGAGTTGGGGTTGAGCCGTACGCCGTAGGGCCGATACATGCTACGGCACCCCAAACGCATACAAAATCCCGGCGCTCGTTACCACATACATGCGCTGATCCACAACTGCCCCGCCGACAAACACGTTATTGGGCCGGTCGAAGGTAATCCGCCAATGCGGCTCAGTCGCTGTGCCCGGGCGAAATAAGGCGCACTCCAGGCGGCGGGTATTCGTCAACCCGCAGAGTTGCAGGCTTGCGTCGTCGTGCGCGGCCACCACCCGCACCGAGCGTAACGGGAAAAGCCCTTCGCCTAACAGGCCGCTGTCGGCGCCGATCCAGACCAGGCGCATGTCGGCGAAATCGGTTGTATACAGCATCCAGACCTCGCCGCGCGCAGTCACGCCGACATCGGCGGGCATAATAAAGCTGTTTCCGGCCGACCAACTGAGCGCCGGTTGCACCGCCACGCCCGCCTCAACCAGCCGCCAGGGCACCACCCGATGGTCGCTGCGATAGTAGGTGCGCCCGTTAAGAATGCAAAATGGCCACAGCGCATTGTGAAGGGATCAAACGGCAAAAGATACCCGCATAGATCGCCGGTCTGGGCCAGCATAACGCGGGGCGAGCACTGTCCAGGGAGCCGGCGCAGCGTCGTGGGCGCTCGCCTGCGCGGGCGCGCCACAAAGATTGCGTCACAAGACCCTATTCAGACAGCCGCTCAGGCCGATGGCCGGCGTCCGTGTGAATACCCCGGCGCCCCGCCGCCTGAACTTGTCAGACTGATCGCCGCAGGCGCGGGTCGAGGCGGCGCGTGATCAGGTCGGCGACAAGGTTGCTAAGCAAAAAGAGCGCAAGCCCAATGCCGAGCACGGGGGCGTTGAGAAAGAGCGCCAACTCGCCGATCACCGAACTGTTGGCCGGGATCAGCGCCTTACCGACGAGGCGCCCCAAGCCCGGCCAGTAAAAGAGCGTCTCAACGATAATCAGTTCGCCGGCGCTGAAGCGCAATGCGCCGGCCATTGTGCCGATTACGGCAGGCAAAGCATTGCGCAGTGCGTGGCGCCAGACGATCCGCCGTTCAGGTGTGCCGACGCTGCGCGCCGTGACGATGTATTGCCTGCTCAGCTCGCCAACCATCAGCGTCGCCGTCACCTGCGCGATCTGGGCGGTGGGACGCAGCATCAACGCAATGGTCGGCAACACGAGATGGCGATCCCAGCCGAAGCCTTCCAACGGCAGCAAAACGATCCGGCCCGGCGCCCAGATCAGAAACATCACAACGGCTGAAACGCCAAGAATGCCGAAGCAGAAGGTCGGCATGGCCAACCCTAGCGTTGTACCGGCGGTAAGCCAGGTGGCAATCCGGGGCGGCCGATCGCGCACAGCAAACAAACCCAGGCTCAGGCCGACGATCACGCTGAGCAGAAAAGCCAGGCCCAGCAAGCCCAGGCTCGCGCCGAGCGCCTGCCCAATCAGCGGCGCGAGCGGCTCGGCGTTAGTGCCGGGAATGGCGCCGACATCGAAGCTAAGCAGTTGCCGAACATGCGCGACATAGCCGCTCAAGCAGCGGCTCGCGGCTGAACTGGGTGACATAGAGTGGGTTGCGCGCTGCCTGAATAGGTGCGATCAAGTGGGCGAAGGCGAAACCAAAAAAGTGGATTGCCAACACAGCCAGCGGCAACAGCGCTAGCGAGCGCAATGCGGAACGGAGCACACCAGACTCCAGATGCAGAGAGTGAAGGTTTGCAGATAGTATACGAGCGTTGGCGCATGGGGTCAATTAGACGGCGGGCGGAGGTGGGGCAACCCTGGGCAACCACGTTGGGTCGCCCGTACGGCGGCGGGGCGGACGGCATCCACAGATGCCGCAGATGATCGGGCGGGCGGAGGTGGGCAACCCATCTCGCGGCCCGCGGCTTGCGCCGATTGAGCATTCAGGGTACCATGGGGGGGTATAGTATTAGGTTATTGATTGAGGAGTGTTGTTCAGTTATGTCAAACGATTCCGCTGCACTGCTCCGCGCCCGTTATGGTGATACGCCGCCCTTGGTCGGAAACACCTGGAACGAAACCCTGACGGCACTGCTCGGCCATCGCACGGTACGGCGGTATCTGACCGATCCGCTCCCCGCCGGCACCCTGGAGCTATTGATCGCTGCGGCACAGTCGGCGGCCACATCGTCAAACTTGCAGACCTGGAGCGTCGTGGCGGTGGAAGATCCCGAGCGGAAGGATCGGTTGGCGACCCTAGCCAGTGATCAGGCGCAGATTCGCCAGGCGCCGCTCTTGTTAGTCTGGCTGGCCGACGTGGCGCGCCTAGCGGACGCCGCCGAAACGCGTGAACTGCCGCACGCCGCGCTCGACTACACCGAGATGTTCCTGATGGCTGCGCTCGATGCGACCCTTGCCGCCCAAAATGCCGCCGTCGCCGCCGAGTCGCTCGGGCTGGGCATTTGCTATATTGGCGCCATGCGCAACCACCCGGAAGAAGTTGCTGCCGAATTACAATTGCCCAGCGGGACGTTCGCCGTCTTTGGGATGAGCGTCGGCTACCCTGACCCAACGCGCCTGCCCACTGTGAAGCCACGACTGCCCCAGGCGGCGGTGTTGCACCGTGAGCATTACAGTGATCAACAGGCAGAGCCGATCGCCGACTACAACAGCGTGATGCAGCGCTTCTACAACGAACAGTAGATGCGCGTCAGCGGCGACTGGGTCGAACACTCGGCCCAGCGTGTAGCCGGCCCGAATAGTATGAGCGGGCGGCATCGGCTGCGCGAGGCGCTGGAGAAGCTGGGCTGGAAGCTGCGCTAGAGCGCTAGCGCACTGAGCAAAACGGTTGAACCTCTGATGGCACTGAAGCGGGTGGCGCGCTGTGCTCGCGCCGACTGTAGGCCGGCTCAATGGATCTGCCCAGCGCTATAGAACGCGAGAACGCTGAAGCATACTTCGGGTTAAGGAGCAAAGAGCGTGCGCGTCCAGGCGGCACGGTGGAGCCACTCGGCGTGAGCGGCGGGCTGATCGGCGGCACGGACGAGGATCAGCCCGATCTGGCCAAGAGTGAGCGCCAGTTGGGTTGCATCATCAAGCGCCGCTGGAAGTCGGCCATAGCCGTTCAAAAAGGCGCTCCAGAGTTCGGCAGGCAACGCACGCCAGGCCATCGTCCAGCGCAGCCAGGCCAGATCGAGCAGCGTTGGCCCGCTGCCGGCCCACTCCCAATCCAGCAGCCAGAGCCCCTCGGCACCCCAGAGCAGATTGTGCAGCCCGCTATCGCCGTGGACGAGTCCCGACGTAGTGCTCCAGACTGGGTACGCCAGCGCCGCATCAAGCGCTATCGCCAGATCGGGCGAGATGGCGCTGTCCGCGAGGCTCGCCTGAGCAGATGCTACTCGCAGCGCAAAATCCAGGTCAGGATGTGCTGCTGGCGGTGGTGCAGCATGAACAGCGGCAAGCGTCCGCCCCAGGGCTTTAAAGACAAGTGGCAATTGCGCCGGCACCTCGCTTAGCACCTGCAAGCCATTCTGCCCCGGCAGCGCCGCAGTGATGCTGACCGTCCAGGTTGTATCGGCGACGAACGCCAACGGCTCCGGCACAGGCAAGCCGGCGGCGTGCAGCGCGGGCAGTAGATCCGCCTCACGCTGGACATCGGCGCGTTTGGCGGGCGTCGTGGCGGCCTTGATCACGCAGGGTCGGCCGACAAGCTCAGCGCGGAGGGTCAGGTTGGAAAAGCCGCCAAACGTGGGGGCAAGATCGGTGGGCGCGACACCGAGATGATCAGCGATCAGGCGTTCGAGATCGGGCGGCAGGAGGGACACGAAGTATTCCTATGGTGACTCATATCGATCGACCGGGTGACCAGATGACTAGGTGACGGTCGTGTTGGCAAAGATATTGATCGGAGGGTCGACCCAACGTGGTCGCTCATGACCAACCGACACCTTGACATGGGTTTTTATGCGCAGTTTGGCGAGTGGACAGGTCGACCCAACGTGGTCGCTCATGACCAACCGACACCCATTAGATCTGGGCGGACACGTTGGTTCGCCCCTACGGATGGCGGATGACGCCAACTTCCTGAATCATGAATCCTGCATTCTGACTTTACCGCCGTGGCGTGCGATACGGGCCGAGGTAGCGGGTTACCAGAGCCAGATCAAATTCGTGCTGAAGCGTCGTGCGAGCGCCTTCGGCCGTGGCGGCGAGGGCGTGGCCAAGCTGGCGACAGATCGTATCGGCGAGAAACTGCGGCAACGGCTCTTGAAGATTGTTGACCAGCAATGCGCTACGAAAGGTAGCGAGCACCGCGCCAAGCGGTTCGCGGGCAATCAGCGCGGCCGGCAGTTCTAGGCGATAGGCCGGACCGTGGGTGTCCGGGCGATAATAAATCACATAGAGTTGCCCATAGCCGTGTTCGATCGCCGTGCGCAACGGCTGAAAATCGGTGTGCGGCATGCCCCGGTAGCCGGTGAGCAAGTGCGGGCGATCCTTGCGAATCAGCGGTGTGGGCAACGTATACTCGCCCGAATTGAGTACACTCGACCAAAGCGTGCGATCGGTGATTGTGCCGCTGAGTTCGGGCACGAGAGTGAGCACATCGTCGGCGGCGGTAGACAGTTTGGGATGGGCCACCACCCGCCGACACTCCAAAACTAATCGCCAGTCCTGTTCGTCGAAGAACGACCTGATCAGGGGTTGAAAACCGCTCCACCAGGCCGGCGGCGATCCTCCGCGATGATCCTGGGCATAACGTACGAGCAGCCGGTTTACCTCGATCAGCATCGAATAGAACGAGCCGTCGAGCACGAACAGGCCGCTGGAAGTAGCGCGGATCCGTTTGGCAAGCAGGCGCAACTCTAGTAGTGAACGCAACCCGCCGATCAGCGCATCGAGCTCTTCGACCGGTGGCATGAGCTGAACCAGCACCTCCTGATCGGTGAGGGTGGCATCCTCCACGGCAGCAGCGGCGATCGCAGCGAAGGTTGCACCGGCAGCGGGCACAGTCGCATGTGCGCCGTCGACGGCGCAGAGGCGGCGCACCGGGCCGTCGGGGGCAGGACGAATGCGCCGGTCGAGGACGGCGCGCAAGCGATCGCGCTCACCTTCCAACTGGTTCAGCGTTACTCGGCACGCAGCGACGCAGGCCTCGATTGCGCCGAGCACCGCCGCCGGCAGCGCCGCCGTGCCCAGGCTAGACAGGTTATTGGGTAAGTCTGTAGTCATCGGGAAATCGGTGCTACGTCTACGTACTCCACTTGGTTGGTAGAGGGCGTGGAGAGCGTATGACACATTTGGTCTATTGTAGCATGCTTTGTATAATCCGGACATCGCGCAACGCACCCTGAAGGGCACTGCTCGTAATTTGCGGAGCAATGGGCCGCTGAAGCGGCGGATGATTTAATACCTAATCTTGGCCTCAGTGGGCCTCAGGGCCGCAGTGTTCTATAATAAGGCGCATCTTTTCGCCATCGTTTACGTCGAAGGATTACTCGAATGCGCCTCGCTGGTTCACCGGCCCTACGGTATGTCGATAGTCTGCGGATGCTTGGGCCGGTGGTTGGGATGTATCTGCTCACCATTGCGCTGGTGGGTTTTGTCGTGGACGGGGGGGTCTTTGCTGTACTGCTCAACCTATACTTGTTGCGCCTGGGTTATGGGCCGGAAACAATCGGCCTGGTTAATGCAGCAGGTATGCTCGTCTTTGCGCTGGCCAGCCTTCCTTCAGGAATAATGGGCGAGCGCTTTGGTAGTCGCCAGATGATGCTTTTGGGCATCACGCTGATGCTCAGTGGCTGCCTGCTGCTCCCGTTTACCGATCTGCTGCCGGCCACGATCTGGCTGCCCTGGCTGATCGGCACGAATATGTTGCTCTACCTGGGACTAGCGCTCTTCTTCGTGAATACAGCGCCCTTCCTGATGGCCAGTGTGCTGCCGGCTCAGCGCACCAAGGTGTTTGGCGTGCAAACCGCACTGCTGTCCTTCTCGGCCTTTCTCGGCAGCCTGATGGGTGGCGTACTGCCGCCATTCTTCGCTGGGGTGCTTGGCGTCGCCGATCAGCAGCCGGCACCTTATCGTTTTGCCCTGATTACCGGCGCATTGATGCTCCTGCCCGCGATCCTTGCGATCCGCGCTGCACGGCCACGTACGCCGGTGGCAGCGGCGGCACCGACGAACCCGCCTGCACCAACCGGCGCCGAAGTTGTCGCGCCGATCTTCGGCATCCTCGCCATTATCGCGCTGGTACGGTTGCTTCAGGTGGCCGGCATTGCCGCCACGACAACGTATTTCAACGTCTACCTCGACGCCGCGCTGATGGTACCGACGGCGCAGATCGGGATCATTCTGGCTGCCGGACGCTTGCTCGGCGTGCCTGCTGCCCTCGCCACTTCCGCACTCACAGCCCGCTTCGGCAACAAGAAGGTCGTGATCGGCGCCACGATCGGCTCGGCGATCAGCATTCTGCCCCTGGCGCTCATCCCGCATTGGAGCGCGGCGGCAATCGGCTTTGTCGGCCTGGTAGGCTTCTCGTGGATGCGCTACGCGGCCTCGATGGTCTACTTCCTTGAACTTGTGCCGCCGAATCGCCGCGCCACCGTGTCTGGCACAGTGGAGATGGCCGGTGGGATCTGCTTTACGCTGATCACCTTCAGCGGCGGTTTTGTGATCGCGCTGCTCGGCTATCAGACGCTCTTCCTCGCTGCGATGGCGATCACCGCACTGAGCGCCCTCGTGTTCTGGCTTGGTTTCCGGAACACTGAACCACGGAACCACTGAAAGCACGGAACCACGGAACCACGGAAGGCACGGAATCACGGAACCACGGAACCACGGAACCACGGAACCACGGAACCGCTGAACCACGGAACGCCTGAACATGCGGGCGATAATCAGTTCATGCGTTACTCGCCACGCGTCACTCCAACCCCAGCCGCCCTTCCAACTCACGCATTGCCGCCACAAGCTGTTCCTGACGCAGCGCGGCAGTCATATCGCCCCGCGTGCGTTCGAGCACGGCGCGCAGGGCGTCGGTCGTGCGGCGCAGGCCGCCGGTGATCGCATCAGGGAAATCGACGGTTACTAGCGCGCTATACACATCGTCCATGGTCTGCAACAAGGTTTCACCGCGCACCACTTCGCCGCGCCGCAAACCGTCGAGGATCGCCCGGCGCAACTCGCTGGCGGCTTCGGCCAGGCCGTTGAGATAGGCGGCCGGCTCAACGCCGAGGTCGGCCGGCGCGGGCGGCGCGCGCCCAGCGAGAAACGCCAGCACGAGATGCGCCTCGACATATTCCTTCAGCGCGTCCTGAGTGTACCCGGCGAGGTAGATCGCCGGCGTGTCAACTGTGGCGACCTGAATGTGTTGAACTGTCGCACCGGCATCGGCGAGCAGCGCCTCGGCATCGGCAAATGCACCCCGATGCGCCGCACGAATGCTATTGGCGCATTGGCGGATCAACGCCCGCGAGGCGCCTAGTGCTTGCTCACGAGCCGCATGGCTGGCCTCGATCTGAGCGATACAAGCCGTAACATTGCTGTCGATGGTCATGCTTACTCCTACCCTTCCCTGATCCGCGTACAGATGACCCGCCGCGATCCGCCCGCCGCGATCCGCCCGCCGCCGTACGGGCGACCCTCGTGGTCGCCCATGCAGGCAGCCACATGGGGCTGCCCCTACATCGCCCCGCCGCGATCCGCCCGCCGCGATCCGCCTGCCTACGCCCCCTGCGCCTCGCGCACAGCGGTAAACAACTCTGCCCGCCGTTGCAGCACGCCTTCCAACACAGCAACAAAGCGCACACAATCCGCGTCGTCGATCTCCAGGCTCAGGGCGATAAAGCCGCGCGGAGCAACCCAGAAGCCGGCTTCCAGCAGATCGAACGCAATCAGCGCCTTAAGCGCCGGATCGGCTTGCGCCGTGTCTTCCGGCGCCGTAATTGGTGCGGCTGTGGTATGCCAGTTCAGCATCGAACCCATGCCGGTGAACTGTAACGGTGCCTCGTGCGCCCGACAGGCGGCGTTGAGCTGTTCGCGTAAATGCTCGCCGCGCGCATTCAACTCGATTGCGACATTGGGGGTGTACACATGGGTCAGGCCGACATAACCGGCGTTCATCGTCAATACATTGTTATTGAAAGTGCCGGCATGGGTGAACGCACCGGGCAGCGCCGGGTCGAAACGTTCCATCAGGTCGCGCCGACCGCCGAACGCGCCGAACGACATCCCGCCGCCGACATATTTGCCCAGCGTCATCAGGTCGGGCGTAACCCCCAGTGCCGCGCCCATGCCCTGCGGTGCAAGCCGCGAGGTCATTACTTCGTCGAAGATCAGCACCGCGCCCGTCGCAGTAGTTGCCGTACGCAGCGCCTGCAAAAAATCCGGCGTCGCCGGGATGCACCCGCCCGAGCCCATCAGCGGCTCAACGATCACCGCCGCCAGCCGCTCGCCGTGGGCGTGGATCGCCTGCGCCGCGCCCGCAGCGTCGTTGAAACGCGCAAAATGGTAGGGATAGGGTGCATTTAACGGGCTGCTGCCGCCGCCGAACACAAATACGCCACCGTGGTATGCGCCATTGAACACCAGCACATCACGTCGCTCGGTGACGGCGCAAGCAGTGGCCAGCGCGAGCAGGTTCGCCTCGGTGCCCGAATTGGTAAAGCGCACCAACTCCAACGCCGGAAAGCGCTCCACTATGGCGCGCGCAAAACGCTCCTCCGCGGCAGTATGCCCGCCCAGGTTGATCCCATCTTGCAATGCCGAACGTACTGCGTCCTGGATCGCCAGGTTGCTATGGCCAAAGAGGCCGGCGGTGTACTCGCCCAGCATGTCGGTGTATTGGTTGCCGTCAACATCCCAGACCTGGCCGCCTTCGCCGCGCGTGAGCGTGAGCGGGAACGGCGATGCATAAAGCACACTGCGCGTATTGCCGCCCGGCAGCACCTCGCGGGCGCGGGCGTGCTGCGCGGCGCTTGCCGGGTAACGGGCGCTATACGCGGCCCGCGCTTCGTCCAGGGCCGTGAGCACAGCGGACGGGGTGGCAGAGTTCATCGGACGCCTCCTGCGGAGTAATTGTTGATTACAGGTATACTACACGCAGTTCGCATTGTGTGTTGTACCTAGGCGTGACGATTTTCTATGACTGCCCCAAGCCTCTGGCGCGATCCCTCGTTTCGCCTGTTCTGGACAGCGCGAGTGATCTCAATGACCGGCTCGACGATCACTGCCGTCGTCTTGCCGATGCTGGTGTTCCAACTCACCGGCTCGGCGCTGCAAACAGCACTCCTCGCGACGCTCGAAGTGTTGCCCTACTTCGCCTTCGGCCTGATCGCTGGCGCCCTCGCCGATCGGGTGGATCGCCGCTGGCTCATGGTCGCCTGTAACCTCATCCAGGCCGTCCTGGTCGCTTCGATCCCGCTGGCAGCGGCTTTTGATATATTGATCCTGACCCAGGTGTATATTGTCGCGATCTGCGTGATGACCGCCTTCGTCTGGTTTGATGCGGTCAACTTCGGCGCTTTGCCGGCCCTCGTCGGGCGCGAGCGAATTGTTACGGCGAATAGTGCGATCTGGTCGGCGAGCACGATCATTGCGCTTGTCGCCCCGGCGCTTGGCGGCGGCTTGGCGGCGATCATCGGCCCGGCGAATGTGATCGGCATCGATGCGGTGGCCTTTCTGCTCTCAGCGCTGTTGCTCACGCTGATCCCGCGCGCTTTCAACCTGGCGCGGGCCGCCGAAGCCGCCGGGCGCTCGGTGCTGCGCCGTACTGCCGCCGATATTCGCGAAGGGTTGGCGTTCCTCTGGCAACAATGCCTCGTGCGCACAAGAACCCTGGTGGGCTTTGGGAATAGTTTCAGCGCCGGCGCGGTGTTGGGCCTGCTCGTGGTGTATGCCGTGCGCGCCCTGGGCTTAGGCCAGTCTGACCGTGCGCATTATCACTGTTTATATGGTGCGTGTTCTACACGCATCACGCATCACCCTGTCACCTTGTCCCTCCAAAGAAAGGCGCCCCATTGGACATCTACCCGTAAAAAGCGACTCAGGCCGTCGGTTTGCTCGCCGAGTTCGATCTCGACATGTGGCTGATTTTTGTGCGTGAGACAGCCGAGCACACCGATCCGGTGCTCAAACTGCTCGGCCACTATTCGATCACCTGGCCGGCGGCGCTGATCTTCACCCGCTCGGGCGCGCTGATCGCCGTTACCGGCAAGGGCGATGATGAGGCCGTGCGCCAGTTCAATATTTTTAATGATGTGCGCACCTACACGCAGAGCATCGGGCCGGTGCTGGCCGCGATCTGCGCTGAACATGAGCCGCAGCGGATCGGCATAAACTACAGCCAGAGCGATGTCACCGCCGACGGGCTTACCTATGGCATGCTGCTGAACCTGCGCGAGTATCTGAAAGATACGCCCTACGCCGAACGGTTGGTGTCCGCCGAAAGCCTGATCGAGGCGCTGCGCGGGCGCAAGACGGCGCAGGAGTTGGTGCGCATGCGCGCCGCGATCGAACTGGGCCTGACGATCTTTGAGGAACTGGGCGCGATCCTGCGGCCCGGCCTCTCCGAGCGCGAGTTGCACGCCTTCGTCCAGGGGCGCGTCCAGCATTACGGCGTCGGCAACGCCTGGGACGCTGAGCACTGTCCAGGCCTCAACGCCGGCCCAGAGTCGCCGTGGGGCCACGTCGGCGCATCGGACGCAACAATTCAGCCGGGGAAAACGCTGCACATGGACTTTGGCGTGATGCGCGACGGCTACTGCTCGGACAATCAGCGCATGTGGTACTGCCTGCGCCCCGGCGAAACGGCTGCGCCGCCTGAGGTGACGCAGATTTTCGACGCGGTCGCCGGCGCAATCCAGGCCGCCGCCGATTTCGTGCGCCCCGGCGTACAGGGCTGGGAAGTTGATGCTGTGGCGCGGTCATTCATCACCAACGCCGGCTACGAGGAGTATCCGCACGCCCTTGGCCACTCGGTAGGGCGTTACGCTCACGACGGCGGCGTCGGCTTCTACCCGCGTTGGGAGCGCTACGGCACGAAGCCCTATGGCACGATCATGGCCGGGCAGATCTTCACCCTCGAGCTTGGTGTACGCTCAGAGTTCGGCTATATCAGCCTCGAAGAGGAGATCCTGATCACCGAGGATGGCTGCGAATGGCTCAGTCTGACGCAGAAGGAGATCTGGCTGATTGGGGGGTAGCTAGTGTAAGGCGGAGCATTCGCTGCGCGAATGCTTCCGCCTTACACAGTATCTGGAGCATCCGCCCCGCGCGAAACGAAGCACTTGATCCGCCGCTCCAGTTCACTGCGCGGCAGCAGCACGCGGCGCCCGCACGTTGTGCAGCGCATACCAATTTCCGCGCCGAGGCGCACGATCGCCCAGGTGTCGCCGCCGCAGGGGTGCGCCTTGCGCGTCTGCACGACATCGCCAATAAACAGTTCAAGCGGTGGTGGCATAAACAAAAGCTTAGTCAGTGCGCTCAGCCGGCTCATGCGTGTTTCAGTGATCCAGGCCTTTGATTTCATTCCATAACGTCGCTAGGGTCATCCCATCGAGTTCGCTGATTTTCAGGCCACGCTCGGCGGCAAGCTGTTCTACAGCCATAAAGCGCCGGCGAAATTTGGCGTTCGCCTCGCGCAGCGCCGTCTCGGCGTCGATCTCCAGCCAGGCGGCCAGGCGCCCCAGCACAAAGAGCAGATCGCCAAACTCCTCAGCTACCCCGGCGCGATCATTTGCCGCAGCCGCCGAGCGCAACTCGCCCAATTCCTCGGCAACTTTGTTCCAGACCTGATCAACACTGCGCCAGTTGAAGCCGATGCGCGCCGCCTTCTTGCCGAGCTTTTGCGCGGTCGCCAATGCGGGCAATGTCGGCGGGATGCCATCGAGCGCGCTTGCGCGAGTTTTGCCCTTAGCAGCCAGTTCGGCGGCCTTGATCTGCTCCCAGTTGTGCAGCACCTGCCCCTCGCCATCGATCGTCAGATCGGCGAAGACATGCGGATGGCGCCCGATCAGCTTGCTTGTCACCAGTTCCAACACATCTTCCAGCCGAAAATCGCCGGCCTGGCGCGCCATCTCGCTGTGCGCCACAATACTGATCAGCAGATCGCCCAATTCCTCGGCCAGCGCGTGCTGGTCGCCGGTATCGATCGCTTCAAGCACTTCGTGAGTCTCTTCGAGCAGGGCAGCCCGCAACGACTGCTGGGTCTGGCGCACATCCCACGGGCACCCACCAGGGCCGAGTAGGCGTGTAACAACCCAGTGCAAACCCTCCAGGCCGCGCTGATCAGCGGCGGGCGCAAGGGCAGGCACGCAGATTAGGAACGCATCGGCAGCCGGCAGCACAGCAGCGGCCAACTCCGCCAATCCAAGCTCCTGCGTAAAGACCAATGCGCCATTTGCATCAAGCGCCGCCATGCGTAGCTGATGTTCGGCAGGGTAGCGCAGGCGCAGGCGCTCGGCAAGGGCGTTCAGATCAGGCGCTGTAGCAGCAGTGAGGATCGCCGGAACAGTGGGCCGCAGCGGAAACGGCACCGTGGGTGGCGTATATGGCCCGCCGCCCTGTGTCACCGCCCACGAAGCCACCTCGGCGGCGCCTTCAGCGGGTATCCCCGGCGTCGGCGCAGCATCGAGCAAATGCGCTATTGGGTGCAATTGCACGCCGATTGTTATGTCAATACCAAATAACTCTACAGCGTGGTCAAGGATCTGGCCAGAGGTTAGCATACAAGTACTCGCATAGGTAGCCTGCCTTCAGGCACAGAAACCCGACTAACTCAGCGTTGGGTTTCTGAGTGGGTCAATCGTGCTGCTCAGTGCGCTAGCTTGGAAATGGCAATGGCAACACGTTCGGGTCGAAACCGGGCGTAATCTGAAGTTCACCGCTTGCTTCGGCTTCAGCGCGTAACTGATCGTACCAGGGTGCAAAACTCTCCTCAAAAAAGAGTTGGGCATTCTGGCTTTGCCGAAGCGCTGCAAAATCATCGAAGGGGCGCTGCTCAGCCCGCTCGAGGACTTCCATGACATGCACGCCGAATTCGCTGGGAACGGCAGTCGGCGTGTTAAGGGGAATAGTAAAGCCGGCCGCCTCGAACTCGGGCACAAAATCGCCGCGCGGCGTCCAGCCGAGATCGCCGCCTTGCTGCGCCGAAGCGGGATCTTGCGAGAGTTCAGCGGCCAGATCGGCGAACGCCTCACCACCAGCAAGGCGCGCCAGAACGCTGTCGGCGCTCGCCTGATCGCGCACCAGGATGTGGCGGGCGCGGAACATATCGGCCCGCGTGTTACGCGCAATCACCTCAAACACAAGCTGACTGCTCGCCGCAGTTTCCCGGATCTCTGTGCTACTCGTGAAAGACCCACCATCACTCAGGCTGGGAATCTGAGCAAATGCTGCCGTGTCCACTTCACCGGCGCTTATACCAATGCCATTCCGCCGCGCATAATCGGTGAGCAATAGATCCTGAACCATCTGGTCGAAGATTGTCGCCCGAACATTATTTTGATTGGCCAAATCTTCGATCGCTTCGGGCGACTGGCCTTGCGCGATCAGATCGGCAATCGCCGGCCCAATATCGCGATCAAGGCGCGCCTGCACCTCGGCGATGGTGATTGTTGTATTGCCGGCCCGCACAACGATCGGGCTGTCATCCACGGGAACGAGCGCCGCGCCGTTTGTTGTGCTCTGACAGGCGGCAAGCACGAGCAGGGCGCCAAGGAGGCAACATACTGCAATGCGTCGCACGAACATCTCCAGGTCTGAAGAACAGCGAACAAAGGAACAAGAGAACAAAGGAACAAAAGAACAGCGAACAAAAGAACAGGAGAACCGCTTTCCCGTTTTATCGCTCGCCCGCTCTATCGCTCGCCCGCTCTACCGCTCGCGCTTTTCCACCGTATCCTCGTTTAGCGAGAGAATTGCCATAAAGGCTTCCTGCGGAATCTCGACGTTGCCGACCATCTTCATGCGCTTCTTGCCCTCTTTCTGCTTTTCGAGCAGTTTGCGCTTGCGGGTGATATCGCCGCCGTAGCACTTCGAGAGCACGTCTTTGCGCATGGCCCGCACCGTCTCGCGGGCAACAATCTTGCTCCCGATCGCCGCCTGAATGGGCACTTCAAACATCTGGCGCGGGATCAGTGTGTGCAGCTTATCCACCAGGTCACGTCCACGCTGATAGGCGAAGTCGCGGTGTACAATCAGCGACAGCGCATCAACCGAGGCCTGGTTCACCAGCACGTCGAGCTTGACGAGTTCGGCGTCCTGATAACCGGCAAGGGCGTAATCGAGTGACGCATAACCCTGGGTGCGGCTCTTAAGCAAGTCATAGAAGTCGATCACGATCTCGGCCAGCGGCATTTTATACTTGAGCAGTACCCGCGTCGGGTCGAGATATTCCATCGCATCAAAAGCGCCGCGCCGGGTTGTCACCAGATCCATAATCACGCCGATGTAGCGCGTTGGCGCGATCACATTGATCTGCACAATCGGCTCTTCAATCGCGACAATTTTACTTACTTCAGGCATCTCCGACGGGTTGGCGACGGTAATAACCTCGCCATCGGTTTGCAGCACACGATACTCCACACTCGGCGCAGTAATCAGCAGATCAAGATTGTACTCGCGCTCCAAACGTTCGCGCACGATCTCCATATGCAGCAGGCCAAGGAAGCCGCAGCGGAAGCCGAAGCCGAGCGCCGCCGAGCTTTCAGGGCTGTAGGAAAGTGCCGCATCGTTAAGCTTGAGCTTCTCCAACGCTTCGCGCAGTTCGATGTACTGATTACTATCGACAGGATAAAGCCCAGCGAAAACCATCGGCTTAGCGGGGCGATAGCCGGGCAGCGCATCGGTCGCCGAGCGATCGGCCAGCGTAATCGTATCACCGACTTGGCATTCCTCGACACTTTTGAGACCAGTAGCAATATAGCCCACTTCGCCGGCGACAAGCTCTTGTAGCGCGACCATGCGCGGAATGAAGATGCCGAGTTCCAGCGTTTCCGCCGTTGCATCGGTGCCGATAAAGCGCACCCGATCGCGACTGGTGAACACGCCATCGACGACCCGCACATAGGCAATCACACCCTTGTAGGGATCATAGTGCGAGTCGAAGATCAGCGCGCGCGGTGAGCGCGTCAGATCGCCGCTGGGCGGCGGCACACGTTTGACAATCGCCTCCAGGATCTCAGGCACGCCGATACCCTCTTTGGCCGAGGCTTTGATCGACTCTGAGGCGGGGATCCCAATGATCTTCTCAACGTCTGCAGCTACCTCATCGGGATTGGCACCGGGCAGGTCGATCTTGTTGATCACCGGAATAATCGCCAGATCGTGCTCCATCGCCAGGTAGACGTTGGCCAACGTTTGCGCCTCGATCCCCTGCGCCGCATCGACCACAAGCAGCGCGCCCTCGCAGGCGGCCAACGAACGCGATACCTCGTAATTAAAATCGACGTGTCCGGGCGTGTCGATCAGGTTCAATTGGTAGGTAATGCCGTCGGAGGCCGTATAGGCCATACGCACGGGCTTGAGCTTGATCGTAATGCCCTTTTCGCGCTCAAGATCCATCGAGTCGAGCATCTGCTCGCGTGACTCGCGCTGCGTAATTGTATTTGTCATCTCCAGCAGTCGATCGCTCAACGTCGTCTTGCCGTGATCGACGTGGGCAATGATGCTAAAGGTGCGAATCAGGTGCTGATCGGCCATATGCGGCTTTCGGGCCAGTAAGCTGGCTGTGGTTAGAATTGCGAATTCACTGCTGCCAGTATACCAGTGACGTGCAGGGTGCGCAAAAGGGCGGATCACTGAAGCGCTGAGGATGTGAGCACACTGGTATCCGCCTGTAGCATGCTCAGTGTGTTCAGTCTCCTCAGTGCCTCAGTGTGCTCAGTGCTACCTCACCAAGTTCACCGTCTTCAGTGTCCGCATCATCCTCAGTGCCTCAGTGTGCTCAGTGCTACCTCACCAAGTTCACCGTCTTCAGTG
>JBBRUG010000011.1:0-37585 GCA_038247995.1 Chloroflexales bacterium | reverse complement strand
GTATCCCCCACACCGGGGTAGGTCACCCACGTGTTCCTCAGCCGTGCGCCACGCAGCGGTGCACGCACCCTGCGTACGACTTGCATGCATTAGGCACGCCGCCAGCGTTCATCCTGAGCCAGGATCAAACTCTGCGTTGTTTACTGAAGCTCGGCATAAGCCGATCCAGTATCTTGACGTGGAACCATATTTCAATCACTACCGTGATTCAGTTGTGAAGGTGCAACTGCGCCGAACTAACAAGTAGAAAAACCAAAACCAGGAAGGGTTCAGCTGTTACTGAGCTTCCTGGCGACGTCTCTGAAATAAACTTTCAGCGCGGTTCGCTTAGTTTTATTTCCCTAACTTGTTTGGTCTACTCTGGGTTTGCAGATGAGACCGCGTTCGTTTCAGTTCGCGTAGTATAGCACCCAGGCAATTGATTGTCAACTGCTGTAAACCCATGTGCGATAGGGGCGTTTTACGTCTTTCCAAAGGCACATTCCCGCAACAATAAAACTGTCCTATAGTGCATCGCATTTAGATAATTCGTGCAGTTTCAGGCGCTATGCTTCAGCTATTTCGGCCAACTCAGCCCAGCGGGTAAAACTCGCTTCAAGGGCCACTTCGATGACTTGAAGTTGAGTTGCCAGATCTGTATAACAGGCATAGTCATCCCCGGCGCTGTTAAGTGCTGTGCCAAGTTCATCACGTCGCGTTTCCAGGTCGTTGATCTGCTGCTCAAGTTGGGTAAGTTCGCGCCGTTCTTTGCTGCTCAGGCGACGTGACCCAGCCGCCTGTGCTGGTTGTGGCATCAGCTTTGCTTTAGTTTGAGCCTGCGCCGGCCGACTTGCCAGCCGCTCAGCCTGATGCGCTGCATAACTGCTGTAGCCACCCGGATACTCGGTAAGATTGCCGTCACCCTCAAACGCTAGCGTACGCTGAACGACCCGATCTAGAAAATAGCGATCATGCGAGACAACCACAACAACACCATTAAAATCGTCCAGGTAGTCTTCAAGGATGGTCAGCGTTTGCAGATCAAGATCGTTGGTTGGTTCATCGAGCAAGAGTACGTTGGGCGCCTCGATGAGTTGGCGCAAGAGATAGAGTCGGCGGCGTTCGCCGCCTGAAAGCGTACCGATCAAGCTCCACTGCTGTTCGCCGGTAAAAAGAAACCGTTCGAGCATCTGCGAGGCCGCTACCAACGCACCATCACTACCACGCACTAGTTCGGCGGCTTCGCGGATGTAGTCGATCACACGCTGGCTTTCAGCGAGGCCGCTGCTCTGTTGATCGTAGTAAGCGAGTTGGACTGTCGTACCGCGCACAAGCGAACCAGCGTCGGGTTCAAGCCGCTCGGCGAGTAGATTAAGGAGGGTACTCTTGCCCTGGCCATTCGGACCAATGATGCCAACCCGGTCATTAGGGCGCAACTCGAGGTCAAGATTGTCGATTACGGTGCGCTCGCCAAAACGCTTCGTAACACCTTTTAGCTCAATTACTTGCTTACCGAGCCTGCGTCCGGTTTGCAGAGCAATTGTTAACTCAGCCTGGATTGGCTCAGGATCCTGATCCATCAGCGCATGGACACGATCAACGTGCGCTTTCTGTTTGGTTGTTCGTGCCCGCGCGCCACGCCGAAGCCAGGCGAGTTCCTTGCGTAAAAGGTTTTGACGTGATTCTTCGGCAGCGGTCATGCGCTCCAGTTGCTCAGCTTTGCGCTCAAGAAATTTGGTATAGTTACCTTCATAGGTGGTAGCACGCCCGCCGTCCAACTCCAGCATCCGCGTCACTAGCCGATCGAGAAAATAACGATCGTGAGTGACGAGCAACAATGCACAGGAGGTACGCGCGAGATAGGTTTCGAGCCAGGTGATCGTGGCTGTATCAATATGGTTTGTCGGCTCGTCGAGGATCAATAGATCAGGTCGATCGACGAGCACCTGGGCCATTGCCACCCGTTTACGTTGCCCACCGGAAAGTAGATCCACGTTTATATGCATCTGCTCGGCCAGCCCAAGTTCACTTAGAATGCTTTGCGCCGCACTCTCCGCTTCCCACCCATTCCGAGCATCCATTTGCGCTGTGAGCGTGTTTAACTCGGCTAAGAGTTGCGCATCATTGGGGTGCGCTGCCAGCATTGCACTGGCTTGCTCGTAGGCTCGCAACAACTGCACCGTTGGTGACGCGCCACTGAATACCGCTTCCAGTACCGTTACACCGGCGGGCAGGAATGGATCTTGCGGTAGATAGGCCACGTGAACGTTGTTGGCAATAACGATTCGGCCACGATCAGGCGGTTCAATGCCGGCAACAATGCGCAGGAGTGAACTCTTGCCGCTCCCGTTCACTCCGATCACACCAAGCCGCTCACCTGGCTGCATACCAAATGTCACATCGCTGAAAAGCGGCCTGACCCCATACTGTTTGCTGATCGCTTCGATGGAGAGAATTGTCATGCTGCGTATCATAGCATGGGAAAGCGGATGAGCGGGTGAGCGGGATGAATAAACGTGAACTCTAATGCAGGGTTAACACTCTCGGCTGCACAAAAAGCGGTGAATAGGGTATCATGGAAGAACGTAAGATTCAGGTATCTCAAAGCAATGTTGCACAGGGATGCCTTTTAAGGAGCGAATTATGCTTCCACGAAATACGAATAATGATCGCAGCGACGCGCCTTCAGGCGGCAATCCGTTCTGGTCGCAATGGTCGCGCTTACTCATAGTGTTGCTCGCAGTAGTGCTGTTCTGGAATATGTTCAGCGTCGGCGCAAGCGGCCCTACCCTGACAATGTCTTATAGCGCATTTTTAGAGCAGGTGCAGGCCGGTAATGTTGCCCAGGTCGAACTGACCGGGCAAGACATTCGCGGCCAACTCGTGAACCCGATCGCTCCGCCGGAGGGGACGCAGGTCGGCGGCGGCGGGCTCTTCACGCAGGCCCCGAGTGAACTAAGCCGCTTCACAAGTACAATCCCGTCGGTTGGCGATGAGCAGTTGCTGCCCTTACTGCGTGAGCAGGGCGTTGAGATTACGGCGCGGAGCAGTAGTGGCTCGCCAATCTGGACGATTCTGCTGGCCTTTGGGCCGGTATTGTTGATTGTCGGCTTTTTCATTTGGATGGCACGCCAGCAAGGGCGTGGCCAGCAGGGCATCTTCAACTTCGGACGTTCAAAGGCGAAGGCGCATACTGCTGATAAACCGTCGGTATCGTTTGGTGATGTAGCGGGCGCCGATGAGGCGAAGCGCGAACTTGTCGAGGTAGTCGATTTTCTGAAGAGCCCGGAGCGCTACCAGCGGCTCGGCGCCAAAATCCCACGCGGTGTAATGCTGGTTGGCCCGCCCGGTACCGGTAAGACGCTGTTGGCGCGTGCAGTTGCCGGTGAGGCGGGTGTGCCGTTCTTCAGCACAAGCGCCAGTGAGTTTGTCGAATTGTTCGTCGGCGTCGGCGCCTCGCGGGTACGCGATCTGTTTGAGCAGGCGCGGCGTAATGGCCCCGCAATCGTATTTATCGATGAGCTTGATGCAATCGGACGTCAGCGCGGCGCCGGCATGGGTGGCGGGAATGACGAGCGCGAGCAGACGCTCAACCAGATCTTAGTTGAGATGGACGGGTTCGAAAGCGGCGGCCCGCCGGTGATTATTATTGCGGCGACGAACCGCCCAGACGTGCTTGATCCGGCGCTGCTGCGCCCAGGACGCTTTGACCGTCAGGTGACGGTCGGTCTGCCCGATGTTCGTGGTCGCGAAGCGATTTTGCGCATCCACTTGCGCGGTAAGCCGGTGTCAAATGATGTAGACCCGTCAATTCTGGCCCGCCAGACGCCGGGCTTCGCCGGCGCAGACCTCGCGAACCTGGTGAATGAGGCGGCCCTGCACGCGGCGCGCTACAGTGCACGGCAGATCGCCAAGATGCACTTCCGCGAAGCGTTGGACAAGATTGTGTTGGGAACTGAGCGCCCGGTATTGATGAGTGAGCGCGAACGGAGCGTTGTGGCGTACCACGAAGCGGGCCACGCCCTGGTATCAACTCTATTGCCGGAAAGCGACCCGGTGAATAAGGTGACGATTATTCCGCGTGGACGTGCGCTTGGTGTCACCGAGTATCTGCCGGAGGGTGATCGCTTTAACTACTCGCGACAATTCTTGCGCTCGCAACTGGCGACGCTGCTCGGTGGTCGGGCAGCAGAACAGGTGGCGCTTGGCGAGATTACAACCGGCGCCGAAAACGACCTGCAACGAGCCACCCAACTGGCCAAGCGCATGATCGGGCGCTGGGGTATGAGCGACGAGATGGGCCTGCTCTTCGCCAGCGATACGGCGGAAAATCCGTTCCTCGGGCGCGAAATGGCCGGCCCGCGCGACCATAGCGAGGCGACGGCGGCTCGGCTCGACGATGCCGTACGGCACCTACTGGCCGAACGCATGGAGGCGGCGACAGGCCTGCTCACCGAGCATCGTGATACGCTCGACCGGTTGGCGGTAGCGCTGTTGGAGCATGAAACGCTGGATCGTGAGCAGGTAGCTGCCGTGATCCGCGGTGACGACCTACCGCCGCTGCCGCCCGCGCCGCCCGCACCGACGGGCGATCGACCTAGTGCACCGCCCGTGCCGGGGATTTTGCCGGCGTAAGATCCGGACGTAGCATTCGGCCTGAACCTGACCGAGGCGTGAGTGGTAGCTCTAGAAGTTACCATTCACGCCTTTTTTATTTGGGTTGCAGCCGCTGTAACCCAGGTCGAGTAGCATGGATGGCGCATGCAGTAAACAAAAATGGCAGTAAGGGGCAGCAATGGAACTGGGGCAGGCGTTAGATGGGGTGCGTGTGGTGGAAGTGGCGACGTATATTCCGGGGCCGGTGTGTACCCAAATTCTGGCGGGTCTGGGGGCGCAGGTGACGAAGGTTGAGCGTCCCGGCGGCGATCCGCTGCGCCAGATGGCTGGCCTGGCGCCAATGTTCGCTCCGCTCAATGCCACGAAGACATGCATTGAGTTGGATCTTAAGACGCGTGCCGGGCAAGCAGCGTTGCGCGATCTGGCGGTCGAAGCGGATGTGCTGGTGGATGGATTGCGGCCCGGTGCGCTTGATCGATTAGGACTGGGTGCGAAGGCATTAGCCGAACTGCACCCAGGCTTGATTTATTGTGCAATTAGTGGGTATGGGCTGAGCGGACTGGATCGGGAGCGCGCCGGACACGATTTGAATTTTGTGGCGCTCAGCGGCCTGATTGCCAGCACACAGGCCAATGGTGTACCGGCGCTCCCCGGCGCGCCGCTGGCAGATATGATCAGCGGGATTGCGGCAGCAACAGCGGTTCTCGCAGCCTTGCAGGCACGTGAGCGCAACGGACGGGGCGGTATAGTCGATGTACCGATGGAGGCTGCCGCAAAGTGGCTTATGGCGCCGTGGCACGCGGTGGCGCGGAGCAAAGAGCCGGTGGGTGATGTGCTGACCGGCGGGCAGGCATGCTACCGGCTCTACACGTGTGCCGATGGCCGCCACCTGGCTGTAGCGGCGCTGGAGCCGCACTTCTGGGCGCGGTTCTGTACCGCGATTGAACGCCCGGAACTCATCGCGTTACACGGCTCCATTGGGTCGGCGCAAACCGAATTGCAGGCGACGGTGGCCGAAACAATTGCAACACGCCCACTTGCCGGGTGGGAAGCTGTCTTCGCTACCGTTGACGCCTGTGTAACGCCGGTACGCAGCGTGGGTGAAGCAGCGGAACAGGCACGGCCAGGGGTTAACCTGCCGGTGCGATAACCCTGAACAGGGAGCAGATCCACGCCTAAACGATTGAGCCGTCTGCTTGGCATGAGGCGGCTCGCCGCGCGCCCACAAGGGGCGCAGTGGATGTGCCCACTGCTATAAGTGCCGACGCTTAGAACACTGAGCAATCCAAATGAGCCAATTGAGGCACTGAGGTCGTGAAAATACGGCTGCATGCAAAGTGCAGAATACTGAATAGACCCTATTGCAAGGGATCAACAGGCTGACCGGCTGCGAGTTGTACGAGGGCCGGTTCGAGCTCGGCAAAGGTCAGGCCACCTTCATAGCGCGCCTGAATCGTACCATTGCTGTCGACGAGATACGTCCAGGGTTCGGTGCGCAAATTCCATTCCTGCATAACCGGAACGAGCCGCCGGGCCTGGAATGACTCGCCGAAGGGGTATGGATAAACTTCGACGTGAATAAAATTGATCGCAGCGGCGTTGGCGATTTTGAGCTGCTTGACCACTTCCAGATTCGGCGCGCAGACGGCGGTCTGGCAGTAACCCGGCGTAGAGAAAGTAACCAGAAAAGGCTTGCCGGCGGCAACGGCATCGGCGATGCTGAGTTGGTAGAGATCGGCGTCGGGACGCGGATCAGACGTAAGTTGACTCAAATCGGGCACATCGGCGACGGTGAGCGTGTCGCTTGCGATCACCTGGGTGCCAATGGCAGGCACGCGTGACTCGGCGACAACGTCGAGGCGCAAACGACTCACCTGAGGTTCAGCGCCATCAAGCGGGATGCTGATCTCGGCCTCATAACCGCCGGGCTGATCGATACGCGCATAGGCGATATACAGGCCAACCGGCAGACCCTGGCCGCGATAGACGGCGGTAGTTTCGGCAATCGGGGTGTCTTTGGCATTGACGCTGAAGACGCGCACACCGATCGCGAGATCGGGATCGTTGAGTGGCGAACCACTTTGAAGCAAGCCGATCGGGAGGCGATTAAGTCCGACGGTTAGCTCAGAGGCGGCCAGCACAGGCACGATTGGCGCGGCCTCGGTAGTTGGCGGCGGTGCTTCGGGGCCACAGGCGCTCAGCGCGAAGATTAGCAGGAGCGCGGCACAATAGGTACGAAGGAAGGACATAGGAACCTCAATCACTGAAACACTGAAGTATCGAAACATTGAAACACTGAGGCGCTGCAATGGTATAAGTGCCATTGGTCAGGAGACGGCATCGCGGGTGAAGACGGCGCGATATTCGACATCATTGACGACGGCAACAACAACGATTTCCCAGGCGCCGGCCATTGTGTAAGCAGCCGCGGCGCGAAAGGAACCATCACCCAGATTGTCGGCCACCGGACGGTTGGCCGCCATCGGCATTGCCGGCATGTCCAGATCGAGATAAACCGCCGCGTCGGGGATGGGCGCACCAGTAGTATCAGCCAGCGTAATCAGGAACTCCTGGGCAGTATTGATCCGGGCGCTATCAGCAGCCTCAAGGGTGATCGTAAGGCCATCAATAACCTGCTCCTGGCGCACCGGCGGCGCAGGTGCAGCACAGGCGGTGAGTAAGACAAGCATGCCAAAAAGCACAAGCGCACGCATCAGTAACTCCTGTACAGAGTATTTGCCGTGCGCATGGTACCACATTGTGAGGAGAGTGAACGGGTGAAGAGGTGAGGAGGGTATTGCGGATTGCGGATTGCAGATTTAGCGCCGGGATAACGCGATCCACAATCCGCACCACGCAATGCGCCAGGTCAAAACATATCGGGAAGCCAGGGGCGCGGGCCGGCGAAGAGTTGGGTGGCGATACACAGGCTCGACTCGTCGGCGGTGAGGCTGCGTGCGAGTTGAAGTTCAGCCGGCGTGAAGTAGCTACTGTAGAGTGCGGCGAGTTCGCGGATGTGCAATTGTAGCCGGCCCTGGCCACCCGGGGTCACATGCCCAACGCCATCGGCCACCTGGAGCACAAAACGGCCATTGTTCCAGGGCAGCAAATCGTCTGCGACGGCAAGGTGGAGTTCGTCGCTCACATCACGTGAGTAACCACGCGCCATGAGGGCGGTCGGCACGTCAATGATGCGCAGCATCAGGTCGATCGCATTATGCAGGCGCTGGCGTTGCTCGGGCAGTTGAAAGAGCAGCGGGTCGTAGGGGGCGCCGGGAAGGCGTACGTTCTCAATCACCGAGCGATGATCGCCGAGCACCTGGAGCAAGCGCCGGCCGGCAGCGGGTGTCAGCGCAACCAGATCGCGCACGATCAGCGGCTCGCCCCAAGTGGCGTGCAAGAAGGTGACATAGCCCTCCAACACGCCGTCGCGTACGGCGGCAACACTATATGAGCGTTTGCCTTCAGGCGTCTGGAGACGCTTCCAGAGCATGTCCGGCCGATCAATAAAGCCCGACGATTGCGCCGCACGCTGGGCGTAGACGGCATGCAGGCGCACAAGATCAGCGTCGTCGATCGGCACCGCTTCGATCGTCGGCTCGCGCAGGTTGAGCGCGGCCAGCGGCAGTTCGTAGATCAGGCGTTGGGCAACCCGCTCAAAACCGGCGCGCCGATAGAAGGTGGTTGTAGCTGGGTAGAGCGTCGCGATCGGCACGCCAAGTTCGTGCTGTTCCGCCAACATACGTTGGAGCATCCAAAGGCCCACACCGCTACCGCGCCGGTCCGGGGCAACACCAACAGCAGTAACGCCACCGGCAGGCACTACACGTCCGCCAAACCAATGGCCAAACGGGATTACGCCAAGTCCGGCAACAACCCGCTCGTTGTGGCGCACCACGCGCATATGTTCGTGGCCAATGTCGGATGTCCAGGCGGCCATACTACCGATCGGGAAGATTAACGCCTGTTCGAGCAACACATCCAGCGGTGCGATCTCGGCAGGCGTGGGCAGGGCCCAGGTGTAAGAGGTTGGGTTAGGCATCATAGCCTAAGATAGTAGCGTAGTTCCTCTGTGGTGCGCCTGCGGCGCAAGGCGGATTAGTGCGCGGCGCTGAAGCGCCGCGCATTTCTGTGGGGGATCGGCCGCTGAAGCGGCAGACCCGCATGCGGCGCACTACCTCTGTCGGCGGCATGCACTGGCCCACCTTGAAGCGGCAGACCCCACGCGGCGCACTAACCGTGTCCTAGGTATGCACTGGCCGAGCGGGCAACATACGCCAGCAGCAAGCTTGGTGCGCTACTCCGCAGTGATCACCAACTCGCTCAGCATCAGGGAGGACGCGCCATCGGGCAAGGGCATCCAGGCATTGGTGGTGCGGTCGCGCACGGCCACGGCAAGGGTATAACGACCGGGGGCGAGGCCGGCAGCGTCGAGGCGAAAGGGTGTGTCGTTGACCTTATCGCTATGCCATTCGGTACTGGGGATGCCGCCACAATAGGTAGGAGCGCGAGTAACTTCGTTACCGGCGTCATCAAGCACAAGCAGTTCGGGCTGAGCGAGCACGTTAAGCGGAGCAGGAGCGCGCCAGTACAGAGTGAGGAAAGCGCTTCCGTTGGGGCCAAGTTGGGTGCGGTCGAGGTCGAAGCCGCGCAGACTGAAGCCGTCGCGCCAGGGTGTTTCGAGGCTGTACTGCGGCACAGGGCCGCTAAGCGAGCGACGGAGCGGGAAATTAGGCACCGGTACTGCGTCGAAAGCAGCCGTACTGTTCGCTGCATCGATCATGCGGAGCGGCCCGGCGGATGGTTCACGGCTGAAGAGCGCCAGAGTGGAGACGCTGTTCACGACAACCGTTGTGTGGTGGTGGTACCCAGGTGGAATATAAAGCGGCTGTTCCGCCAGCACGGTGACGAACTGTTCCGGCTCACGCGCACAGCGAAACTGGCCGCGCAGATACCAACCAGGCACAAATACTTCTACATTGGTGGCGTAACTGCCGGTAAGCTCACCGCTGCGATACAACTCGGCAACGGCTTTCCAGCCATCGGCGCGCGCAAATGCGAACAGGCCGTCGTCGGGGGCGACGAGGCCCGAGGGCGGCGTGTAGAGCGCAAGCATACTGTTGGGATAGGCACGTTCATACTCGGGCTGGGCAGTAAGGAAGGCCTGGCGGCTGAAGGGCAATACCAACGCCAGTAACCCTACGCCGGCAGCAGCGACGGGCCAGCGCAACGCAGCCAGGCGCGAGTTACGCAGATATTCCCAGAGCATCACGGCGGCCCATGCGGCGATCAGTGCGCCGGCTGGATGGGTGGTATAAAAATGGGTGCGCGGGTCGGCGAGCAGGAAAGCCATTGCCGCAAAGGGCGCCGTGTACCAGAGCACGAGCGTACGCAGACCGGCCGGTAGGGCCGGAGCGCCGGCGAGGGCAAGCAGCGGCGGGAGGATCAGGAAGGCCGCGAAACTCCACTCCGGTGTGCGATCAACCCAGGCCGGCCGACCAAACGCGACAAGTGCGCCGCCGACGAGCAGCGCCGCCAGGCCGATCGCAAGCGGGCGCGGGCGAATGGAGCTGATCATCAATGCTACGAAGCCGCTCAACACAAGCAAAGCCACCGTAACAAAAAGGTAGACCGTGCTGTAGAACGCGGCAAGTTCGGCATAGCCCGGCAGGTTATTGTAGAGCGACGGTAGCGCGCTGCGTTGCCCGCTGCGGGTGCCTAAGTGGCCGAGCGTACGCGCAAAATGTTCGTGCAGGACGAAGGGCAAATAAAAGCTGAGGCAAAGCACCAAGCCTAGCAGGGTTGGCCCGAGTGCGGCCCGTAGCGTCCGAACCACACCCCAACTGCGGCGGCGGGCGCCCAGGAAGACCATCCAGGCCAGGGCCGGGGCGATGAAGGCGCCGTCGTAATGGGCGAGCGCGCCGACAGCGGCGCAGCAGGCGGAGGCATAGAGGTAGCGCGACCCCGGCTCAGCGCCCGCTGCGAAACGCCAGGCGAGCCAGAGCGCAGCAACCGCCATCAACAGAACGATGCTCTGATACTGCACGATCCGGCTGAAGGCGATCAAGAAGCCGTCGAGGCTGAGCAGCGCAACGGCAAGCACACCAACCGCCGCACCGCGATCGCCGCCAATCAGCCGGCGGGCCAGCAGCGCAACCCCAAGCAGCACGCCAAGGCCGGCCAAGGCAAAGGGCAAACGGGCGAGCCACTCGGTAATTGTGCCGGTCAAGGCCATCAGGCCGGCAGGCAATAATGCCTCGACCGGCCCCTTCATGTGTACCAGCAGACTGTCGGGTTGGCCGTGCAGCACGCCGCGGGCAAGCATTAACACATACGCTTCGTCGCCCTGAAAATCGCTCCAACCGAGATTAGGCAGGCGCACAGCGGCGGCGAACAGGAGCGCCAGGGCCAGCCAGCGGTTGTGCGAAGCGGACGCCGGCTCGCTCCCGCCAGGGACAAGGGGATGCTGGGACAGAGGGACAGGGCGAGTCTGTCCAGAACCATCTGGGGATCCGCCCTCCGCCCGTAAGGGCAGACCAACGTGTCTGCCCCCAACGTGCCTGGCCCCAATGAGCGTCAGCGCATCGGCGGCGAGCAGGACGAGCCACCAGGCAAGCGGGCCGGGCAAGGCGTGGAGGGCCAGCACGAGCAATGCCGCCACCGCAGTTGCACCGGCGCCGGCGAGCAGCGTGCGTTCAAGCGGATCAGTCTCGTGGGCGAAGATTGCCAACGCAGCCACAGCGCCCGGCGCAGCCAAAATAAGCAATGCCGCTACGCCACGCCATGCCGGCGGTAGAGGAACAAGGAGTACGCCGTGCGCAACCAACCACCCGCCAAGTACGAGTCCGGCGCGAACGTTCCAGAGCGGGGCGAGTAGCGTACGCAGGCGCTGACTCAGCCCAAACGGGATCAGCAGGGCAGCACCAAACAACGTGACGCCAGACCAGGCGAGCGCGCCCCAATGGCTGGGCAGCATCCAATCAAGCGAAGGCGGATGTAACCAGGCCCAGGCGGCGAAAACACTCAAACTGAGCGTCATTGCCAGCAAAGCGCTGATCCGACTCTGCTTGCGAACGCGGGCAACTCGGTGCGCTTCCCATCCCTGCGCGCGACTTGCGCCATGCAGCCAGGCCGTACTAAGCCCAACGCCGCCGCCGATGAGCGCAGCAATGCCGAGCAAGTAACTCCAACGCGCCAATCCGTTCCCGAGTGGCGGCGCGCTACGCACCGGGGCTAAGCCGATTGCGTCGATCGCAATGCCCAGATCGCGCGGATCGGCGGGACCGGGCTGAAATGTGGGACTGGTAAGGGTCAGACGCCGCTCGGCGTCGGGGGGGAGCAAGACCTGATAAACCCGCCAGCCGGTATCAGCGGCAAAGCGGGCTGAAGGACTATCGGCATCACTGAGTTCAAGTAGCCAGGGTTCCGTTGTCGCCGGCTCACGGTAAAGCCGCGCCGCGAAAATCGTTCCTCCATCAAACGCACCGTGCAGGGTCAGATCGGCGCTGGCGCCTGTCCAGCGCAGGCTTGTAGTTGCACCTTCAGCCGTAAACGTGCCCCGCAGGTAATACGCATCACCTGGGGCACCCACATCGAGTTGCCATGGACGGGGGGTTAGCAGGGCTGCCAGCAGCGTTAGCGCAGCTAGAAACAGAACGCTCCAGATCAGGGTGGTTATTCGGCGCGACATAGTTTAGAGCACTGAGCACCACGCTTGAGCCGCTGAGCGACTGAGCCGCGTAGCTCGCTACGCTCGCGTCGTCCCGATCCAGGCTCAATGGTGCTCCCCGCCACTATAGGTCGTCTTACGTGGGGCGTGGTGGATTATATATCACGTGTTGCGTATTTCCCAGCTTGCCAGCCGGATACGCAACACGTGCAGCGTAAACATCAGCTACACCCTACTCAGCCCACCCGAGCACTACTCATTCCGTAACGCCTTGATCGGATCGAGGCGTGCGGCGCGCAACGCCGGGAAGAGGCCGAAGAAGAGGCCGATACCGAGCGAAATCGAGGTGGAGAGCAGGATCGAGTTCAGGGTTACGGTAGCGCGCACGTTGGGATCTTGCGAAAGGTTATAGAGCACAAAACTGCCCAATCCGGCAAGTAGGTAGCCCAGAGCAATTCCAATCAGGCCGCCGAGCACACACAGCACTAACGCTTCGATCAGGAATTGCATCATGATATCGATCCGCCGCGCACCGACGGCCTTGCGCAGACCGATCTCGCGGGTGCGCTGGGCCACGCTGACAAGCATAATGTTCATGATCCCGATCCCGCCGACGAGCAATGAAATACCGCCGATGGTGCCCAGGAATGCGCTAAAGGCAACCGTAACGCCTTGAGCCTGGTCGGCGAGTTGGGCCGGGTTGGTAATGCGAAAATCGTTGACCTGGTAGGTCAGGCGGTGGCGCTCACGGAGCAACTCGGTTGTCTGACGAATTGCAACATCGACCTCATCGATACTACGCGCCTTCACAGTCACGTTACTTACGTCAATCCGCCCATCAACCTGGTTCCGAAAGAGCCGGTTGCGGGCAGCCTGGTAGGGCATATAGATCTGTTCGCCGGGATCGCCGAACTGGCCGAACGCACCGCCAAGTTGGCTCTGACTGGCCGACGAGACGCCGATCACCTCGAACTGGACGCCATTGACATTGATCCGCCGGCCCACAGCATCATAGTTGCCGCCGAAGAGCGTCTCGGCTACGGTGTCGCCGATCACCGCGACCCGCGCGCCACTGGCTTCCTCAGCCTCGGTGTAGAGCCGGCCATCGAGCACGGTAATATCGCCCATTGTAAAGTGGCTCGGCGTAATACCTTTGATTCCGAACAGGAAGCGCTCGCCGCCGGCACTCACAGTACCGGTGCGGCTCAACTCAATCACGACGGTTTCCACAGCCGGCGCCGCCCCAGGGGTGAGGATCGCCGCCGCATCTTCGGCAGTGAGCCGGGGCCGCAGTGTCTCGTTGGGGTCCTGGCTATCGACGGTCGGGTTAATGTAGAAAATCCCGACGCCGAGTTTATTAAACTCATTGTCGATATACGCCGAGTAGCCGTTGCCGATTGCCAGCATACCCACCACAGCTCCAACGCCGATAATGATGCCAAGCATCGTGAGCAAGGCACGCAATTTATGGGTATTGATCGCACTCCAGGCGACCCGAAAGGCTTCAAGAATTGACATCGTCTACTCCGTCCGTAAGGCGTCGATCGGATTGAGCCGCGAAGCCTGCAAGGCTGGGAAGAAACCGAAGGCGACCCCGATCGCCGCAGCAATGCCGCTAGCAAGCAGGATATTCGCCAGGCTCACGGTGGCTGCGGCGCCTTCGGCGGCGAACAGGTTTACCAGGACAAATGTACCGGCAAACGAGAGCAGATAGCCCAAACCGATCCCGATCAGGCTGCCGATCAGGCAGAGCACGAGCGACTCGATCAAGAACTGGAACAAGATATCACGCCGGCGCGCACCGACGGCTTTGCGCAGACCGATCTCGCGAGTGCGTTCAGTGACGCTCACCAGCATGATATTCATAATCCCGATCCCGCCGACGATCAAGGCGATGCCGGCGACGAGGCCGAGGAACGCGCTAAACGCGCCGATCACCGCATTCAATTGTTGCGAAAGCTGATCGGGGTTGATGATGGTGAAATCATTGTCCTGATAGGTCAGGCGGTGCTGATCGCGTAGCACGAGCGTCACCTGGCGGATCGCCTCATCAAGCTCGCCAACGCTGCGCACTTTGACGGTCATAATCTCAACATTGGTGCGGTCGTTCACCCGGTTGCGGAAGAGCCGCGAGACGCCGGTGCTATAGGGCGTAAAGATTGCCTCAGCCGGATCGGCGCCGACGCTGATCTGACCTTCCTGGGTGGTAAGCACACCGATCACCTCAAAGCCTACGCCATTGAGGTCGATCCGCTGGCCGACTGCGCCGGCAACCCCACCATAAAATGTTTCGGCAACCTTAAAGCCAATCACGGCCACCCGCGCACGGCCAGCCTCATCATCGGCGCTCAATAACCGCCCAGCGCCGAGATCTTGCGGCGTTACAATAAAGAACTCCGGCGTTACTGCGCGGAGGCTATAACTCTGCCGCCGGCCGCCGGCACTGGCCTGCACCTGCCCGCTATACTCAATCGACAGCGTCTCGACAGCCGGCGCACGCCCAGGCTGGAGAACAGCGGCGGCATCTTCGGCATTAAGCCGGGCCGCGAGGGCGACATCGGCACGGTTGCTGCTAACGAAGGGGGCGACATAAAAATTGCCGACGCCGAGGGCGGCGAACTGACTGTTCAGATAACTCTGAAAGCCATTGCCCATGGCGAGCATGCCGATCACCGCGCCGACACCAATAATGATGCCGAGCATCGTGAGGGCGGCGCGAAGTTTATTGCTGGCTAACGCTACCAGCGCGATACGAAAACTCTCGATGATGTTCATGGGTTTTTTGGGTTGTGGTAGCCTGGCTATACCAGCCTACGACAACACAGACACTATGCTGCAACGGCGGCGCCGCCGGCCAGCGTACGATCGACGACTAGTTCGTCGCTGGCGACAACCCCGTCACGCACGCTAATGATCCGCTCGGCGTGCTGAGCCACATCATGCTCGTGGGTAACGAGGATCACAGTGATCCCCTGCTCGCGGTTGAGGCGCTGGAAAATAGCCATAATCTCTTCGCCGGTGCGTGTATCGAGTGCGCCGGTAGGCTCATCGGCCATAATAATCCGCGGCTCGTTGACGAGCGCACGCGCGATCGCCACACGCTGCTGCTGGCCGCCGGAGAGCTCGTTGGGTTTGTGATGCATGCGATCGGCCATGCCCACCGCCGCGAGCGCCGCCGTCGCCCGATCGCGGCGACTACCGCCCTTCCCGCCATAGAGCATGGGCAGTTCGACATTGCGCAGCGCGGAAGTGCGCTGGAGCAGCATATACTGCTGAAACACAAAACCGATCTTCTGATTGCGGATCGCCGCAAGCTCGTTATCGTCGAGTTCGCTGACGGCCACGCCATCCAGATAGTACTCGCCGCCCGAGGGCTGATCGAGGCAGCCAATGATGTTCATCAGGGTCGATTTGCCACTGCCCGACGGCCCCATGATCGCCACCATTTCGCCGGCGCGGATCGTCAGGCTCACGCCCTGGAGCGCATGAACCTCGACATCGCCCATTCGATAAACCTTGGCCAGATCTTTGACTGTGATGAGATCACTCATAGGATTTGTTGGCTACCAGGGTTTCGGCTGCGCCGAAACCCTGGTAGCCAGTGATGGATTATTGCGGCGGGCCACCTGGGAGGAAGGTGCTCACGACATCTTGCAGCAGAACTTCGTCGCCGCCCTCCAAGCCGCTCAGGATCTCGACAAACTCGTTATTGCTCAGGCCGATCGTTACGACCCGGCGCTCATTCGCCGGAGCAAACTGGCCGGGGCCGCTGGCTACGGGCGCGCCCTCGATCGGCACGAGCACAAAGCTCTCGCCGCCTTCCGAGCGTACGGCGCGGCGCGGCACGAGCACGGCGTCGTCCTTCTGCTCAGTGACAATCTGTACCACCGCCGTCATACCGGGGCGCACACCAACGCTGTCCTCAGCGAGGGTTACGGTCACTGCATAGGTAGTGGTGCCCTGGTCGCTGCGGGTCGCCAGCGGCGCAATCTGAGTCACATTGCCCCCGATGTCGGCATTAGGCAACGCATCAAGCACAACCCGCACTGACTGATCTTGCTCCACGGCGGCAATATCCAGCTCATCGACGGGCACATCGACGTGGAAACTGCTCAGGTCAACCAGAGCAATAATCGCCCCGGCCTCAGCCGGCTCGCCGATGCGCATATCGATCTGAGCGATCGTCGCGGCGAAGGGCGCTATGAGCGTCGCCTGACTGAGGTTACGTTCGGCAGTGCGCAGGGCAACCTGAGCGCGGGCCACGGCAGCCTCACGGACGGCAAGGGTGGCGACAGCCGGTTCGGCAACTACGCGATCAAGCCCGGCCTGAGCAATCGCAATCCCCGACTCTTGGGCGGCTAATTCGCTGGCCCGTCCGGCGCCAATCAACTGATCGAGGCTGGCCTGGGCACGCTGCACTTCAGCGCGCGCCGAAGCGATTTCATTGGCCTTCGGCGCATTAAAAAGGCTATCGCGGGAAGCCAGAGCGCTGGCCAGGCTGGACTCGTACTGGCGCAGACGGTTGATCTCATCCTGTTCGGCAGCCACGAGACTAAGGCGCGCCGTTTCCAACGCGGCTTCGGCATCACCGACAGCGCGCAGGCTCTGCGCCTCAAGATCGATGCGTTGCTGGGGCAGATCGCCGGGGAAGCGATCAAGTTCGCGGTTTTCCCAATACACCTTGGAATATTCGTCCTGAGCAGTGCGCAGCGCATTCGCCTGAGTTTCGAGGTCGAGGCGGGCGCGCTCTTTGGCAGCCGAGAGATCAACCCGGGCCTGATCGAGCGTAGATTGGGCGCTCTGAACGCCTTCATCGGCCGCCGCTAATTCGTCGCGTTCGGGGCCGGTCTGCAATTCGGCGAGGCGGGCGCGAGCAGCCTCAAGATCGGCGCGCGCAGCGGCGATACTCGCCTGGCTGACGCTGCTATTAGCCTGCTGATACTGGCGGCGGGCCTGCTCGACCCGAGCTTGCGCCTCGGCGATCTCGGCTTCGCTGGCCCCGGCGAGCACACCTTCAAGCTCAGCCTGGGCGGAGGTTAAATCAACCTGGGCCTGCTCAACCTGCAACTGAAGCCCTTCGGCATCGAGGCGGGCCAACGGCTGACCGACCTCGACAACATCGCCGGACTCAACCAGGATGGCCGTCACAATGCCATTTGCCTCAAAGCGCACATTGGCTGTCGCGGCAGCTTCGACATTGCCGGTAGCACTGACGGTTGAGTCGATCGTACCGAGGCTTGCGGTCGTACGTTGCCAGCCTTCAGGCAATTCACCGGCGACCGGCGGCTGCGGACGAAACGCCAGAAAGGCAGCCACAAGGGCAGCCATAATAAGAACAATCGTGCCGATGATCCAGATCATACGGCGGCCACGCGCGCGTTTGCGGGGCGTTGCTGCGGAAGCCATCGATCCCACTCCTTCGCACAGATGGGGCCAACATCAGCCCAAACATTGTATATGTAACTGTCACTATTTGTAGTATCACTAATACTACGCATTCATGCATCGGGCAGTTGCAGGAATTAAAGGCTGATCCGGCATCAAAATTGCTTACCGTTTCAACAGGCTTCGGCTCAGCCTAAAGTCGGAGTAAGGCGGCTCCGCCCCCTGCGCCCCCTGCTGCCCGCTCACGCCGAACTGATTGCAGGGCGGCTCTGCCCCCTGCGCCCCCTGCTGAATGGCGTGCCGCCCTCCAGACCATCCGGTAAGGAGCAGCCGCATACCATCTAGCCTGTTGTTATGCCTTATGTTGCGTTTTGCCTTCGTCAGGCTACTTCCCTTCCTGGGCGAGCTGCTGGGCGCGTTCGGCGAGCAGCACGAGCGAGCGCGATTGGATGGTGTAGATCTCGCTCGTGGGGCCGCGACCGCCATTGGCTGAAGGGTCGGCGGTATCGACGAGCACTTCCCACACCGGGTCGTCGGGCCAATCGGGAAGGATGAAGGGCACGGCCACGTGACCGGCATTAAAAAGCACGAGGAGCACGTCGTCGCTGAGCGGTTGGCCGCGATCATCGATCTCATTCATCGCCGCACCGTTCAGCAGCAGCCCAATACAGCGCAATTCAGGTGTATTCCACATTGCGCCGTCGATCTCTTGGCCGTCGGGGCTGAGCCATTCGACATCGTAGGAGCCGGGGGCCACCTGGCCGGCGAAGAAGTTGCGCCGGCTCAGGATGGGATGCTGTTTGCGCAGCGCAATCAGGCGGCGCGTGAAGGCCAGTAGCGCTTCGTTTTCGTCGTCGGGTTCCCACTCAATCCAAGAGATCTCATTGTCCTGGCAGTAGGCGTTATTGTTGCCCTGCTGGGTGCGCCCGAACTCATCGCCGGCCAGCACCATCGGCGTGCCCTGTGAGAACAACATTGTGGCCAGGAAGTTGCGCTGCTGACGGGCGCGCAGTTCGTTGATCTCAGGATCGTTAGTGGGCCCTTCGACGCCGAGATTCCACGAATTATTGTGGTTATCACCGTCGCGGTTGCCCTCGCCGTTGGCTTCATTGTGCTTCTCGTTATAACTCACGAGATCGCGCAGGGTGAAGCCATCGTGGGCGGTAATGAAGTTCACACTATGGTATGGGCGACGACCATTGTGCCGATACAGGTCGGAACTGCCCATAAAGCGCGAGGCGAACTCGGCGGCTGAGCCGTCGTCGCCCTTCCAGAACTCGCGCACATTGTCGCGGTATTTGCCGTTCCATTCAGCCCAGGGCGCTGGGAAGCGGCCCACCCAGTACCCATCGGGGCCGACATCCCACGGCTCGGCGATTAATTTTACGCCGTTGAGCACCGGATCTTGCTTAATGATATCGAAGAAGGCACTGGCGCGATCGTCGTCGGGCATGCCACGCACAAGCGTCCGCGCCAAATCAAAGCGGAAGCCGTCGACATGCATCTCGGTAACCCAATAGCGCAAACTATCGATCACCAGTTGCAGCGCCCGCGGATGCACGGTATTTAGACTATTGCCGGTGCCGGTGTAATCCATGTAGTAGCGCGGATTGTCCGGCACGAGCCGGTAATATGACGCATTATCGATCCCGCGAAAGCTCAACGTCGGGCCAAGCTGACTACCCTCGCCGGTGTGGTTATAAACCACATCGAGAATGACCTCGATGCCGGCGGCGTGCAGATTCTTGACCATCTGCTTAAACTCGTTCACCTGCTCGCCGCGCGTGCCGGTGGCGGCATAACGCGCATCGGGGCTGAAGAAATTCAGCGTCTGGTAGCCCCAGTAGTTCGTCAGACCCTTGTCGGCCAGGTACTGATCGTTGACAAACTGGTGAATGGGCAACAGCTCAACAGCCGTAATCCCCAGTTCCTTAAGGTACGTGATCGACGGCGCGCTGCCCAAGCCTGCATACATGCCGCGCAGGGGCAGCGGAATGGTGGTATTGAGCTGCGTAAAGCCTTTTACGTGCAACTCGTAGATCACCGACTCCTGAAGCGGCGTGGCCGGCGAAACATCAGCGCCCCAATCGAAAGCCGGATCGATCACGACACAACGCGGCACATAGGGCGCACTATCGCGCTTACCGATCGTAAGATCGGCGTACGGGCTATCGACGCGGTAGCCATAGTTGGCTTTATCCCATTCGATTGCGCCATAGAGCGCCCGCGCATAGGGGTCGATCAGGAGTTTGTGCGGATTAAAGCGGTGGCCGTGCTGCGGCGCGTAGGGGCCGTACACACGGTAGCCATAGAGTTGACCAGGCTTGAGGCTCGGCACATAGCCGTGCCAGATATCTTCGGTGCGCTGAGCGAGCGCGATCCGAGTACTTTCACGCGGATCAGCGGGGGAGTCGAACAGACAAAGCTCAATTCGCGTGGCGTGGGCGGAAAAGATGGCAAAGTTGACGCCTTGCCCATCCCAGGTTGCACCAAGCGGGTAGGGCTTACCGGGCCAGATCACAGACATGCAGATCTCCAGTAAAGACAGGAAGCTGGATGCAGCAGCGGGTCGGCGTTGAGCGCCCGGCATCACACGGCAGCCTGCCAGGGAACCATCGATCAACATCGTCGGGGGGCTCAACAAAGAGCGAACGGGCGTGCGCTGCCCATAGCCATGATACCACATCACGGGATCACTGAACCACTGAGGCACTGAACCACTGAGGCGCTGAGGCGCGGAACCACCGCACCACGGAACCACCGCACCACGGAACCACTGAGGCACGGAACCACTGAGGCACGGAACCACTGAGGCACGGAACCACTGAGACGCTGAGGCATGGAGGGTGTGAAGACACTGAGGCACCGCACCACTGAGGCGCTGGCTTCGACAAGCTCAGCCAGCGCCCGTTGGCTGAGCTTGTCGAAGCTAACGGGCGCAGTTAGCTGTAAGAAATGATAGTTCACAGACTACTAAATCCATATCTGCGCAAGCCGGCGTACGGGCGGCATGCGGGTTCGCCCGCGTCCTGCCGCCTGCCGCCCGCGTCCTGCCGCCTGATCTTACGCTCCGCCCAACATCGGCATCTTGCGCAGATAGGCCGTATCGGTGACTTGTTTGAGCATGAAGTCGGCGACATCAGCCCGCGATACTTGCGGTTTCCCATCCATGCCGACCCAGCCAACCTGATACGCGCCGGTAAACGGCCCCGTGGTGAGCACTGGCCCGCGCACAATCACCCAATCGAGATTACTGGCCTGGATCAACTCAGCGTGGGCGATTGCGTCGCGCAGCACTTTGCCGGAGAGCGTGGCGAGCGCAAAGCGGATCACATGATCAAAAAGCTTCGGCTGATCCTGCGGGGCGCGCACACCACCGCCCGTTAAACTGACCAGACGCTTGACATCGTGCTGCTGCATCGCGGCGATGATATTGCGCATGGCGACGGTTTGCACGTCGGCAGGGGAGTTTTTGGTCTGGCCAAGTGCGCTGAGCACTGCATCGGCACCGGCGATAGCACGGGCCACGGCGTGCGCATCGGTGGTATCGCCCTGAACCACGGCGAGGCGCTCGTGCTGGATGGTTAGTTTGGCTGGATCGCGCACAAACGCGGTGACGGTATGGCCGGCAGCCAAGGCCTGCGCGACGAGCGGAGTACCGGTGCGCCCACTTGCGCCGAAAATTGTCAGGTTCATGCTGGTGCACTCCTTGCGTAGGTAGACCGATTGGTATAATTCATTATACTGAATGGTCTATTTTTTGGCAAGGGATCACTGAGGCGCTGAACCACTGAACCACTGAACCACTGAGGGTGTGAAGGCGCTTAGGCGCTGAACCACTGCGGCGCTGAGGCGCGACACCACTGCGGCGCGGCACCACTGCGGCGCGGCACCACTGAACCACTGAGGCACTGAGGGTGTGAAGCTACTGAGGTATTGAGGGTGTAAAGGCGCTTAGGCGCTGAACCACTGCGGCGCTGAGGCGCGACACCACTGCGGCGCGGCACCACTGCGGCGCGGCACCACTGCGGCGCAAGCCGGCGTACGGGCGGCATGCGGGTTCGCCCCGTTGCACGCCACGCGCTATCCCTCCGGCGCAATCCAGCGCGGTTGGATGGTACTAATTGGCGCGTCGAACAAACTCGCCTGGCCGTCGATACGGATGATCTGGGCGAAATCATTCGGGTCGAAGGCTTTGCGTAGCCGCCCGGCGTAGTTGTTGATCAGGATGCGGATGTAGTGTTCGGGATCATAATTCAGCAGTCCAGCAGTCTGACAGTCTGACAGTCCAGCAGTCTGACAGTCTGACAGTCCAGCAGTCTGACAGTCTGACAGTCCAGCAGTCTGACAGTCTGACAGTCTGAAAGTTGAGTGACCAGACAATTGGCCTGCCGACTGCGAACTGTCGCCTGCCGACTGCGAACTGTTTTCTTCGGGCAGCAACGCATACCCCCCGCCCTCGGCGCGGTAGAAGCGCACCCGTTCGCCGGGGTTCCAGGTGGTGCGGCCGGCGGCGAGCAGCGCTTCGTAGGGGCCTTCGCGCGAGCGACTGGCGGCGTAGGCTGCGGGTGTTTTGGTGAGCCGGGCGCGTACGGCGACATCGGCGAGGGGGATGCGCCGCGCACGCAGATCGTCCACGGTGGTGAGCAACAGTTGGTGCAGCGCGGCCACATCACCAACCATCACACAGGGCATTGCGTCGCGCAGGAAGCGTTCGGCAAAGGGCTCGCTGCGCACCGAGCGCATGGCGACGCCGCGCATCGTCAGCGTGTCGTCGTAGCCGAGGAGAGCGTAGTTCTTCACTTCGTGCGAGAACATCGCCGCGTAGCGCCCTTCGTACTCCAACTGAATGCCGGGCGGTAACTCGGCGGCAACACTTGCCACCAGCGCTCGCTCGGCGGCTTCGTTCCAGGTGGGCGGCACAGCGAAGTAGACCCCGTCGGTATCGGCTTCGATCAGGGCCACGCCGCGCTTACGCAAGGCGGCGATCACTTGGTCGAGCGTGGCGCGCCCACGCCGGGTGACTTCGTCGGCGGCGCGCATGTCGCTGAATAGGCCCATACTCACCGCGCCCATGTAACCATAAGCCGAGTTAATGATCAGCTTCATAGCGGCCTGGAGCGCGTGATGATGCCCGGCTGCCAGCGATCCCGGGATCGCGCTGCGCGCCGCTGCTTTGTGGGCCAACCGCGCTTCGAGCAGGTACTCGACAATGCCCAGCAACGCGCCGATCCGATCGCATGCGGGGCCGATCCGATAGGCGCGCATCAGCGAGGGATAGAGCGAGGCGATGTCGGCCTTGACGACGTGGCGGGCCACACCTTCAGCGAAGAGGAACAGTGCGCCGCCGGCATGTTCGCCGCCGTACTCGTTGCGCGCGGCCGGCGGTAGCGGCGGGGCGGCGTTGGCGTGGTAGTAGGCGCGCAGCAGCATCGGCTCTAAAATACCCATTGCCGGGCCGGCCCAGGCCACTCGCTCGAAGCGGCGCGGCGCCATTCCGGCTAGCGCGAAGGGCGCGGCATGCAGGCGCTGCGAGAGCGCATCGACCTCGGCCACATCGTCGAGGGCGTAACGCCGCACGAGTTCCGGTTCAGCCTGATACGTTGGATACACCGCCGCGCCGGCCAAATAGATGCGCTCCGGGCCGGCCACGCCAAACGAGCGCGCTACGTCTTTCAGGCGGTGGCTGGGCAGGTCGCGGGCGACGAAATCGTGGCGGCGCACAGCGTCCAACGTATCGAGTAGTTCGCGCCCGGCCACGCTGTAGCGCGAACGGCGCCGCCCACCCCGGATTTCCTCGGCATAACGCTCGACGCGCTGGGGAGCGCCGGGGCGGGCCAATTGCAACGCCACGCCCAGTAGCTCGGCGCGTGCTTCGAGGAACGGCAGGTCGAAGCCGAACAGATTGTGGTTCTCGATCACGTCTGGATCGTGCTCGCGCACCAGGCGCACCAGATCGCGGATCAGGTCGGCTTCGTCGGCCTCCGTCGGCGCTTCGAGCACCTGAGTCAGCCCACGACTATCGCGCACGGCGGCCATGAAGATCCGGCCCTCAGCCGGGTCGAGCGCCGTCGTCTCCAGGTCGATCTGCATGCGGTGCAGGTCGCTGTAGCTGAGGCCCCGAAAATAGACCCGCCCGCTGGCGATCAGGTATTGCTCCACCGGGCCGAGGCGCAGGTAATCATCGAGGTCGTGGAGGGAGTTCACCGGCCGGTCGAGGCGTCGGGTGGCGCCGGCGAGCAGGGCGGTTTCCAGGCCCCGCCCGGAGCGCGCCGTGATCAGGTAGCGATAACTGTCGTCAGGGCCATCAAGCAGCGTGGCGGAAATCGGCGCGGCGGGGTCGTTCAGCGCAAGCCGCGAACCGAGGTGGGCCAGATCTTCCAGATGCGTGGCGAACAACCAGGGCCGATAGCGCGCCTGTTCACGCACCAAACGCCCTGCCACCCGTCGCCAGACGAGCGCGGCGCCATCACGATTGGCCCAGACCGAGACGATGCCGGGTGTCGGGTTCCAGCCGCTGATCCAGGCTTCAACCGAGGGATTGGGCATGAGGAAATGATCCATAGATTGCGCAGATTGCGCAGATAGCAATCCTCAGGTGCATCGTGCAGCCGGTCGCGCTCGGCGGGTGTGAAGGCGCAGTGCGCATACATATCGGCGAGCGCAAGGGTGCAGTGTATCGAGCTAAGATTTAGTAAGTCCAATGAACTAACAAATTCGGTGAGAACCAATTGGCCGCGCTGCTGCCGCGTGAAAGCTTGCCCTACCGCTCGTCCTTGCCCTCACGGGAGCGGAAGACGATCACGATTGGCGTGCCGCCGAAGTCGTAGTTTTCGCGCAGGCGATTCTCTAGGTAACGCCCATAACTCCAATGCACCAGTTCGCCGTCGTTGGCAAAGAACAGGAACACCGGCGGCTCGATCTGGGGTTGCACGGCATAATAGATCCGCAGGTGAGCACCCTTCTTGATCGCCATCGGCGGCTGGGCGCGCACAGCCTCGCGCAGGAACTGGTTCAGTTCGTGGGTCGGTACGCGCTTCTGGCGTTGGTCGTAGATATCCAGCGCAAGCTGAATAAGGTCACTCACCCGCTGGCCGGTTAGCGCGGAGATGAACTGAACCGGCGCAAACGAGACGAACTTGAACGACTCGCGCACCTGGTCTTCAAACTCGTAGTAGGTCTGGTTATCCTTCTCGATCGCATCCCACTTATTGACCAGAATCCCCAGGCCTTTTTTGGCCTCCAGCACCATCCCAGCGATATGAGTATCCTGCGCAGTGACGCCCTCAATTGCGTCGATCAACAGCAGCGCCACATCGCAGCGCTCGATTGCCTTGAGCGTACGCACCACGGCGTACTTTTCGATGCCACGCTCGATCTTGCCGGAACGGCGGATGCCGGCGGTATCGATCAGGGTAATTTTTTGACCGTGATAGGTGATCATCGTGTCAATACTGTCGCGAGTGGTACCGGGCACGGCGCTCACGACGCTGCGCTCTTCGCCGATCAGTTTGTTGAGCAGGCTGGACTTGCCCACGTTCGGCCGCCCGACAATCGCGATCTTGAGGTGCGGATCTTCTTCTTCATCCGGGTCGCTGGTGGGGAAACCCTCCACAACCTGATCAAGCACATCACCGGTGCCGAGGCCGTGGAAGGCGCTCATCGGGATGGGATTGCCGAGGCTGAGCGCGTAGAACTCTACGGCATCGAGATTGCGCTCCTGGCTATCGCACTTGTTCACCGCCAGCACAACCGGTTTGGCTGTGGAGTGCAGAATATGGGCGACTTCTTCATCGGCGCCGGTCATGCCCTCGCGACCATCGACCATGAAGATGATCGCGTCGGCCTCAGTGATCGCGAGTTGGGCTTGTTCGCGCACGCGGCTGGTGATCTCGGCCAACGGCAGGGTCGGGTCGTCGGCGCCGAAGAGGATCCCGGCGGTATCGACAACCGTGAACTCGCGGCCATTCCAGAAACTATCGCCATAGAGCCGATCACGCGTGGTGCCGGGTAGGTCTTCGATAATCGCCTTACGCTCGCCGATCAGGCGGTTGAAGAAGGTCGATTTGCCAACATTGGGACGCCCGACGAGGGCGACAATTGGTTTGTTCATAATGTTTTTGCCTGGTTGATCAAGCGCAAGCGCTCGATCAACCAGGCGGTACTGCTTTAGAGGACCGAAGTAATATCGAGCGGTTTTTCAAGTTCGCCATTCGCAGCGTTGATTGCGTCGGCGGAGCCGATTACGGTGATCTGGCCGTGGTCGCGTACGGCGTCGGCGGCAGCGGCGAAGGTGTGCAAGCTGTTTAGATCGGCGGCCAAAATCTCTTCGCGCAACTGCTGACGATACGCATCGGTGACGCCGGTCAGGTGGCGCACCAGCGCCGTCCAGCCTTTTGCGTCGGGAAGCTGGTAGCCATCCACATCGCTAATCGTGCCGATCACCGCCCGCTCGATTGCCACCTGATCGAAGGGCGCGCTGCGTAAGAACGCGCCGGCGGCATCGTAGATCTTCAGCGTGGCAGTAAGGTTCGGGTCGCGGTATGAACTAAAGCCGTAGTAGCCCGTGCTGCGGTCGTAGCCCGAGCCGCCGCCGTAGGCGCCACCCTGCACCCGCACTTTGTCCCAGATGTAGCCGGTGTTGAGCAGTTTGGTGGCCACGCCGGCGGAGCCATTGGGGCGCAGGCCGAGGGCGTGAATGTCGGCGCCCTTGATCACATAGTTGACGCGGGCGGGGATGGTGAGGCCTTCGCCGCCGGTGCGCGGATCGACAGGCCAGACGACCGGCGTGTAGGCGGCGTCGGGCAGGCCGGTGATGAAAGTGCCGAGAACCGGTGTGAAAGTACTCTGCGCAGCGGGGTCGAGGGTCAGGTTGCTGATCAGGCTACGCCGGTTCACCAGCGCAGTGCGCAACGCCTCCAGATCGGCGAGCACACTAGGCCAATCGGCCTCGATGCGCTGCTCCAGTTCGCGCAGGTAGAACAGATTGCTGATCCCGCCCATCTGCTCCTCGGCCCAATCGGAAGGATGAAACCGCGCAGTGAGGCGGCGGCGGGCGTAAGCGTTACCGCTCGGCACCAGCGCCGACTCGCGGCCGGCGCGGGCGCGCTGCACGATCTGGCGGAAGCGCTGACGGTTATCGAGGCGGGCCGTGAGCAGCACATCGCTGAGCAGGGCGAAGAGCTTAGCGGCCTGGCCGGTGGTGGATTTACCGCGCACAATCAGGCGACCCACCGGCGCTGCATCGTCGCGACGCGCCATGGTGATCGGCGCAACCGAAATGCCGCCGGTGTCGGTGCCGATGCGCTGCACGAGGCGCACAAAGTCGTCCTTTTCGGTACCCATCTCGGTGAGTGCGCGCCCGAAGAGCGGGACCAGCGGCAGCAGATGCAGCGGTGCAGCGAAGAGATCGAAGGCCAGTTCGAGGTACACAATCCCATTCGTCGCCAGCGGATGATAGAGCAGCGGCGCACCGCCGGCCTCGCCGTGTTCGGTGGGAATCAGCTTGCCTTCACGCTCAAGATCGGCGAGCGTGAGCGTCGGGATCTTCGCCAACTCTGCGGGCGGATCAGCGGCCTCCTGCATCGCCTTGAGCGTCTGCGTGTTGGCGATAATCGTGTCGAGATCGGCGTCGCTGAGCGTGGCACGGACGGCATCGAGACGGGCGCGCTCCTCGGCAGCGTCGCGCTCGGCCTGCTCGGGATCAGGGCGCAGCAACACCCGCGTGCGATGCGGATTGGCGAGCAGCAAGGCAGTAATCAGCGGCTCGAAGATCTGTTCACCACTTTCGATTGCGGCGCGCAGCTTGGCCAGCGGCGCGGCGAAACGCAGCGCCGCGATCGGGTCGCCGTCATAGATCCAGACGCCCATCGTGCGCAGCATCAGGCTGAGGCCGCGCGGGAAACTGCCGGTATTATTTTCGCGCAGCGAGAACTCGAAGGTGTTTAGGGCAGCGGAGAGTTGGGCCGGGTCAATCCCGTCGTGGGCGAGCGCTTCAAGCGTACTGATCACCAATGCCTCGACGCGCTCGGCGTCGGCTGGATCGATGCCCTTCATACCTACGCCGAAGGTATGCTGCCGCAGGCCATCGTTATAACCGCCACCGATTACATCATCGCCGAGGCCCGAATCGACTAGGGCCTTGCGCAACGGCGCCGCCGATGTGCCGAGCAAGATGTAGCCGAGCATATCGCGGGTAAGCACTTCGGCAACATCAAGTTCCTCGCCGACCATCCAACTCAGCATCACCATGCCCTTTTTCGCTGTGGCATCGGCAGGAGCGGGATAGGTGTGCTCGAAGCTGCGCGGCGCGTCGAAAGGCGCCTGCACATCGATCTGCGAAGGCGGATCGATCCGCTCGAACTGGTTCAATACCGCGTCGAGCAGGCGCAGGCGATCTTCAGCGGGATCGTCGCCATAAAAGAAGATCCGCGCATTCGAGGGATGGTAGAGCGTAGAGTGGAACTGCGTAAAGGCGTCATAGGTCAGGTCGGGGATCGCCTTCGGATCGCCGCCCGACGAGTAGCCATAGGTAGTGTCGGGAAAGAGCGACTGCTGCGCGTAGCGATAGAGCACGCTATCGGGCGACGAGTAGGCGCCTTTCATCTCGTTATAGACAACACCCTTATAGATCAGCGGCTCATCGCGGCGCTCCAACTCGTAGTGCCAGCCCTCTTGCTGCAAAATTTCGGGCGTAATCCGCGGGAAGAACACCGCGTCGAGGTAGACATCAACAAGGTTGTAGAAATCACGCAGGTTGGTACTGGCCACCGGATAGGTCGTCTTATCCGGGTAGGTCATTGCGTTCAGGAACGTTTTCAGCGAACTCTTGAGCAGTTCGACGAACGGCTCCTTAACCGGATACTTGCGCGAGCCACAGAGCACCGAGTGTTCCAGGATATGCGCGATCCCGGTTGAGTCATGGGGCGGGGTGCGAAAGGTAATCCCAAACGACTTATTCTCGTCGTCGGCGATCACCGAGAGCAGTTCAGCGCCGGTTTTGGCGTGGCGATACAGAAGCGCCCGAATATTCAGTTCAGCGACGGTTTCATCGCGGAGCAGTTCAAAGCCGTGGGTCAGCGTCATTACGTCCTCGCTAGTAGGGAAGCGCATAGCTTTGTGCATTGTACCACGCGGCGGAGAGGGCAGGCAGCAGGCGGCAGCATCCGCAGATTGCGCAGATTGCGCAGATGAGCGAGCGGCAGGCGGCAGGCGGCAGGCGGCACGCGGCGATGGAAGTACGGGCGACCCCTATGGTCGCCCCCTTTACGCCCCGATAACAATCGATAACCCAGGATATAGAATCCCGCAACGAAAGATAACCAACGTTTGACTCATCCCAACGGGCGGAGTATAGTTGGGATGCTTATCGTACGAATCCACATATGTGTATATGGCTTAGGGAGGCTGACCATGACGAAGAAGTGGGTCTACCTCTTCCGCGAGGGCGACGCGACGATGCGCGATCTGCTCGGCGGTAAGGGAGCGGGCGTCGCAGAAATGACACGCACCGGGGTGCCGGTTCCGCCCGGCTTTACGATCACCACCGAGGCGTGTAACGCCTTTTACGACGACGGGAAACAATTCCCCGCCGGCCTCTGGGATCAAGCTCGCGCCGCCCTCAAAGATATCGAGGCGCAAACCGGCAAAACCTTCGGCGACCCCGCCAACCCCCTGCTCGTTTCAGTCCGCTCCGGCGCCAAATTCTCCATGCCGGGCATGATGGACACAGTGCTCAACCTCGGTTTGAACCAAGCCACCCGCGATGGCCTCGCGAAGCTCACCGATAACCCGCGCTTTGCCGCCGATGCTTACCGGCGCTTCATTCAGTTGTTCGGCAAAATCGTGCTTGGCGTCGATGGTGAGCGCTTTGAGCATGTAATGGATGAGACGAAGGGCCACGATCGGCTTGACACTGATCTGAGCACCGAGGAATTGACGGTGATCGCCGATCAGTTCAAGGCGATCATCCGTACCGATGTCGGTATGGAGTTCCCCGAAGATCCCTTCAAGCAACTGGAGATGGCGATCGCTGCGGTGTTCAACTCGTGGAACGGTCGTCGTGCAATCGATTATCGGCGGATCAACCGGATCGCCGATAGCCTCGGTACCGGCGTGAATGTACAGGCCATGGTCTATGGCAACATGGGCAACGATAGCGCCACCGGCGTGGCCTTCACCCGCAACCCGAGCACCGGCGACACGGCGATCTTCGGTGAGTACCTGGTGAATGCACAGGGCGAAGATGTGGTGGCCGGCATCCGCACGCCCCAGCCGATCAGCCGCCTGGCCGAAGAAATGCCCGAGGTGTATGCACAGTTCGCCACGATCGCCAAGCAACTCGAAGCGCATTACAAAGATGTGCAGGACGTTGAATTTACGATTGAGCGCGGTAAGCTCTGGATGCTCCAGACCCGCAATGGCAAGCGCACTGCCGCCGCCGCCGTGAAGGTCGCCGTTGATCTGGCCAATGAAGGTGTGCTCGATCATGCCACCGCTGTGCAGCGCGTCGATCCGGCAGCGCTGGATCAGTTGCTCCACCCGATGATCGACCCGGCGGCACGCGCCAAGATCAAAGCGCTTACGGTCGGCCTGCCCGCTTCACCCGGCGCCGCCTCCGGTAAGGCCGTGTTCGACCCCGATGAGGCCGAGCAACTCGCGACCCTTGGCGAGCCGGTGATCCTCATCCGCATCGAAACCGCCCCCGAAGATTTTCACGGCATGGTCGCCGCGCAGGCGATTCTGACGGCACGGGGGGGCATGACCTGTGTCGCCGGCGAAACGCGGATCCTGACGGATCAGGGCTTGCTGACGGCCGAAGCCGCCTTTGACCGCATGGCCGAAGGCCAAACCCTCCGCATCCTGGCCTTCGATAGCACCAGCTTGCGCCCAATCTGGCGCGAAATTATCGCTGCCGGGCGGAAGCCCGCTGACGTACTGCCGGTGGCTGTGTCGCAGACGGGCCGCGCCGAGGATAATACGCTGCGCCTGACTGCCGACCACAAGATGTACACGATCCAGAATCGCCAACTCACCAAGAAGCGACTCGACGCGGTGCTGTCCGACGAGGACTTCCTGACCGTAGTCGATCAGCATCCAGCCCTCGCTGAAACGCCGACACCGACCGCGCTAGCCTATGTAGCGGGCGCAATCTTCTCTGATGGTTATATCAATCTGCGCAGCACCAAGGGTGCGGTAACCTTTGTGCAGAAGCCCACCCCGGCAAAGGCCGACTTTATCGCCGCCGTGGAACAGAGCTTCGAGCAGGCCTTTGGCGTGCCCTTCAGCTATGTGCGTGAACGCGAAACTGTGGCGACGCTCAGGGGCCGTACGATTCAGGGCAGCGTGGAGGATCGGATCAGCTTCCGCCGTGAGCCGGCCGCTCGTCTCGCCGAAATCCGCGCCAACCTGGACAGTTGGGTGCTTTCGCTTGATCGGACAGCGCTGCTGCACTTCCTGGCCGGCTTCGTCGATGGTGATGGAACCTACGCTGAAGAATCGAGCATGGTACGCTTGCAGATCAGTATGTCGCACGCAAAGCGCGATCTGCTCGATGGTCTGGCACTCGCCTGTTTGCGCCTGGGGATCATGCCGCAGATTGTGAACAACCGCGAGAACTATCTCCTACAAATCAGTGAACAGGTTGAGGAGATTTTAGCCTTCACTCACCGCATTCGCGCTGAGATCCCGCCCCGACGTTATGAGTCGCAATGTCTGAGTATGCGCGCTATGTTCGCCGATGTGCAAGACGTGGTGAACTATATGGGCCGCGTGCGCGAGGGCGTCAAACGCAACGTTATGTTTGGCGTTGAGAAGATCCGCCACGATATTCTGCCGCTTTGCGTCGGCAACCTGGCTCGCGAGGTTGAAGCATTGCTCGATGCACCGCTGCGTTCCTACCGCGTTCGCTCGGCAGGCGCCGCTCAACCTGCGCTCGTCTATAACTTCGAGGTTGACGCCAGCGACGACCTGGACAAGAACTATATCGTCTTCTCCAGCCGGATGACGCCAGTGCTGATTTCAAACTCGCACGCCGCTGTAGTAGCCCGTGGCATGGGCAAGCCCTGCGTGGCCGGCGCCGGTGACCTGCGCGTGAGCTACGCCGAGCAGGCCGTCCACGTGAATGGCACAACAGTTAAAAAGGGCGATTGGGTAACGCTTGACGGCGGCACAGGCGAGGTCTTCGCCGGGCGCCTGCCGACGGTGCAACCTGAATTGTCGGACGACTTTGCCACACTGATGCAATGGGCCGATGAGTTCCGCCAGTTGGGTGTGCGCGCCAATGCCGACACCCCGCACGACGCCGCAGTGGCGCGCAGCTTTGGCGCCGAGGGCATTGGGCTCTGCCGCACCGAGCATATGTTCTTCGAGGGCGATCGCATCGACTCCGTGCGCGAGATGATCATCGCCGAAACCGAAGAAGAGCGCCGCGCTGCGCTGGCCAAGATCGAGCCGCTCCAGCAGGCCGACTTCGAGGGTATCTTCCGCGCGATGGCCGGTTTGCCGGTGACGATCCGCACCCTCGACCCGCCGCTGCACGAGTTCCTCCCTCACGATGCCGAAGAGATGGACGCCCTCGCCGCCAAACTCGGCGTCTCAAGCGAGAAGGTGAAGGCGCGGGTCGAGAGCCTGCGCGAGACCAACCCAATGCTCGGGTTCCGCGGTTGCCGCCTGGGCATTATCTATCCCGAAATTACCGAGATGCAGGCGCGGGCGATCTTCCACGCTGCGGCGAAACTGCAGAAGGAAGGGATCGAGGTGCATCCAGAGGTGATGATCCCGCTCGTCGGCTACATCAGCGAGTTCAATCCGCAAGAGCAGATTGTGCGCAAGGCGGCTGCCGATGTGGAAGCCGAAACGGGTGTGAAGGTGAAGTATCTGGTCGGTACGATGATCGAACTGCCGCGGGCAGCGCTCACCGCCGATGAGATCGCCACCACGGCCGAGTTCTTCAGCTTCGGCACGAACGACCTCACGCAGACCGCGCTCGGCCTCTCGCGGGACGACGCCGGGCGTTTCCTGCCGCTTTATGTCGAGCGCAAGATCCTGACCGACGACCCATTCCAGACGATCGACCAGCGCGGCGTCGGCGAACTCGTGCGGATCGGCACCACTCGCGGCCGCGAGACGCGCCCCGATCTCAAAGTCGGCATCTGCGGCGAGCATGGCGGCGACCCGGCATCGGTAGCCTTCTTCCATAGCGTAGGCCTGAACTACGTGAGTTGTTCGCCCTACCGGGTGCCGATCGCGCGGCTGTCGGCGGCACAAGCGGCCATTGGCGAAGCCCGCCGCGACAAGTAAGCGCACTAAAAAACGGCGGGCCGAGCAATGCTCGACCCGCCGTTTTTGGTTTCTTTTTAGCGCCGGGGCCTTGCGAGCGCACTTTCCAGATCGGCAGCCGTGTGTACATCGCCAAGATCGACCCCGAGCGTGACCAGCGCCTGCGCCACTTCCGGGCGCACGCCGATTAGTACCGCATCGGCGCCCAGCAAGCGCGCCGCCTGTACCGTCCGCAAGATTCCCCGCGCCACATACGTGTCAACAATCGGCACACCCGTCACGTCGAGCAACAACGTGTGCGCCCGTGAGCGCTCCAAGGCCTCCAGGGCCTGCGTCTGGAGATCGTTCAGCCGCTCGCTATCGAGCGCGCCAACCAGTGGCAGCACCAGCGTCCCGGCGCGAACGGGGAGGATTGGCACGCTCATCTCACGGATGGTACTGCGCTGGCCTTCGATCTCTTCGAGCAGGTGTTGGCGTTCCACGGCGCGGATTTCAACTTCGGCCAGCGCCTGGCTCAACTCCTGGGTGCGAATACGAACCTGATCTTCCAGATTGACATTGAGTTCGGCAAGCTGATGCGAAGCATCATCAGCAGCCACGCGCGATTGGCGGGCGGCGACAAACGCCCCGGCGGCAATCCGTGAGCTGATAAATGTGATCAGGCTGGCAATAAATAAAATCAGCACCGTGTTCGACAGCAGAATGAAGGCACTGGGTTCAGTGACCAACTCAGCCGGCAATAGGCTTAGATCGATGGCCAGCAACATATACGCAAATCCAAGCGCAACCCAGATCTGCCAAGGCTTCAGCACAACGCCGGCAATTAGCACGGGAACGATCAGGTACAGCAACGAAGAGGAAATATCACCGCGCACAATCGACGGCATGATCACTGCGAGGCCGGTCGTGATCACCAGGCCCCATCCCGCAGCAGCGACGTGGCCGAAGCGCGCCAGAGCGATTGTGCCCACCACAATGCCCAAGCCAAACAAGAGCGTGGTCAATGAACTCACCCGATCCGCAAGATCGCGGGTGAATACGACTGGAAGAGCGATCAACATAATCACCACCAGTGCCAGAGCAACGGTGATCATCGTCCGCCCGCGGCGCTCGCTGTCGGGATCATTATGGTTAACGGTAAAGATTTGCTGAAGCATGATCTCCTACTTCGTTGTCGCTATGCCATTTTATACCGCTTAATTGTAGCATCGTGCTATTACGCACTGCATGATACTGCAGCATAACCTCAGGAATGAACCTATGGGTACGGTATTTCCGACCATTCCAGCCGCCCTCCTGGCCCACGCCGCCCAGACCCCGGACGCACCCTGCGTGATCTGGCAGGGCACGCCGATCAGCTATGCAGAACTGGCAGCGCAGAGCATCGGGTGGGCGCAGCACTATCAGCAGCAGGGCGTGGCGCGGGGCGATCGGGTCGGGTTGTACTTGCCGAACAGCCCGACGTTTCTGGCCGCCTACCTGGGCGCCCAACTCGCCGGCGCGGCGGTGGTGCTGATCAACACGCAGTATCGGGCGAGCGAGTTGCAGCACATTCTGGCTGATTCGGCGGCGCGCCTGGTGGTTACCGATGCGGCGGGACGCGAACATCTGGCGCAGGCCGGATGCAATGTAGCCATTGATGCTGCCGCCAACCCGCCGCCAGCCGACTATCGCACGCTCATGCCGCCCGCGCCGACGGAATTAGCCCTGCTCGCCTATACCTCCGGCACCACCGGGCGGGCCAAGGGCGCAATGCACACGCACGCCAGCCTGACGGCGAACAGCAGCGCAGTTACTGCGGCCTGGGCGTGGACAAACGCTGATCGGCTGCTGCTGGTGCTGCCGCTCTTTCATATCCACGGTTTGGGGGTGGGCGTCCACGGCACGCTGCTCAGCGGCGCCAGCCTCGATCTGCGGCCGCGTTTTGCGGCTGATGAAGTGTTGGCGACGCTCCATAGCGGCACAGTGAGCATGTTTTTCGGCGTGCCGACGATGTATACGCGGCTGATTGCGGAGGCGCGGGCGAGAACCAGAGAACCGGAGAACCAGAGAACCGGAGAACCAACTGTTCCTTTGGTTCCTGGTTCTTCAGTTCCACAGTTCCCTGGTTCCTCGGTACGCTTGTTCGTGTCCGGCTCCGCGCCGCTGACCCCACAGACCTTCGCCGATTTCCAGGCGCTGTTTGGCCAGCCGATCCTGGAGCGCTATGGGATGACCGAAACGGTAATGAACTTGACCAACCCCTACGACGGCGAGCGGCGGCCGGGCAGTGTGGGTATACCGTTTCCGGGGCAAGCAGCACGCATCGTTGCGGTGCGCACGCGTGAGCCGCTGCCGGATGGGAAGATTGGCGAGGTCGAGGTGCGCGGGCCGCATGTCTGTGCGGGCTACTGGCAGAACCCGGCGGCAACGGCTGAGGTGTTCCACGCCGATGGCTGGTTTAGCACCGGCGACCTGGGGCAGCGCGCTCCTGACGGCTATTTCACGATCACGGGGCGGGCCAAGGAGTTGATCATCAGCGGGGGCTATAACGTCTACCCGCGTGAAGTCGAGGAAGTGTTGCTCCAACATCCCAACGTCGCCGAGTGCGCCGTGTATGGCATGGCCGACGCCGACCTGGGCGAGCGGGTGGCTGCGGCAGTGGTGTTACGCTCAGCGGCCGATCTGACGCCCGACCATGCCGATGCCGCACTCAGCGCCTTCTGCCGCGAGCGGTTGGCGGCCTATAAGCTGCCACGGGTTATTCGTTATGTTGATGGACTACCGAGGAATGCGCTGGGGAAGATCCAGAAACACCTGTTGCAGGCAGGTTAACCGCATGGGTAAAACAGGTGGCCAGAGCCTGAAGACCTAATCGTAATGCGCGTACAACGCTCGGTTTGGGCAACACCAAGTGTTCGGCGATCTCATGCTGGCGCAGACCGGCATAATAGCTTAACTCAATCACGTCACGCTGCTCGGCGGGTAAGGCAGTCAACGTCGCGCGCAGCCGGATAATCGCGGCATTATCGAGGGCAAGCTCATGGTGCAGGCCCGGCACGAAAGGTTCGGCGCGGATGGCGTCACGCGCGGCATGAGCGCCCGCAGCGCCAACCACCTTGCGCGCATATTGCCGGGTGACGGCAATGAGCGTGGCCGAAGGACTACTCTGCAAAAAACCCTTGCCTGCCTCCCAACACAGGCCAAACACCTCTTCAACGACAACTTCAGCCGACGCTTGTGAACCGGTAATACGCAGCGCCAATGTATAGAGCAGGGCGGCATAACGATCGTAGAGCAAACCAAGCGCCGTACGATCACGCGCCGCGATCCGTTCGATCAACACTGTGTCGGGCAGCGACGCATGGGGCAGATGATCGGTATTATGTGCGCGTTGGCTCATCCGCGCACCAACTTCGGCAGGAGCAGGATAAAGGTACTGCCCATTTCTTCGACACTCTCGACCTGGATGCTGCCGCCATGGAGATCCATGAGCGCCTTGCAAAGATAAAGACCCAGGCCAAGCCCGGCCACGGGTCGCCCTTCGATCGGATCAGCCCGAGTAAAACGTTGGAAGAGCAAAGGCCGAACACTCGCCGCAATGCCGATCCCATTGTCGCTTACAGCGACCCGCACCTGATCACCATACGGCGCCATCTGGACGGTAATGATGCCATCCGGCGGGCTATATTTGACGGCGTTCTGGAGCAGATTTTGGAGCACTTGCTCCAGCCGGAGCGCATCGCCCGCAACCCAGAATTGCCCCGGCTCCATGTAGAGACGCAGGGTATGGAAATGCAGCGCTGGTTGGAGTTCCTCCACGATCCGGCGCACCAGAGCGCCAAAGTCGAGCGGCATTGGAATGACGCGTAGTTGGCCGTGTTCGAACTGGGTAACGTCAAGTAATGTATCGATCAGTGCCCTGAGCCGATGGGTCTGTTCAACAAGGACATCAGCCGTTTTCTGATCGCCGGACAGCGTATCTGCCCGGCCAGCCAGCCGGCGTTGCAGCAATTGGGCCTGCCCAAGTAAGACCGTAAGCGGCGTGCGCAGTTCGTGCGCCACCAGGGCCAGCACGGAATCCGCTTCGCTGCGGCTCACTCCTCTAGCGTCACGCGACGTAGCCTCGTGTGCTCCCGGCGTCGCCACGCCATTGGGCAGCATCGTAGCGCCCCTATGCATGGTTGCAGGCAATTCAGCCGACTGTTCGGCGTGACCATTTGTGCGATACGTATTTGACTTGACAGACATGGGAGTTTACTTTCACGAGGCGGATCGCATATGGTTTGTAGTCTAGCAGAGGTGAACGGGAATTGATCACAGGCATACTCTGCTTGTTCTGCGAGGGAATACCTGTCAGTGCAAGGTAATCTTCTGAGCCCAGGGCTGTTGCAAAGTCAGCGGCAGGCACCCAAACACCCTCACCCCCCTGCCCCTCCTCTCAGGTGTAGGGTTTTTACAGGATCGCGTCCCAATGCGCTATTCCCCGCATCCCCCCAGCCCCCTGCTCCCTCAAGAGGAGCAGGGGGAGCCGCCGCAGATTCGGCGTCCTGTTGCTGTCGGAAGCCCCGCTCCCGCTCTGGGAGCGGCCTGCTCTGAGCGTAGCCGAAGGGGGTTGGGGGTGCGGGCAACGGCAAAAACCCTCCACCTGCGAGCAGCCCTCACCCCCATCGTAGC
>JBBRUG010000010.1:0-37652 GCA_038247995.1 Chloroflexales bacterium | reverse complement strand
GGTCGGGTGGTGCGGGTAACCCTAGTTGGAGCGAGTATTCTCTTCAATTTGACCATCTTTCTGGTAGTGCTTCTGGCGCCAGTTGGATTAGGGGTGGGCTACCTACTCGCAGGCGGGTTATCGCGGCGGCTGGAACGGCTCACCAGCGCTGCAAGCAGCATTGCATCCGGTGATCTGGAGGCGCGCATTCCGGTCGATACTGCCGACGAGATTGGCCACTTGAGCGCCAACTTCAACACCATGGCTGAACAGTTGGCGGAACGTGAGCGCGCCCTGGCAGAAACGGCAGCGCGCGCCGAAGATCTGTTGCGGGCGAATCAGCGCCTCGTCGCGGACGTCAGCCACGAACTGCGCAATCCACTGGCAACCTTGCGCGGCTACCTGGAAGTGCTTGAACAAGATCATGGCGCAAAATTACCCGCCCACGACATGCACGTGATCCAAAGTGAGATCCAGCGCCTGACCGGCATGGTCGATGAACTTTTCACCCTGGCACGCGCCGAAGCCCGCCAGTTACCGCTTGAACTGACGCCGGTAGCTGCCGGTGCGTTGCTTGATCAACTGGTGGGCACATTAGCCCCGCTGGCTGAGCGCGAACGCGAGATCGCGCTGCTCAGCCGGGTGCCGCCCGATCTCCCAGAGGTGATTGCCGATCCGATCCGGCTTGAACAGGTGCTGCGCAATCTGGTGCAAAATGCGCTCCGCCACACGCCGCCGGGTGGAATCATTGTGCTGGAGGCCGAACCGACCGAAGACGCGATGGTGCGGATTAGCGTTGCTGATCCAGGGGTGGGCATCGCTCCTGAAGATTTGGGACTGATTTTCGAGCGTTTCTATCGGGGTGACAGCTCACGCGCGCGCGAGACAGGCGGCGCCGGCCTGGGCTTAGCGCTGGTGCAGGAACTCGTGCGCGCGATGGGCGGTAATGTTGCCGTAGAAAGCACCCCTGGGCGAGGCAGCCGCTTTATGCTCACGCTGCGGCAGGCAGGCTGACAGCGGACAAGAGGACGGGGGGCTTACGAATGACGTTACAGTCGTTCACAGACGCCAGCCCTCACCCCAAACCCCTCTCCCTGAGCGGGAGAGGGGCTTCCGACATCATCAGGATGCCATTCTGCGGCTCCCCTTCTCCCCTGGAGGGAGAAGGGGGCTGGGGGGATGAGGCGTTTCGGGGTTCAGCGCTTACCCCAACAGCGCGAAGGCCACCGCGACGATCACCACCAGCGCGAGTAGCACCGCCACCCCGGCTAGGACGAGCCGTTCGGTATTCAGGAGCGCCCAATCGCCGATCAGTTCATTATCGTGGCCGACGATATAAATCCGTTGCGGCTTCTCGTCGAGCAACAGATCCACCTCGGTGATCGGTGCGCCCTGGATCTTCAGTTCAGCGGCAAGCAGACGTGTATCGGCGCTGGCCTCGTCGATGGCGGCGCGCAACAACTCGGCGAGCGGTGCAACGCTGTGCCAGCGCCCGTCCAGCGGATCGATCGGCCCTTCAAAAACCGCCTCTAAGCGCTGCCTGATCGCCAACTCCGGCAGATCTTCAATATCATCGGTGTTGGCGAATAGCTTTGCTCGCCGCGACCAGGTGAAAACTTGCTCTTCAGCCAGATTCCCCGCGCCCTGACACTTCACACACTCCCGTTTACCATACCCACGGCAGGTTGCACAGGCCACGGTGATCGGCTCGGTGGTTTGCTCACCATTCGGGTTACTCACCTTACGCGGGCGCTCAACCGTTCCTACGCCTTTACACACAACACATGGGATCTGCGCACCACCACTACACTCAGTACAGGTAAAGACGCGCAATGAGCCAGGTATTGACAGCTCTTGCGTGCGAACTGTTGTAAAGAGATCTTCCGCAGGTACGGGCAACTCCCAGAGATCGGGGGCCGCATGCATCTGGCTGCGATCATCAGTTTTAGCCGCTCGGATGCGAGCTGTGGGCGCCGTGCGCGTTTCGAAAACAGTACGCAGTTCGTAGAAATAAATGTTGTAACTGACAATCTGTTCGGGCTGGATCAACTGGCCCAGGGCGCGGCGACGGAAGAAGCCATCGCGGCTCCAGCGATTTAGCTGGCGGCGGATCACGTCGCGGCGATGCAGATCATCAGCGCGTTTGCGCGTCGTGGTGACAAATTCGCTGAACTGGGCATTCAACTCGGCGCCCAACACAGTTTCGAGCGGGTTCTCCAACCACTCGGCGCTCGCCTCCCAACGCGATTCCTCCATGTCCTCGGTTGCATGATCGATCTGGGTGCGCAAGGATTGCCGCAAAGCGGCGGCGGCGGCGGCGGCAGTGGGAAAACGGGCGCCGGGCTGCGGCGCCAGCATGCGTCGCACCACCCGATCGGCGGGAGCCAGGCCGGGTTCACTCAGCGCCAGACTGGGCAGATCAACGCCCGGCGCCGGCGGCACCTGCCCACTAAGCATATGATAGGTAACCGCGCCAAGGCTGTAGATATCGAGAGCGGCGCCGGCTTCACCCTGGGCGAGCCGTTGCTCGGGAGCCGAATAGGGCGTGAGATAATCGGCTTCGTCGATGCTGCTGAGATCCGGTGTATCGGGGCTAGCCGCCAAGCTCAGGTTAGTGAGGTAGGCCACCCCCTGCGGATTGACCAGAATATTCATCGGCTGCACATCGCGGTGAAACACCTCGGCCGTGTGCAAATAATCGAGCACAGCGGCGATCTGGGTCACAATTCGGGTGGTCGCAACCGCATCCACCGTGCCTTCGGCAAGCATTGCGCTGAGCGGATGGGCCTCGATCTGCGGCGTAACCAGATAATCGCCATAACGATCATCATGGCCGGCGTCGATCACAGGCAACAGATTGGGGTGGCTCAGGCGCGCAGCCAGACGCCCGGCCAACTGGAAGCGGCTCACCGAGATCCAGTCGTGGCGGCGCAAGATGTGCAAGTGAACCGGCCGATCCAGGGTCAGATGGCGCGCACGGTAGACCGTAGACAGCTCCTCCTGACCGAGCCGCTCGTTCACTTTATAGTTGCGCAGTTCGTGGTTGCCGTCGCCGGCATTGCGCCGTTCTGCGCGTTGCCCCACCCGTGGTGTACTCATTACCGCTTCCACTTCTGCATGCGCCGCAGGAGGTTTGGCCTACAGTATAGCATGTATGTTTCAATTCATGAAGTCGGGAGGCGCCCCGCAGACCGGCCAGATCTCAGGCGATCATTTCCGTACGCTGCATGCGCTCTACCCATCGACACGCTCGATCCGAGCGCCGAGGGCGGCCAAACGGGTTTCGATCCGTTCATAGCCGCGATCAATCTGGCTGATGTTATAGATCACACTCCGACCGCGCGCGCACAACGCAGCCGTTACGAGCGCCATGCCGGCGCGAATATCCGGGCTAGGCAGGCCCTCGGGTTCGCCATAGAGTTGCGCCGGCCCGACCACAACAGCGCGATGCGGATCACAGAGCACGATCTGGGCGCCCATGCCAATCAGGCGATCGGCAAAAAAGAGCCGACTCTCAAACATTTTCTCGTGGATCAGCACTGTGCCACGCGCTTGCGTAGCTACGACCAGGGCTGTACTGATCAGATCGGGGTTAAAGCCGGGCCAGGGCGCCGAATCGATCTTTGGAATTGCGCCGTGCATATCGGCCTGTACCTGTAACTCCTGATCACCAGGCACAACGATGTCATCGCCTTCGTCGCGCCAGGTCACGCCCAAACGCCCAAAGGCAATTCGGGTCATGCGATGTTCACGCGGGCGCGCGCCGAGAATGCGGATCTCGCTACGCGTGACGGCGGCAAGGCCGATCAGCGAGCCAACCTCCATAAAATCGGGGCCGATGGTAAACTCGGCGCCGCCGAGGCGCGGCACGCCAGTGATTTCAAGCAGATTGGTGCCGATCCCATTGATCTGGGCGCCCATCTGATTGAGGCAGCGACAGAGATCCTGGACGTGCGGCTCGGAAGCCGCATTCCCAATCGTCGTCACACCGACGGCGCAAACAGCCCCAAGAATAGCCTGCTCGGTGCCGGTAACGCTCATCTCATCGAGGAACAGATCAGTGCCGCGTAACCCATCGGTGCGCAGCACATAGCTCAGCGGCGTCACTTCAACAGCTACGCCAAGCGCACGCAGCGCCAGAAAGTGGGTATCGAGGCGACGGCGCCCGATTGCATCGCCGCCGGGACGCGGTAACGTCACATGGCCCCGCCGCGCCAGGAGCGGAGCAGCAAGCAATGGCGAGGTGCGAATGCGCTTACACAGCGCCGGATCAGGATCGCCGGTAAATGTTGGGGGGGCGTGTAAGACTACCGTATGCGCTTCAGGGCGGGTAACCGTAATGCCGAAACCAGTTAACAAGTTCAATTTTGTGCGCACATCGCCAATATCGGGAACGTTGCGCAAGATCACCGGCTGATCGGTCAGCAGGGCGGCGGCCAGCAGCGGCAAAGCGGCATTTTTGTTGCCTGCGGGCCGAATCGCCCCGGTCAGGCGATGGCCGCCCTCAATCACAAAGCGCTCCATAAAGAAGGAAACTCCTACGAAAAGGTTTCAGGAGGCCAATTGCCGACGAAAGCCAGATCGGCGCCTGCCCAATAGTGCGCCGCGACACGAGCGAACGACGGCAACGTGGCTGGACCTACGATTTACGCTGCATCGGATCATCAGCGGGTGGTAGTTGGCTGGGCTTACGCCAAGGCATCCGCTCGCGCAACTGAGCGAAGGTGCGTTGCAAGCGGTTCTGGTTCAACTCACCATTGGCCTGGGCCGTAGCGATCATCGCCTGAGCACGCTCACGGCCAACCTGCAGCGCCTCTTCGGCAATCTGGCGCATCCGTACCGCCGAGACCAATTCGCCATCGGCAAACCAGCGCCAGGCCGCCACACCGGTAGCGTACGTACCGGCATATGCGATCGCCACTTTCGGGACAATCCCCCAGATTGGCACCAACCCGACGAGGGTACGCGCAATCTGGCGCCAGAGATAAGCACCGCCAATCACAGGCAATACCTCACGGATGCGCGCCTGAAACTCGGGTGGAGCGCCGTGGGCGAGGGCCAATTTGTATACCAGCAGCGCCTGATTCTTCGTGAGCACCAGGATATCGGCAACAGCGAAGGGCACGCTCAAGATCGGGATCTGCTCAGGGATGGCGGAAGCCAGCGCATACGAGGCATTGGAGAACGAGGTACTGTTGATCAGTTCACGGGTAATCACCGTGCGCAGGCCGGGCAAGCGCCGCCCTGCAGCTAGTTGCCGATCGCCCGGTAAACGTTCGATAACCGCCTCCGCCAGACGCAGCGCCGCATCGGGAGCATCAAGATCAGGCAGGGTCACAATGCGGGCATAAGCAAAGGCGGGGCGCGCCGCGCCAAGATCAGGCGGCAGTTCAGCGTATCCGAGCACAATCACCATCGGCAGGCCAAGATCAGCTAGGCGATTCAAGGCGGCGACATCGTTGCGATGCAGGGAGTTACGTGCATCGAGCAGCACCAGCAGCATGTCGGCATTGCGCAACTCTTCAGCCGATGCGGCGAGCGTGGTGAATAGCAACGGATCGAGGCCTTCGGAGCCATACCGCCGCCCTTCGCTTGTGCGCAACAGCAGCGCTACCCGCTCAAAAAGTACGCCATCGCCGACACAGGCGATCAGCAACGAGCGCTCGGCGTCTTCACGGAGCGCCGCAACATCAAGTTCGCGCAGGGTTTGAAAGGCGGGCCCAAGGTCGTTCCAACTGGGCACAATATAACTCCAGGATAAGCCAGGGGTTCAGGAGCCAGGCTGCACTGCGCACGTTTCACTCAGCTCATGCCGGCGCCCTTGGGTAGTATATCCGCGAACCCTGGCAGACTGCTTCGCTACACGTCGGCGCAAACCTTCCAGTTAATCCGCCGACACTCTACGTAACAAATTATACCATCTCCACCAGCGGCACCGATATGTTATAATGCTCGTGGCGTTGCCGGGTTGTGTAATGGCAGCACGACGGACTTTGAATCCGTCTGTCCAGGTTCGAGTCCTGGCCCGGCAGCCATTTATTTGATCAATGTGATCGTGCTCTCGCCTAGATATGGGCAGCACCGCAACACATGTGAATTCATCAAGCCCACATGGGCCCAGCCCGATAGCGACGCAGTGAAGCCGTGCTTCACTGCTTTTTTGACGTGAAAGCGGAGAACCTGAACCATGGATGGACGTCTGCTCCTCTTCAGCGGCAATGCCAACCCGACTCTGGCGCAGGAGATCGCCACCTCACTGCGAATGAACCTGGGGCGCGCGCTGGTGGGGACGTTCCAGAACGGCGAGACGCGGATCAAACTGCACGACAATGTACGTGGCTGTGATGTTTTTGTGATCCAGCCGACGTGCAGTCCGGTGGATCACCATCTGATGGAGCTGCTGTTATTGATCGACGGCCTGCGCCGTGCGTCGGCCGCCCGCGTCACGGCAGTGATCCCGTACTACGGGTATGCCAAGCAGGAGAAGAAGACGAGCGGCCGCGAGCCGATCTCCGCTAAGCTTGTCGCGAACCTGATCCGCACCGCCGGCGCTGATCGCGTGCTAACAATGGATCTCCACGCTCCGGCAATCGAAGGCTTCTTCGATATTCCGGTTGATCACCTCCAGGCCGGGCCGATCCTGGCCGACTATGTGCGCGATTTAAACCTGCCCAATCCGGTTGTCGTCTCGCCTGACGCCGGCGGCGTAGGCCGGGCGAATCGCTTCCGCGAACGGATTGGCGCCGGCCTGGCGATTATCGCGAAGCAACGCCCCGAGCCCGATATTGCCGAAGTGCTCGAAATGGTCGGCGAAGTCGAAGATAAAACCGCAATCATCGTCGACGACATGATCTCAACGGGCGGAACGCTGGTAGAAGCAGCGCACGCCCTGCTCGACCGTGGAGCGCGCAAGGTGTACGCCTGCGCGACCCACGGGGTCTTCGCCGGCGACGCATTGGCCAATATCAGGAAATCCAGCCTGGTGGAAACAATCGTCACTAATACGATCCCGCAAGCCAGCGATTCCGCTGACGCACGGGTGCATGCGATCAGCGTGGCCCCGCTTTTCGCCGAAGCGATTATGCGCATTCATAAAGACCTCTCGCTGAGTGCATTGTTTGCCTCATTTTTAGATAAGGAGTGAGTACCCGTGGACGACCCTGGACCTAGTCTGTTGCTGCTGGGGATTGGCTTGTGCCTTGCAATACTGGCACTAACCTCAGCAGCCGATGCCGCCTTTACTGCAATTTCTCGTCATCGTCTTGCGCTGTTACGTACCTCCTCAGGTTCGCGTAGTAAGCGTGCGACTGCCCTCCTGATTAACGATCCCTATCGCCTCAAAACGACGACGATCTTCCTCTATGCGACAGCAATCATCGTCGCAGCATGGCTGACGCTGACGCTTGATCCTAACGCCCCTTTTGGCATGCAGGCGCTTCGGCTAAGCGGATTGTTACTTGCCGTACTCATATTCGGTGAAGCACTCCCCAAAGCGCTGGCCATTCGTAACCCCGAACGAACCGTTGCCTTTGTCAGCGGCCCGCTGGAGGTTGCCGCACGGCTGCTCGGGCCGGTCACAGCGCTTTTGAATGTGCTTATCCGGCCAATTACCGGATGGCTCAGCGCTGGGCGCACCCCAACTACGCCGCTTGTCACGACGGAAGAACTGCGCCATATGGTCAACATTGGCGAAGCCGAGGGGCAGATCGAGCAGGAAGAGCGGGCTATGATCGAAGGTGTGATCGCCTTTGGCGACACACTTGTCCGCGAAATCATGGTGCCGCGGGTTGACATCAATGCGTTAGAAGTAGACGTAGCCCTCGACGAAGCGCTCGACCTGATTGTCGCGCGCGGCCACTCGCGGATCCCAGTTTATGAAGAAACCCTAGATCGCATCGTCGGTATTTTGTATGCAAAAGATCTGATCCCAACCTTGCGCGCAGCCACCCCGCTGCCCACCCTACGCAGTTTGCTTCGGCCAGCCTATTTTGTCCCCGAAACGCTTGAGGTTAGCACCCTCCTCGCCGACCTGCAACAACGCCGTGTGCATATGGCCTTGATTGTGGATGAATATGGTGGAACAGCCGGCATGGCAACCATTGAGGATCTCATTGAACAGATCGTCGGCGAGATCCAGGACGAATATGATCGCGAAGATCCGGTGCTGCAGGCGCTAGGCACTCACGAAGTAATTGTCGATGCGCGACTACCGATTGACGATGTCAACGCCGCAATCGGCAGCACACTTAGCTCTGAAACCGCCGACCGCATTGGCGGCCTAGTCTATGAACATCTGGGACGCGTCCCCCGCACAGGCGACGAACTTGAATTCGGTACAGTCCAAATGACGGTCCTATCGGTCAAAGGCGTGCGGGCGCACAAGCTACGGATTTTGCGCCAAGCGGAACACGATGAACAGGCACAGCCAAGACCAGTACCAACACAGGGAGATCTCCATGGCGCAACCTGATTTGACCATGCTGGCCGAGGCTGCCATTGAGGCACGCGGATTGGCCTACGCGCCCTACTCGCAATTTGCTGTCGGCGCGGCAGTGTTGACGGCCTCAGGGCGCATTTTTCAGGGGGGGAATATTGAGAATGCAGCCTACTCGCTCGGCGTGTGTGCCGAGCGGGTGGCCCTGTACAGCGCCTACGCGGCCGGAGAGCGCTCAATCACGGCTATTGCTGTAGTTACCCCTACTGATGCCGTTGCCAGCCCGTGTGGCGGCTGTCGCCAAGTTCTCTTCGAACTTGCGCCGCATTGCCAGGTGCTCCTGCTAAACATGCACGGCGATCAGCGGGTAATGACCCCACAGGAGTTGCTGCCCCACGGTTTTGGCCCAACCCAGTTAGATGAAGCTACGCGATCCCGTATGAGCGCGGGACAAGAAGCAGGGGCCCGGAAATAAGGAAGTGGCACGTCCGAACACCCAGAGGAACTCACGTACCGTTGCTGCCTTTCGGCCCTGGCGGGGTTCCGCAAGTATCTGCCGTTCTTTCGTGCCACGCCCAACATTATACCCGATGCTGCCAGTCCTGCAAGAGCGTTCGGTGCTGTTGAGTAGCGGATGGAGCGATCGATCAAATGGGATCACAATCATGAATCATCATGATCATGTGAATAAAAGTAAGAGAGATCCCGCAACACTAGTAGTGTTGTGGACGGTGTGGATAGACCAAGAAGTTAGGCATCAGAACGAGCTTAAGCCCCGGGGGATTCATGGTGGACAACTATCCACAGTACCCACAGTGCGGAAGGTTCAGGCAAATCGTTCGCGCGTGATGCACAGATCTTCCACACATAAACGGTGTACTTATCCACAAAGCCTAGTAGTTATCCACAAATAACCGCCAGTTATCCACATTTATGAGCTTTGAACATTCTGTCGAGCTACGCTGCCCCAGCAAGCGGTTTATGGAGATCGAATCCGCCAGTATGCGGCACGGATCTACGACTAGAGTTGCGCGTACAACAAAAAGGCCGCAGCGCACTAAGTGCTGCGGCCTTCTTATATGGAAAAATCCTGGTTAGGAGTTCTCAGCCCCACCGCCCTTTTCGGGATTATCAAGATCCAGCGTCTTGATAAAATCGCGAAAAATTGAGAGCGACTCATCGTTCGATTCAGGCTCGCCTTCTAAATCGGGTTCGCCGGTCACCGATTCTTGTGGAACGACCTGTTCATCTTCATCGAAATAGACCCCAGCTTGCTCAAGAACCCGCGGCTCAACAAAAATCGGCGCTTCGGTGCGCACCGCCAGAGCGATTGCATCACTCGGGCGCGCATCGATTTCGACGAGTTGGCCACTGCGGTCAACAACGATCCGGGCAAAAAAGGTATTGTCCTGGATGTCATTGACAAAAATATGCTGAATATGCCCGCCCATTTCACCAATGAGTGTCTTAAGCAGATCATGGGTCATCGGGCGCTGAGGTTCGTGGCCCTGGATTGCCATCGCAATAGCATCTGCCTCAAAAGGGCCAATCCAGATTGGCAGATAGCGTTTACTATCCGTTTCACGGAGCACAACGACGCGATGTTGCGTCAGGAGGCTGACACGGATACTATCAACAAGTACACGGATCATCTGCCGACCTTTCGTGGAGCGTGTGAAGCATGCGCCTGTTGCGACATGATTTACAGAGGGCAGTTGGTATAACTACATCTATCGTCTATCTTAGCACGATGCAGAAGGTTGCGTCAAGGTTACGTCCGATTCGCGAACCACCTGGACCATAAAGTAGGGTGCCAATCGCTCTATGCCGGCGCCCCTATCTGACAGGAATAGACCCGGCATTTTCTGACGTATTGGGCAGCACATACCTTCTGACTCAGCATAGGCCGTAGGGGCGCTGTAGTAATGCAGACGTTGACAAAAGGCGGCCATGCTAGTATGCTCTGTGCCGTATATAGCCCCTGTTTCCGCATCGACATAAGCAAGATCGTTAATGAGCGTGATGAAGGTACGGACGTTAGTCGTTCCGAAGTAATGATATTTGACGCATTCATACGTGGCTTATTCGCTATGCATAGCAGTCGTTGGCGTATGCGAGCGATGCGTGCGCGCGCAGCTTTTCAGCAAGAGCACCTGCCTAGCGAATCGGCGCTTCCCGCCACAAATCCTCGCGTAGAACCCCCATGGGGCAAATTGGCTGAACTGCGACGGATAGTGAGCCATCTAGGGCTTCTGATCCTCGTTCTGTTAGCCATTGTGAGTGATCGTTTGATTAGCTTGCCCAGGCAAGCGCCTAGCTCACCTCTAGGGGCTTCTTCGCACAGCATCCTTGATCAGCAGTTACTCCTTGCAATTGCTCCGCTCCCTCTCCGGATCGTTGCTGCCGAGACGCAAAATCCTCCTGCGCTAGCGCCTCTTTTGCGTGAACCAATTGTTCCACCTGAACTCTTTCAGGCTCAGCATAGCCTTGCCGATGGCGAAACGCTCGGTGCTATTGCAGCACGCTATACCATCTCACTCGAATCACTGATCTGGGTTAATCAGCTTGAACAGGGAGATGCATTACTCGAGGGGCAGGTGCTGCGGATCCCACGGATCTCAGGCGTGCTGCACGCGATTGCCCCCGGCGAAACGTTGGCAATGGTTGCAGCGGTATATGGAGTGAGTCCTGAAGTGATCTTCAGCTTTGCGCCAAATCGGATCGATGCGATCGATTCAACGACACCACTGCTCGGTACTGAGATTTTCATTCCAGGGGGCACACGGATGCTTCCAGAAGGCTTACTCAGTGCATATGGCGGACAAGAAGGGCTTTCAGCGCGTGGACCGGTTCTGGCTGGGATCATCTTGGCGGATGAGACAAATATTCGTGATGGGCCGAGTACCGAGCATCAGCGCATCTTTCAGCTTGAAGCTGGACGACAGGTGGCGCTCCAGGCACGCTACAAAGATTGGCTCTACATTACGTTGGGATCACGGAGTGGATGGCTACGCAACGATCTGATCCAAGTTGATTCTACCCTCCTGGCAGAGCTGGTGGAAAAAACCGACTTTCCCGAACCGCCACCGCGGTGGGTCTGGCCGGCGCGCGGCACGATTACTTCGCGCTTTGGCGCGCGATGGGGTGGCTTTCACAATGGGCTTGATATTGCGAACCGGGCGTGGACCCCGATCGTTGCTGCGCGGAGCGGTGTGGTGCGTGAAGCTGGATGGTGTCGTGGCTATGGCTATTGTGTCAAAATCCGCCATCCTGGCGGAGTAGAGACAATCTATGGACATCTTATTGCTCAACCGGTTGTTGGAGCTGGGGATACGGTTACCGCCGGCCAGTTGATCGGCCATATGGGTAGTACGTATGATCGCGCTGGTGGTGGCTACTCGACCGGGGTACATTTGCATCTAACGGTGATCATTGGTGGGCGGGCGGTTGATCCGCTTAAAGTACTTCCGTGATCGGACATGAAGTGAGCGTGCTACAATGATCGTTAGAACTGGAAATAGTCGTCGTTTTTGCTGGGGCGGGCCTCACTTGTCGAAGCAGTGCAACAGATATGGTTCATGTGTAATAGGGCGTATCGATGACTGAGACGCGCATTATTGCAATTGCAAACCAAAAAGGCGGCGTTGGGAAAACAACAACGGCTGTAAATGTTGCTGGTGAATTTGCACGCCGTGGTTGGCAGACATTACTTGTAGACTGTGATCCCCAAGGAAATGCAACGACAAGTCTGGGTGTACGCAAGGACACGCTACAAGCAACAACGTATGATCTGTTGATGCAGCAACAGCCTGTGAGCCAGGTGATCATTCCCAGCGGACGCGCTCGTTATGCGCTTGTGCCTGCCGATCAAGATCTTGCCGGCGCTGAAGTTGGCTTAACCAACCTTGAACAGCGTGAACATCGCCTGCGTGTAGCACTCGATTCCTTACGCGGGCAATATGACCGAATCGTGATCGATTGCCCGCCATCGCTTGGCTTGCTTACCTTAAATGCGCTATGTGCTGCTGATAATGTGCTCATCCCGCTTCAATGCGAATATCTGGCGCTGGAAGGATTAGCGCAGTTGAAGGGCACGCTTGATCGGGTGCGTGAGGGCCTAAACCCGAGTTTGCGAATCCTTGGTGTGGTCATGACAATGTACGACGGTCGAACTAATCTGGCTCAGCAAGTAGTTGACGAGGTTCAACGCCATTTTCCGCGCCTGGTTTGTCGAACCCTCATCCCGCGCAGCGTACGTTTAAGTGAGGCTCCCAGCTATGGGCGACTCATTGCTGAGTACGATCCGCAAGGTCGCAGTGCTCAAGCCTATGCAGCGCTAACTGACGAGTTGATTCAACGTGAGGAGCGGGTCTATGAATCGTAAGCGGGGCCTTGGCAGCGGTTTAGACGCGCTCATTCCTGGGGCAGCAAGTAATCCAGGACAATCAGTACGAATGATCAGAGTTGACCTTGTACGCGCGAATCGGAGTCAACCACGAACGTATTTTGATGACCAGGCATTAGATGAATTGGCTTCATCAATCCGTGAACACGGTCTGATTCAACCGATTATTGTGAGTGAAGATGTTGAAGGAGGGTATGAGCTCATTGCTGGTGAACGGCGTTTGCGCGCCGCCAGACGTGCCGGCTTGGGCGAGGTGCCTGCGCTCGTCAAGAGTGCTACCCCTCAGCAACTTCTTGAGTTGGCAATCGTCGAGAATGTCCAGCGTGCAGATCTAAACCCACTCGAAGAGGGCTTAGCGTATCAGACCCTAAAGGACGATTTTGGGCTTAACGACGAAGCGATCGCCCAGCGGGTGGGAAAGAGTAGAGTTACAGTTGTCAACACCCGCCGGTTAATCCGGTTGGGTGCTGAGGCACGTCAGGCAATCCTCGATCGAACGATTAGCGCAGGCCATGGGCGCGTTCTATTGCGTTTTGAGGCCAAGGATGAACAACAAATGTTGTTACAGCTTCTGACGCAGCGCGATTTAAGTGTTCGTGAGGTAGAGCGCCTGGCGGAAGTGGCATTGCATGTTCAATTAGCTCCAGCAGTGCGTCAGGCGCTGCTGCATGGCGCGATCAATACAGCCCAAGCGCAAGCGTTGCTCCGCGTAGAAGATCTAATCCAGCAAGGGCTTCTTCTTGATGGTGTGCTTAATCAATCGCTAGGGGTTCGGGAAACCGAGCGTATAAGTACGTTGGTCGTTGATGGTATGGATCCAGCGTATGCTCTTGGCGCTGTGGGTGAGACTGATCTACCGATTCGATCGTCGGGGGTGACGACTAAGTCCGATCTTCCTGTACTCGAATCAGCTGGAGAGCCACGCTTGAGCCGGACGCTGACTCCTGAAGATGCTGAAGCACAGCGTATGTTCGAAGAACTCTTAGCGACACCGGTACAGGTATTGCGTAGTGGTCGTGAGATTCGGCTTATTGTAACAATGTATGATGATGAGCAGTTGCATGGCCTGTATGAACGACTTGCACGAGATTAGATTTTAGAGCTACGTCATCTGGGCGAAGTCAGTTATGTACATTTCAAGGGTATAAGCGAGCAGAAGCCAGTCGATAGACTGGTCTTTTGTTTAGATCTCAAACGCTGTTACCGAGTCGATCTGCGTGAATAAAGCGGGAGCCTGTGCGAACAAGGCGGGAGTCAGGGATGCGCTAGCACCTGCAGCGGAATTGGACTTGCGACGGCCGGCCGTTATCTGGAACCCCGCAGAGGGACTCCATTCCGCCGTACCGCGATCAGGCTCTTGCTCTATATTTGCCACCGTCGCTGCCTGGACCAGGTGTATCCCCGACCGAGGTGAACGACCTGATTCGCGGCCATTGAGGCATCGAAAACCGCAGCCACTGGATCCTTGACGTCGTCTTTCACGCAGATGCCAGTTTAACCCGCACGGGCGATGCCGCTCAGAATAGAGGCGTCGTGCGCCATATTGCGCTCAATCTATTGGGTCAGAAGCCGAGCAAAGGCAGCGGGAAAGCCAAACTGGCTTCGGTCATCGCCGTCGCATCGGCATCGCGCACCGGCTTTAACCGAGGACATACGCTAGTCGGTGATCTGGTCAAACTGAAGCTTCCCGCACATCGTATGTTCGTATAGCATCAAGCCGAACTGGCTGGGCATTTAGCCGATGGCGGTTCCGTCAGTTGCCCGGTTTATTGCGAGAATACTCACATCTGTACTGAACCCAGTTTCACGTGAAACATGTCTTCTGAGTTGGAAGAGTGAAGCCGCCTTAGTGGGGCGGCTTCGCTCTACTCTATATGGGCTTGGACTTAATGCAAGCCCATTGGTAGAGTTGGCTGTACGGTCTACTACAGGCCGCGTGCCTTCTGTGTCCTGGCACGAAGCGTAGTCAGACCAGACTGCTCATCGATCAGTCAGCTGCGGCGCGCTGGTGTTCAGTCATATGGAGCATGTCACGGAGAAATTGCCCAGTGTGAGATGCTTCGACTACAGCAATATCTTCTGGAGTTCCTGTTGCTACTACTTCGCCGCCTCCATCACCGCCTTCCGGCCCCATGTCAATTACCCAGTCAGCAGTCTTGATCACGTCCAGATTATGCTCAATCACCAGGACAGTATTGCCGGCATCGACGAGACGATGCAACACCCGTAGTAGATGTTGGACATCGGCGAAATGTAATCCAGTTGTAGGTTCATCAAGAATGTAAATCGTTCTCCCAGTTGCTACGCGAGCCAATTCTTTCGCAAGTTTAACTCGTTGTGCTTCGCCGCCGGATAGCGTTGTAGCAGGTTGGCCGAGCCTAATGTAATCGAGACCAACATCGTGTAGCGTTTGCAGAATGCGGCGTACGCGAGGGACACTGTCAAAAAAATCGAGCGCGGTTTGTACGTCCATGTCGAGTACATCAGCGATGGTTTTGCCGCGATATTTTACCTGCAAAGTTTCGCGATTGTAGCGCTTACCTTTGCATTCGCTACACTGTACCCAGACATCAGCGAGGAACTGCATATCAATCTTGATCTCACCGTTGCCTTCACACGTTTCGCACCGCCCGCCTTTTACGTTGAAGCTAAAACGGCCTGCCTGATAGCCGCGTAACTTCGCCTCGGGTGTATTGGTGAATAACTCACGTAACAAGTCAAAAAGCTTTACATAGGTGGCTGGATTAGATCGGGGTGTGCGCCCAATTGGTTGCTGGTCAATATCGATCACTTTGTCGAGATGATCGAGGCCCAGGAGGCTTGCATACGCACCTGGCTTCAGTTGCGCTTTATTAAGCCGATTAGCCAGAGCAGGGTAGAGGGTCTCGGTGATCAGCGATGACTTACCTGAACCTGACACACCCGTTACCGCAACAAAGCAACCTAGCGGGAAACGCACACTTACATCACGCAGATTGTTTAACTGGGCACCCTGAAGTTCAATCCAGGCCTCGCTGAAATCCTCAGGCACCTTCGGTTTAATGGCTCGATTGCGGCGAGGTGGTAATGCTTGCTCTCGTTCAGCCGTACGTGCGACAATCGTTTCAACCCTTAGTGGTTTACGTCGCTCGGTAGGCGTCGCAATCTCGACGCGACCACTCAGATAAGCGCCAGTTAATGAGTGTGGGTGCGCGGCGATCACATCTGGTGTACCGGCTACCACGACTTCGCCGCCTTTTACGCCGGCGCCTGGGCCGAAGTCGATGATCCAGTCGGCAGATTGCATTGTTTCCAGGTCATGCTCGACGACAATCAGAGTGTTGCCCAGATCGCGTAGTCGCAAAAGCGAGTCGAGAAGTTTACGGTTATCGCGCTGGTGCAACCCGATACTTGGTTCGTCAAGAATGTACATAACGCCGACTAGGCCTGACCCTATCTGTGATGCAAGACGAATACGCTGCGCTTCGCCGCCTGAAAGCGTCGGTGCGCCACGTTCAAGCGTCAAGTAGTGTAGTCCGACGTTGCTTAGAAAACCCAGACGCGCGCGGATCTCTTTTAGGACATCACCTGCGATCGTCTGTTGGGTTTCATTAAGCCGCAGCGGCGACTGGGCAACTGCGCCTTGTGCTTCCTCTAGGCCTGCTGCGCGATCAAGCGAGCCAATCCAGTTCAGTGCTTCAGTGATATTGTGCCGACAGACATCGCGTAAGTTTGTTCCGGCAACCCGTACGGCCAGGCTCTCAGGGCGCAGTCGCGCACCATCACAAGCCGGGCAGGGTTGCTCACTCATATACTGAATGTAGTATTCCCGGGCCATATCGGAACCGGTTTGCATAAAGCGGCGCCGGATTTCAGAGGCAATGCCCTCCCAGGTGCGGTAGAACTCGCCTCGACTACCACTGTCACTATGCCAGCTAAAGCGCAACTTCTCCTTGCCCGAACCATAAATGATGACTTCGCGCTGGCGCTCGGTTAGATTCGCCCAGGCTGTATCCAGGCTAAAGTTGTAGTGCGCGGCAATCGAAACCAGGGCCTTATAAGCCCAAGAATCCTGCTTCTTGCGCAATTCGCCCCAATAGGTTACCGCGCCCTCGTGGAGCGAGAGTGCGCCATTAGGTACAAGTAACTCAGGATCGACTTCGAGCCGCGTACCCAGGCCCGTACATGCGGGACACGCACCCTGCGGCGAGTTGAACGAGAACATCTGAGGCGTGAGTTCAGGAAACGAGATCCCGCATGTGGTGCAAGTATTGCTCTCGCTCATCAGCAAATCGCCCTCGATGGGGAGTGGAGCGGCGTTTGGGTTGGGTTCGTTGCCTTCGGGTTGATCAGTAGTTGTTGGTTGGCGTTCAGTAAGTACGCTTACAATCACGCTGCTCTCGCCAACCCGAAGTGATGTCTCAATGCTATCGGTGAGGCGGGTGACAAACGCATCCCACGCGCTACCGGCGTTCGCTTCGGCAAACCCTACGCCGGCACTTGCCTCTTCCTTCTGACTAGATGCGTCGCGGTCAGGCATAACGAGACGATCAACGACAACTTCGATCGAGTGTTTGAGCTTCTTATTGAGTTTGATCTCTTCATCCAACGCACGGATTTCACCATCAACCCGAACGCGCACAAAACCCTCTGCCTTGGCTTCGGCGAAGACATCCTTATATTCACCCTTGCGGCGCGAGATAACCGGCGCCAGAATCATGAAGCGAGTGCCCACCGGTAATGTGAGCACTCGATCAACCATTTGCTGAGCGCTTTGCGACGCGACAGGTTGCCCGCACTGATGGCAATATTGGGTGCCTACCCGGGCATAAAGCAGGCGAAGGTAGTCATAGATTTCGGTAACCGTGCCGACGGTCGAGCGCGGATTTTTGCTCGCGCTTTTTTGCTCGATCGCAATCGCCGGCGAAAGCCCTTCGATCAGGTCGACCTTTGGCTTTTCCATCTGGCCCAAGAACTGACGCGCATATGCCGAAAGACTCTCGACATAGCGGCGTTGCCCTTCGGCATACAATGTATCAAACGCCAGCGAACTTTTACCAGAGCCGCTTACTCCAGTAAGCACAACCAACTTGTCACGCGGTATAGTAACATCTACACCCTTTAGGTTATGCTCACGCGCACCTTTAATGAGAATGGTATCTTTCGCCATAGCGCCTTCTGTCCTCGTATAGTGTCAGTCGCCAAGGCTCTTCCGCAGGTTGCGTGAATCTGGCTACTTTGTTGGGTTCGGGCAGCATCAGAATGCGGTCAGACAGGTTGCGATCACGAGACTTGCGGAAGAGCCGTCGCCAATGGTCAGTTTAGTCTGCAAAGCGGGCAATCTACGCCCGCTTTGATTATATGCAGACAAAAGCGCCGCCATGCTTCGTACATGCATCGGGTGGCGGCGCTGGTGTGCAAACAGTCGTGCTAGTAGTATATCATTGCTTGCCTGCACCGGCAATGCATCGATTGACTGATGAGGTGGTTCATGCGTAAAGCACGCCGGTATTCGGCGCTACTCTCTACTATTCTTCAGCCATTGTTCTGAGGCATGCTCTCGAAATCATTGCTAGACTCGCCGTAATCTGGTTTATCAATGAGGAAGCAATGATCGATTTAAGGAGCATTTCCGTGCCGGAATTGGTTATGAGCTTGCCCCGGAGGTGTGGGGCAAGGGGATCATGACCGAGGCTGTCTCAGCAGCGCTTACCTTTGGGTTTCAAGCCATGGCTTTGCATAGCGTTGAGGCGCAAATTGCCCCCGAGAATATCGGTTCGCGCCGTGTTTTGGAGAAATTAGGTTTTGTTCAGGAAGCTTACTTCCAAGAGAATTACTACGAACCGGCTGAAGAGCGCTTCACTGATACGGCCGTCTTCTCATTGTTAAAATCGGCCTGGCAGTTACAGCGCTGACCGCAAACAGTAATGATCGTCTACAATAGTGCTGGGCTGTTAAATGGTTCGACGCTTCAAGCTTGCGAATCTAGCGTCATTCATCAGTCCTTAGCCCCTCATCCTTATCCAAAGGAGCAGCCTGTGGATCATGCTAATCAGCGCGTTGCCGACTGGATGACGAGTGATCCGCTCACAGCGGCACCGGATCTCTCGGCGAGCGAAGCTTATGAGCGGATGCGTCAACGAGGTGTGCGTCGGATGCCCGTGCTTGATGCGACTGGTGTGCTTGTGGGTATACTCACGCGAAGTGATATTGAAGCTGCGGTAGCGCTTCCGCGTGATGATTCCGGTTGGCGCTCGGCACGGTTTGCGCTTACTGGGACTGTAATAGCCGACTTGATGACATCTAATCCGGTAACTGTAGAAGCAGATGCCCCGATCGCTGCGGCTGCAGCTGCGATGATCCAAGCTCGGGTAAGCGGTTTGCCGGTGTTACGCGATGACAACGTTGTCGGCATCATCACTGAGTCCGATATTTTTCGACTGGTTGTTGCTGGATGGTCGGGGGATGGAGAGACAAACGAACAAGGCAAATGAAAAAGGGCGAAGCATACTTGCTTCGCCCTTCGAGTGGAGCGGGAGACGGGGTTCGAACCCGCGACCTGCACCTTGGCAAGGTGCCGCTCTACCAACTGAGCCACTCCCGCACGCCAGTAAGTATAGCATATTCCTGTTGATGGCGCAAGTTAGAGGTATACATGCGTGAAGAACTACCGCCGCTACGCCAACGGATCGGGCGGCGCATTGATGTAACCCCATATTATCGGCTCGCCGAACAGAATCCTGAGCAGCTTGTGCTTGTCTCACGATCGGAGCTTAATCGCCCGGCAGGGCAGCGCTTGTTATTCGCCGGCGGCGCCTTCTTGACGTTGGCAGTAGTGCTCCTGATCAGCGGCGCTATCGCTGCCGGCCAGGGGGCTGGTTTCGGCCCGGTAGCGATTACCGTCGCTCTGGGCGGTTTGTTTGGCGGCCTGGGGATGCAGCGCATTGTCGGTGGACGCGCGATCCTTAGCGTACGCAACCGGATCGAGGTCACACCCGCACAGATTGTATACAGCCAAGTGAGTGCAGGGTTTCCTGAACGAATCCAGCGGTTGCCGGTCGCACAGATCACCGGGGCGCGTTTGCGCCGGCGCCCGTTGGCGGTTGGAACGCTTGTGCGTCGGGTGCAGCCGGTCGTCGCTCTGGAACTGCTTGCTGATCGGGAAGTTTGGATTGTCGATAGTGCCGCCGATATCGAGGCGCTGCGGCCCATTGCCGAAAGCGTCTGTCGTATCCTCGGGATTGATTTGGAGCAAGGCGCAACTGTAGCGCGAGGCAATTCATAGCGGAACTATTGGCGGCGTGGATTGATGTTCGAGGCGCTCAGCACGCTGCTGAACTATGGCTTAAACCAACCCCAGTTGCGCACTAGCTATGCTGATGTCGATGATCTGAATGACCCATCGCGCGGGTTACTTACCAGATTAGGCTTTCAGCCGGTTGCCGGGGAGGCTACTCTGTTTATGCTCACGCCGGAGCTGTTACAGGCTTGAGCATACAAAAAGGCTGCGGAAGCAAAGCTTCCGCAGCCTTTGGTTTGTGTACAGGTGTGCATTACGGTCCGACAGGTGGAGGCGGCAATTGGGGATAATTGATGCCGGCCTCGATACCCCATTGGAACCAGTTATTCACTAGCGGCGCCGGGCCGGTAAGCAGCACGCCGATTGCGCCGGTTACACCACAGAGCCAGGCAAACCAGAAAGCCCAGAGATGGATCGAATAGGCGTTCGCGTTGAAGCCCATGCACCAGCGCCAAAACAGTTGCGCGCGCTCGGTGCCGGTGCCTGGAGCCTGAAGCTCCTCCCATTCTTCGTGGGCACCATACTTCTCCAGGGCCCAAATTGTTGCCGCGTGCATGGCCAGCAGCAGCGTCGAGCCGAGTAAGAAGAAGATTGAGAGCATGTGGAATGGATTGTAGTAGAAGTTGCCGTAACGCACGCTGACGTTGTTCGTCCAGTCCAAAAGTGCTTTAATCCCGTGAGAGGGCGCTTCCGACCAGTCGCCCAGGACTAACGGGCGAATGATGTAAATCACCAGGTAGAGCACAATCGCGCCAGTGAAGCCGTAAGCCAGATACGGTTTAATCCCCAGGGCTTTCGCGCGCGAATAGAGGTGCATGTACCAGCAAAAGATCGCGACCGTGAGGAAGAAGGTCGAAATCAACCACCAGCCGCCTTGGTTGAGCGGCGGGAAGCTCAAGCCGAATGATGAGGGTGGCGGATCTACCTGCAGCACCACAAAATACTTCGCATATGCCACAGGGTTCCACGCAACCTGGGCCAGCATCACAAACAACCAGATGAAAGTGAAAACCGCACCGCTGATAAATGCGGCGATATTCCACACACCCAGGTAATATGGCCCGAACTGGCTATCAAAGCCGAAGTTTTCCAGAATGGGAATTTCAAAAGGCTTCCCGATCCGCCCGCGTTCGCGAGGGCCCAGTTCAATGTCGCTCGGGGTTGGGTTTATCGTTGCCATAACATACTTTCCTTCTCAGGCGGCGCGCCGCAAAATCCTGCCGATTACCGTCGTTAGACATTGCTCCAGAACGGGAACTCATTCCAGAAATTCCAGAAGCTCACCCAATCCTGAACCGGCCAGCCCGACAGCAGGATGCACAGGTCGGCTGCGAGGATACCGCCAAGGGCGAAGATCAAGCCAACCCGGTGAATGCCCGACTCGCCGACGGAGTAGTACTGGATGTCGCGGAAGAAGATGTTCTCGATATCACCGCCTTCGGGGCCGCGATATTGTGCTCCGCTCAAAATGAGTGAACCATGACATGCCAGCAGCCATGTTGAGGCGAATAGCCCCGTAATCCCGATTGCGTGGAATGGATTGTAGAAGAAGTTGTTATAGCGGTAGCCGAAGTTCGACACCCAATCCAGGTGCGGCATAACGCCAAGCACAAAGCCTTCGTGCCACATTCCAAGGACAAACGGGCGCAGGATCTGGAGCACAAACCAGGCGGAAAAGCACACGCCAAAGGCGATTGGAATGTGATAGCCCATATTCAGCTTCATGCTGATGTCGACCTGGCGCATCATCCAGCCGAAGAAGGCCAGCGTAGCGAAGAACACGGTGATCTGCCAGGCAAAACCAGGCTGCCCAGGGCCTACCAATGCCAGGCCTACTTCCGCCGGCGGCGGATCGAGCCGCCCCGCGAAGAAGTTCTGAGGGATTGAATAGGGCCCATTAATCACCGTCCCCATCAGGTAGAAATACGAGCCGAAGATCGAGCCAAGTACCGAGACAAACCCCCAGAACCCCACGTAAAATGGCCCAACCCAGAAATCAAACGGGTCGTTCTTGAAGAGCGCGCTAAACGTTGTGCGCCCTTTGATCTTGTACTCCGGTTCCATCTCATCGACTGTGCGACCGCCGGGCACTCGTGTGCTGCGGGCGCCTTCCATTACTTCAAACGAGAAGTCCGGGAAACGCGGGTCTTTCGCTTTCACTCCACTCATGGCGGATCCCTTTCAGGCGGGCAGGCCGGGCGTTGCAATGTCAGCAGGGCGGATCGCAGCCCGTCTGGCGCCCCCCGCTCCCCAACTTGCTGTTAAATCAAAAAACAAAGCTCTGATTGAAGTATAATACGCACGTTTTGGATTGTCAAGCAAAAGTAAAAAGTGTGATTGCTCTTCCTAACGCCTTAAAATACATGATAACCCGGGATTGTCCAAAAACTGCGCTGTGCATCGCCATTGCATATCATACTTATGCACGTGATAGTACTTGGTTGTTGTGAAGTAATTGTGAAGTAACGCGGGGACACGGGGACACGGGGACACGGGGAATCCCCTGTTACCCTCACGGAGCTTTACCGTTCGGTCGCTTTACCGTTCGATCGCTCTAGCGCTCTAAGCGCGGGCAATGCGTCGATCGTTGCGACGTGCGAGCCGAAGATCGTCATAGAGGTTGGCAACGCGCCGGGCGATTGTCGGCCAGGCATATTCGGTTGCGCGGCGTCGGGCGCTTTCACGTAAGGTCGCGGCGAATGCAGGATTGTCGAGAACACGCTCGATCTGTGCGGCGAGCGCCAGATGATCATCGACCGGGAAAAGTAACCCGCTCCGCCCGTCCTCGATCGTGAGCGCGAGGCCGCCGGCATTTGAGGCAACTACGGCCGCACCGGTGGCTAACGCTTCCAGCGCAACCATGCCGAAGGACTCATAGTGAGAGGGTACCGTAACCACATCAGCTGCGCTGAAGAGTGCGGGCAGTTGTTCTTGCGGGCGGGCACCGAAGAAGCGTACCTGCTCGGCAACGCCAAGTTCGTGACGGAGTGCCTCCAAGCGGCGTTGTTCGGCATTCCATTGCGCCTGGCGCCCTTCGGCATCACCGCCGACGAGGATGGCACGCAGCCGCTCGCGCCATTCAGGGCGGCGCTCACTCAGTACGGCAGTTGCGCGGATCAACGCATCCATGCCCTTCAGCGGTTCCATGCGCCCAACCAGCACCAGCACCAGATCCGCGCTGCCCAATCCAAATTGCGCACGAGCGGCCTGGCGATCTTCGGCCTGGAAGCGCCGCAGATCAACGCCACAGGGGATAACTTGAATCCGTTCGGCTGCGGCATTGTAGTTCCAAACCATCTGGGCGCGGTCGAGGGGTGTTGCCGCTACCACAGTATCGACCTCTTGCATGAGCCGACGCTCGATCGTGATGCGCTGGCTAGTCTCCGTCTCGGCGGCGCTGCGCGCCACACTATTTTTCATTGCGCCAAGTGTGTGGAACATATGCACCACCGGCACGCCCCAACTACGGCGCAGGCGTAGCGCGGCTTCACCGGAAAGCCAGTAATGGCTGTGAATGATATCGTAGCTGAGGTCTTCGCCCTCGGCGAAACAGCGTATCCGGCTGACAAATTCGGGGAGGTACGTAAATACCCAGTTCTTATCGTATGGTGCGGCCGGGCCGGTATGCAAGTTAATCACGCGTGCGCCGCAGCTCAGCGGCTCGATCAATGGCGCGCGGCGATCCTGGCTGCGGGTGAACACATCGACAGGAATGCCGCGGCTGCCGAGTTCGCGGGCCAGTTCACGCACATAGACATTCATCCCGCCCGCCTCTTTCCCGCCCAGGCGCGCTAGGGGGCTGCTATGAACACTGAGCATCGCTACACGCACTTTGATACACTCCTCTACAGAACTAGAGGCGGATACAGCTTTGTGAGCCGCATCCGCCCCATCGTCGGGCATACCTCTCTATTTGTTCTACCACAGGTTACAGTTGCGCACAACCGCCTTTAGAATGGTACGACCCGATATTTCAATAAGGCAACGATCGCGTAGAAGCCCTGACTCGGCTTCATCTTCTTGCCCTCTTCATAGGTGCGACCCAGGTAACTGACCGGCACTTCATAGATCCGATGCCCGCGGCGCAGTACCTTGGCGGTGATCTCCGGCTCCAGACGGAAGTCGTTACTCTCCAAGTGGAGCGAGCGGATGATGTCGGTGCGCATTACCTTATAGCAGGTCTCCATATCCGAGATCCAGCAATTGAAGAGGAAATTGGTCAGGAACGTCAGGCCTTTGTTGCCGATTGCATTCCAGAAATACATACCCGTATGGCGCCCCATAAAGCGGCTACCGAACACGACATCGACCCGGCCCTCCATGATTGGTTGCACCAATCCATAATAATCGCGGGGGTCGTATTCAAGATCCGCATCCTGAATAATGGTGATTGTGCCGCGCGCGTGCGCCAGACCGCTACGTACGGCAGCGCCTTTACCAAGATTCCGGGGATGACTGACGACAGTGAGTTGGGGGTGTTGGGCGGCCTGCGCACGGAGGAGATCCAGCGTTCCGTCGCTTGAGCAATCGTCAACGGCGATGATCTCTTTGTCCAGGTTCACCGCCTGAACCTGTTCGAGGATCGCCAACAGGGTCGCTGCCTCGTTGTAGCAGGGCATAATGATCGAGAGTAGCGGGCGATCTTGGGAGGTAGGGTGATTCATTTACGAGCGGGTTGGGATAGATTGTTCACTACCCGGTACCGGCGCTGCGGGCTGGCGAACCCGTGGCCGAAGGCGGTCAAGGAGTAAGGCCAGCGCAACACCTACTACCAACCCGGCGACACTACCCAGGATGGCGCTTGTCGCGATGCGCAGTAGGTTAGAGGCAGGGGCCTGGATGGTCGCATCAACGAAGCGCACGGCAATTTGAGGCGTTGTCTGGGCGATCTGCTGTTCATCGGCTTTGCGTTTCAGCACTTCCAACGAGGTGAAGGCAATGTCGCGGCTCTGTGTAAGGCGCGCCCGTTCGCCCAGCAACTGTTCCTGGCGCTGCAAGAGCGCAGCCAGTTCTGTTTCGTAACGCGCGCCTTCAGTAGCGCCAAGCCCGCGCGTCGCCCCACTGGCAGTGCTCAGGGTGCCACCCAGGGTTTCAGCTTCAGTGATCAATAGATCACGTTGGGCTTGGAGGACGGTAATTAACCCTTCAAGGTCGTCGAGGGCGGCCGTACTGCTGCGTGCGACACTCTCGGCATCGGCAAAGCTCAGTTGCACCGGCAACATCTCGCCACCGGCAGCACGGGCGCGCAGTGTGAGCAGTGCGATGCCATCGGAGAGGCTATCGCTGCTGCCGGCCGTTACCTGCTCCCGGAGCGCCTGCGCATCACTGAGAATGAGATCTAATTCCTGGGCGCGCAGGAGGTATGTATTGTAAAGCGCTGTTCCGGCTAAGCGGGAACTATCAAGTAGTTCCTGCACGCGCTTGATCTGCTGCTCAGTCTGCACCAACGCACCCTGACCAATAAGCGCTTCATACTCGGCCTGCGCTGCCGCGTAACGCTGCTCAGCCTCGGTAATCTGGGTTGCCAATAACGCATCGCCGGCGACATCACGCGTATAGACTTCGGCAACGAGGCGTTCATAGGCCCGCGCCCAAGTTTCGGCGAGCACAACTGCGTCGGTCGCATTGCTGCCCTCGGCGGAGATCACAATCAGGTCGCCCTGGCTGCTAACGCGCACCCGATTGAGTAGTTCTCCCGGCTCTGGTGCTGCACTGAAGCGCCCCTGTGCAATGAGTTCCTGCGCCACCGCCTGCTCAACGGACGAACTTGTGGCCAAGCTGATCAGCGCCTGGCGCTGAAAATTTACATTGGTCAGCAGTGTTGCATCACGGGTAGTAAACCGGGGGTCGAGGTTGAGTTGTGAGGTTGTGGAAATAATCAGCACATCGGCGCGGGCGATAGGCGCCGATGGGGCCAGCAGGGCAATAATAATCCCGCTCAGCGCAGCGCCGGCGGCTACCAGAAGCACTGCCCACCAACGGGCCAGGATGCTGCGGAGGAAGGGGCGCAAGTCGATTTCTTGTTCCATACACTATTCATGTCAGGCTGTAGCAGCCAAGCTTATTAGAATCTAGTAGAGTATATAAATTGCGCCGCGATTGTAGCAGAAGGGGTTCGTGGCGTCAACACGGGCACGAGCATTCCTGAGGGCCTCGAACGCTTAGCCAAGAGGGCTGAGCCCGCGATTTTGCAGCGCACTATTGATTATAGCCAGAAGTAGTCGAACAACATGAACCAGGTTGCTAGCGTGCTTATGGTAAACATCGCCAGCAACACAAAGAGACTATATCGGCGCCACGCCGCTGGGAATAACCCTTGCCAGCCCAGAGCGAGCACCCATAGGTGTGGCAGCATGACGGTGAAAATGTAGCGTCCACGCGGCACATAGGTTCCGCCTGCGCTGTTGTCCAGGCCGACTTCAAACCGGACGGCGAGGCTCAGCCAGCCCAAAATGACGCTCACGAACATCAGCAAGATCCAGCGGCTTTCCCATGCGCTCAAACGGCCGCGCTGCTGATAGGCGAGTACGATCAGGCCGACCATGCAACTCAATACCAGGATCAGCATTACCCGATCAGTGAGCGTGCCAAGGCTCAACTGGCCCCAACCAAAGCGCAGCCAGAAGCTGTTGAACCCGATCTCGGCCAGGCTGCGCAACTGATCGAGCGATACGGAAAATGCGCCGGCGGGGTTGATCCAGCGCTCCAGGCCCAGGCGCAGGTAGGTTGTGTCGAGGGCTACAAGCCACGGACGCAGTATGAATACGAGGCTGCCCGCGGCTGTCTGGCTGATCTGTAGGCTCGCAAGGCCTAACCCGGCCAGGCTACCGAGGGCCGCAAGGCCAAGCAGCAACTGTTGCCGCGAGTTGAAGGCGGTGCGGCGCCAGCCCCAAAACAGGGCTAGGGCGCTCATCGGTAGCAGGATCAGCCCGGTACGCTTCGTCATGAGCGCGACGGTTACGGCCAACCCCAACAGCAGCAACGGCGTCGGGCGCAAGCCGTCACGCAGCAGGTGCGCCATGGCTAGCAGAGCGCTGATGGCGGCGACGTTCACCAGCACATCGTTATTGATCGCCGTCATCAGGTCGGCGTAGCTCGGCGCGGCAAGGAGCAATGCGGGGATGATGCCATGGACGAGCGGTTCATCGGGGGTAACAACCGTCGCAATGCGCCATGCGATCACGATCGCCGCGACATAAAGACTCAGGCTTAGCAGGCGGGCCGCATAGAGTTGCCATTCGATCGGCAGGAAGCGAGTTAGCCGAATTGGCAGGGCGGCGAGGGTGTAATAGAGCGGCGGATGGACGGTCTGATCGAAGCCGAGAGGTGCGGGGATCGCCGAAAACAGGTCAGGGACAACGCCGGGCGGGTAGAAGTTGTGCCGATACATCGACGCGGCGATCTCGCGCCGTAGTTGGGGATCAACGGCCTGTGCCGTGGGTATGCCGCCGTGGTAAGCGATCAGCGCGGCATACTCGAAGTGGGTCGGCTCGTCGTAGTGTTGCCAGGGGGGAAGCAGGATAAGGAACAGGAGGCCATTCAGCAGCGCGAGGGGAATGAGCCAGAGCAAGATATAACGAGACATCTAATACGCGCCGTGACCCTGCCAGACCACCACAATCGTTTTTAGGAGAATGCGCAGGTCAAGCCAGAACGAATAGTTTTGAATATAGTACAGGTCATCTTCCGTATGCAGATGCATCGGCTTATCGCTGCGCCCATTTACCTGCCACCAACCGGTTATGCCGGGCGGCACACGGAAGCGCTGCCACTGCCAGGGTTCGTACTCGGCGGCGATGTAAGGCATTTCCGGGCGTGGGCCAACCAGGCTCATCTCGCCGCGCAGCACATTGATCAGTTGCGGCAGTTCGTCAAGGCTGGTGCGGCGTAGCTTGCGGCCTGCGCGGGTAACGCGCGGATCGCCGCTGGATTTATGGACCAGATTGCCATTTTCGTCGCGACGGGCCACTTCATGCCAGCGCTGATCCGCGTCCTGGTACATACTGCGGAACTTGATCATCTTGAAGCGGCGGCCCTGCTCACCGATGCGTTCCTGAAGGAAGAAGACCGAACCCTCTGATTCGAGCCGGATCAGCACGGCAATCAGCAGCATTACCGGCGAGAGCAGCAGCAGCAAGAGTGAACTTGCACCGATGTCGAACATGCGCTTGAAAACTCGCTGCGGCGGAGTGAGCGCCGACTCGCGCAGCGAAATCAGCGGAATACCATCGACAGTCTCAACCGGCGTGCGCGCGAAAGTCAAATCGAGTACTCCAGGAACGGTGTGCACCATGACAGGATGTTGCAGTAGGTCGAGGGAGAGGCGCGCCACGCGATCATGCTGTTGCGGCGGTAAGGCAAAAATCACTTCGTCGATCTGGTGTGTACCCACAACTGCATTTACGGTTTCGACTTTGCCAAGATAGGCCAAGCCATTGCCTTCCGAGGTTTCATCGCTGATGTAACCTACCACACTGAGGCCCGTCCAAGGGCGACGGGCGAATTCATCGGCGAGGCGATGGGCCGCCGGTAGATCGCCGACAATCAGCGCTCGGCGTTGCATACTGCGTTGATTGCGATACCAGACGAATGAGCGCACCGCCAGATGGAACATTACCAGCAAAAATACATTAATGGCGACGAAGTAGAAGAACTGGAGCCGCGACACATCGCGGAAAGAGAGATAAAGCACGCCGGCGAAGGTAGCTGAAGCGAGGGCGACTGCACCAACGAGACGACCGATCGCCTCGACGAGGCCGGACACAAAAATAGCGCGTTGGGGCGTCAGGATGAGGAAGATAATCACCCAGATCACCGCAACTGCTGCATACAACATGTTCGGGATATGGGCCTCTTGCGAAGTCATATCATACCCGAAGTCAAGGATCGGTCGGATCTGTGAAGCAATGGCGAGACTAAGAAGGGTAAGTAAAACGTCCCATAATAGGACGCTCCCCGTCAACCTGGCTCGCAGACGTTCCAGCATAGAGCACCTGTGGCATCGCGCTCAAGGTGTCACCGCCTCCGCGCCATTGCTTCGTGTCATCATCGCCTTGGATTAATGACAAACCGGTGACAAAGCGGTCGTAGTTTACCACCGCTATGCGGAATGAGCAAATATAGGACGTGGATTGGCTCAGGCATCGGCGTAGAATTATATCGATCGGTTGATCGGCTGGATCTGATTCAGCACCTCGGCAAACAATGCTTCGTAGGCATCGGTCACCGATTCCCAGGTATATACTGTCTGCGCCCGATGCAGGGCACGTTGTTGATACTGCTTTACCAACGCCGAATCGCGCAGCAGTTGATCCAGCAAGGGGCGCAGGCTCGCGGCGCCCTGGGCGCCGCGGTAGCTGAAACCCGCATCGCCGATCGTCTCTAGATTTTCGGGCGTATTATTGGCAATGACGCAACTCCCGAAGGCCATGGCTTCGGTCAGCGCCGGATGTGTGCCGCCGACACCGGAGGTTTCGACAAAGATGTGGGCGTTGCTGCCGAGTTCATGGTAACCCTTACCGAAGACATAACCAGTCAGCACCACCCGCGGATCGGCAGCCGCCAGCGCTTGGAGTTCGGCCTTATACGCCTCGGCGTAGGGCGCATCGCCGACGATCACACATTTCATGTCCGTATCAAGCCCGCGAAATGCCTCCACCAGGTGATGCGCACAGTTTTCGGGTACGAGCCGACCCACAAAAAGCACATATTTACCGGGCTCCAAGCCAAAGCGGGCCAATGTTTCACCGGGAGGCAGATGTTCGATCTCGGAACCGTAGGGAATGTACGGCGGCTCACAGCCGAAGCGATCACGGTAGAATCCTTGAACAACCGTCGAGTCGGTGATGAAGCTGTTTGGCATCCACGTCGCCATCCATTCGGCGATTTGAATGTAGGCTTTGGCGAAGGCCGGCCACTTGGCGCGCTTCCAGTCCAACCCGTCCACGTTCAAAATGGTCTTTGTGCCGACCAGACGCGGAATCCAGGTTACCGGACTATTGCCGGAAATAAAGTACAGCGCGATATCGTAGCGTTGCGGCAAGGTGTGCACCGATGAAATGAACGAGTGCGCCAGCGTGTCGAAATATTTGTTGGCAATTGTCGGCAGTTTGACCAACCGCATGCCTTTGTAGGTCGGCTCGGCGTAGGTGATGTGATGGGAACGGCAGTACACCGTTACCTCGTGTCCGCGGGCGGCTAGACGCTGCCCTAACTGCTCGACGCAGGTTTCAAAGCCGCTATAACTTGCGGGAACTCCACGCGTTCCCATCAGTGCAATCTTCATGACATGCGCTCCCCAGGTACAGCAGGCTGCAATTCGGACGAATGGGCGGTTCGGTTCGTAATCAGCGCAGCGACGCGCTCGGCGCTCCGGCCGTCGAGGCGATAGAGGGCATCGACCACAAAGGCCCGCCGTGCGTTGAGCAGTTCCGCCGACGGATCGGGTTGATCAAATAGGTGTTGCAATGCAATGCGCAGAGATTCATTCGTTGCACAATGCACAACGGCCGGCGAGGTAAAGGCGCCTTGAAACACATTGGCGGGATCGGAGGGGAAGATAATGACTGGGCGATCGAGCGCCAGGGCCTCGATCCCCACCGTCGATCCCTGGGTAAGCACTACATCACAGCAGGTGATCACATCGTGCAGATTGTGCGTAGCCGGCGAGACATACGTATTGGCGAGGTGTTGCGCTTCAGCGACCAGCCAGTCGGTATCGCTCATACTTGGATGCGGCCGAATGATGAGTTTTAGATCGGGATAGCGAGCCGTTACGGCAGCCAATCGGCTCAGGATCGCACGATTTTCCGCGATCGGAAATGGATCGAGAATCCAGAGCAACAGGCGGCTATCCTGCGGTAACCCGAGGGTTGCGCGCCCAACCGGCGGTCGATTGGCCAGCGTATCGAAACGGGGTTGACCGGTAACAACAACGCGCTCCGGATCGGCGCCGCGGTCGAGCATCCATCGGCGACTGGTCGCGCCCCAGGCGGCAAAACGATCGGCATGCAGCGGAATGTAGCCCCAGGGTGCAAAGGTGGCCCCGTGTTGCACAACGACCGACGCAATACCGAGTTTCCGGCCGACGAGCGTGAGCAGGCGGCTGCCATGATGCGCATCGGAGACGAGCAGCAGGGATTTGACCCGATGGTGCTGGAGCATTGCCTCGGCGGCGCGCACTTCAGCCGCTACCATGGGCAATTTCAGCGTAAAGATGCGCGCCAGCCGTTCCGCGACGGCAGGCCACAGGTCGCGGCCGTCGATCTGCGCGCTTTTCCGTAGTTCGGTCTGCTGCTTTTGAAAGATCTTCCGCCAGTGAAAAGCATCCTGCGCGAGGTTGCCGAGGAATGGCGCCAGATAGCTCGAAAAGGCCAGTTGCGGGTAGCCCGATTGGGTGGCGCGTTGGATGTGACGCGGGTCCATCAACAATAAGGCACTGCTCGGTAGATGCTTGAGCACCGGCAACAAGCTTTCGGCATAGTACGAGCCGGGCAGTTCCAACAGCGCCAGGGTATCGATGGGTTGCTGTTTTGGCAAACGCGGACGCATGCGGCGTTGCCGGGCGGCAAGAGCGAGCAAACGGACGTGTCGGTCGAGTTCGATTGTTTTGAAAAAAGCCGTGCGTTGATCGCGACTTACATGATGGTGTACATGTGCAACGCGGGACGGCGGCAGCGTCTGCACTTGCTTAACGCCCAAGCCGGCGAGTAGATGGGCGAGCCGCCGATTACGATACGTGGCGAGAATGATCTCTGTGGGCGCGTAGTGTTCCAGGATCCGCCGCAGCACTGCTAGATCTTCCAGCAGACTGCGCCAGACATACCACATCTCGATCTCAATAATCGCGCCCAGGGATACGCCCTGAAAGAATGTCGGGTCGTGATCCGCAATGCGATACCAGTGTTGGGCCAGTGCATAAGCCTGCTCCCAGATCGCCTGTAGTTCGGCTGATCGGAGTTGGAGCGCCGATTCTCCAATGCTGTCGGTAGCGCCATCCAAGTAAATGACATGGTCGGCAGCACCGATCGAATGTTCAGCGGTCAATGCTCGTTCTGAAAGCAACAGTCTGGTCATATCTGATCGCTCTTGAGGCTTGGCACGTTCGCAGGCTGAGCTGCCAGTCGCAACCGTAGCCGGCGCACGAAGCGATAGGTAAGATAGACTCCCATCGTTGGTAGGATTTCAAAAAGGAGTACTAAGAAAATTCCACTACTGACAATGGCCATTAATCCTATACCAAGGATTGTAGCTAATACAACAGTGTCGCCGTTGATTATCGGTGTTCTGATAATTGCTCTGTAAAGTGCACGAAAAGCAACCCCTAGCAGAAACATGCCGACTACAATTCCGACCCAACCGAAATTCAAGTAAAACTCACCAACAATTGTTTGAGTGACGCCACCGCCATCGAAAACAAGGCCGAGGCGATCCTTGAGCCAGAAACCAAAATGAGGCTGTGGTCCTGGAAGGAGGGTGATAATATCAATGGCATAACTACGACCATACATAAATGGCTCAAAGGCGGGGTACAAATCAAAAATAAAATCGAGGACATATAAATTATTGACGAAGATGCGGAAAACAGCTAATCTAAAAATAATAACGATATCTGTTGTAAAAGCAGCTTCGCGTCGGAAATATCCTAGGCCTCCGACTAAAAGAATAACCACTGACAATAAAATTGCTAACCAGATCCATGGGATCCGTGACCATCGTACATAAGCAAAGACTATAAAAGTGGCAAGCATAAATTTTAATGCTGGAGCACGGAACCCTCCCCCAATTAATGCTAATACGGCAATGCCTACTAACACGCCTGCACCTACCATTACCCAACGCGTTCGCGCATGCGCAATAATAGTTAATGCGCCGGTCATAAAGAAAGCATAAGCAATAATAGGTAAAGATGCGGATCCAGCACGTAAGCTAAAGCGGCTATTCTCAGCGTCACTTAACAAGATCGGAATTGCACCGATACGAAAAAAGAAGAAAATAATAACGGCCAGTCCTATACAATAAAATACTAAAGCCCAAGATATCGATCCTGAAACGGCTCTTTGTACAACCTGAACTTGCCGAATAACATGCAGATTTTGTCCTCGGTTGAGGGTGATGTCGCCGATCAAAGCTCCGCTGGCAAAGGCTGCTAGACCTAAACTCAAAGCAAGATAAAGTTCAGGAAGAAGTACAATGTCAAACCAACCAGTGGCAATGACGCCAAGGCCGATAAAGGTAATGTAATTCGCAATAAATAGAACAGTCGGATCAATCCAATGTAGTAAGTTGTTGAAGGAATGTAAAATGCTAAGCAGAATGCCATATACAAGCAAAAAAACCAACACTAACTGCCAATGAGTGCCCATTACTAAACTCGCAATGGCAAAAGTGAACGCAAGAAGAATATTTATAATGAGGAATTGTGTTTTCAACAGACTCACCTCCTCAAAGTGGTAATAAATGTAATCCATAGGGCGCATGCATAAAACCCATATGCTCCCACGGCTCCCAGTGCTACTCCATTAAGACCTAAGCCAAAGCTCACTAGTAGTACGCTGAAGAGCATGCTGACTATGATTGTAAGAGCCTGCACAGCCAGGTACAGGCGCTGTAGGCCAACCGTGTTTAGAAAATTGCTAGTCCCGCCAGCAAATGCGATGGCGCTCAATCCCAAGAGCAGAATTTGAGCCGGCTGAACGCCCGGCAGGTAATCCGGCATCCAGCGTTCAACAACCCATGGTAAAACAAGTGCCGCGCCAATTAAAAAAGGGATCGTCATGGCTACGGTCAATAGCGTCTGCTGTTGCACAAGCGGCACCAGGGCTTTGCGATCATTTGTTTCGCCGAAGCGAAACGCCATGCGTGGATAAAATTGTTGAGCAATGACGGCCGGAAAAAGGCTCAGTGCGCCGACACAAAGAATAGCCAGGGAATAGTGGCCGAGCTCGACAACTCCCAGCATATTAACGATAATCAGACGGTCAACGGTAGTAAGTAAACTATAGAGCAATCCGGCCAGCATGATCGGCCCGCCGATGCGGATCAATTCGCGGAGCAGCGGCCAGTGCCAGACAGTTCGCAACGGAGGGTCCCGATACAAGAGATAGGCGCAGATCAGTGCAATTGTTACGGCCTGGCCGGCAACAAAACCGCCGATACCCCACCAGTAGGTTGCTGGTAGCACGATGATCGGGAACAGCACGGCGAAGATGATCTGCTGGATGCTCATCTGCCCGAAATGGCCACGGCTCTTCAGGCGCATCTGGAGGTACTGATAGATCTGCCAACATACGAACAAAGCGGCCGCCCAGACAAGCGCTGTCGTGTCGCCTTGGGGCGCGAAGCCGCCCAGCGCCGCTCCAATGATCAGCATGCCGCCGATAACGGTCGTGATTAGGGTAAACCAGAAGCTCTGATCGGCGATGTTGCGCGCGGCAAGCTCATCGCCGCGCCCGCGCTGGAGCGGTACTTCGCGGTTCATGCCGTTTGGTACGCCGAGAGTCACGATTGCGCCATAGAGCAACAGCAGGTTCAGCACATTCCAGATTCCAAAACGCTCCGGCCCAACCCATGCCGCCGCCACCAGGCTCACCACGAGCCGTGAACTCTGGAAGAGCAGCGTTGAGCCGGCGAACAGCACAAACTCACCGCCGCCACTGCGGAGCAGTTTGCGTGCTGTGGTGCCAAATCCGGGCCGGGGCGTTTCGGAACGGAGTGTTTCAGCCACCGATCAGATTCCAACTTAGGGGCGTACCCCGCTCGATCGCACGCACCGCGCGGCGACCGATAATCTCGGGCAGGAACTTCGGCGGCAACCCATGCGCCGGGCGAATTGAGCGCACATTCTCATGGGTGAGTTCTTCACCGGCAGCTACATCGCGCACAACAAACAGCGAGCGGCGGAAGACCCGGCTGGGCTGTTCAATCTCCGACACCGCGTATGAAACCATCCCCAGGGACTGTTCGGCGACGCGCACTTCATCCACCATCTGACGGAACTCGTGCGGCTCCAGCGAGAAGGCGCTGTCGGGGCCGGGCACCGCCCGTGAAAGCGTAAAATGCTTTTCGATGATACAGGCGCCGAGGCTGACCGCCGCAACCGGCACTGCCACGCCGATTGTATGATCCGACAGGCCCACCGGCACATCAAAAGCCGCCGCCAGATGGGGAATGGTGCGCAGGTTCATCGCCTCGGGTGGCGAGGGGTAAGCGCTGGTACACTTGAGCAATGCCAGGGCATGGTTGCCCTCGGCGCGGATGGCCTGGACGGCTTCGGCAATCTCGGCCAGGTCGGCCATGCCGGTGGACATGATGATCGGCTTGCCGGTCGCGGCGATGCGCCGGATCAACGGCAGATCGACAACCTCAAACGAGGCGATTTTGAACGCCGGGACATCAAGTTCAGTCAGAAAATCGACAGCGGTTGGATCAAAGGGCGTCGAGAAGAGGTGCATGCCCAGGTCTTCGGCGGCGCGCTTGAGTTGGGCATGCCATTCCCAGGGCGTATACGCCTCGCCGTAGAGCTTGTAGAGGTTTTTGCCCTCCCAGATCGTCCCTTTAATCTGGAAGTATTCTTTGTCGCTGTCGATCGTCAGGGTATCGGGCGTGTAGGTTTGCAGTTTAATCGCATCGGCGCCGGCTGCGTGGGCAGCGCGGATCAGCTTCAGCGCCTCGTTGATATCCTGATTATGGTTGGCCGACAACTCGGCAATAATGTAGGTTGGATGTCCGGGGCCAATGGCCCGGCCCCCGATGGAATAGCTCTGCATCGCGACTGACCTTTCTGCTTACGCGCCACTCTGCGGGCGCGGGCGCCTACCGATGCCGGTGCAGTTACTCCGGCGGGCGGCGCCAGTGCAATTCTACGGCGTGATGCCCATGATACTCGCATTCGCCGATTATGTGAAAGCCGGCAGCAATGAACGAGCGCAGTGAAGCGGCGTTTTCAACTTTAATGAAAGCGTACACCAGGGCGACGTCGGTCGTACGGGCGAGCTCAGCGACACCGGTGCGAAGCAAGTGCGGCGCATAGCCGTTACCGCGCTGGTCGGCGGCGATGCTGATCCCGACGATGGCGGTTGTTCCTTCCCGATCAAAGCGGATCTGCCCGACCGGTACATCGTCCGCATTCCAGGCGATATACTGCACAAACCCTGGATCAGCCAACCGCGTCTGGAACCAGTCCACGTGGCTTGCCCAGGGGATTGGCTCCGAGCGGAACGAAGCCTGGCGGACGGTAGGCTCATTGGCCCATTCCCAGAGGCGACGCATAGCGCGCTCCGTTGATCGGCTCAGGCGAAGCGGCGCTCCCTGCAACTGCTGGACGACACGGGCGCTCCCATACCCATCGATCAACTCCTGCCCTTTGGCCGCCAGCGCTCGCCGCCGGGCTGGATCAACGAGCAAGGGTTGGATGGCGGCGGCAAGGTGCGCCGGTTGCAGATCGGCGTGCCAGCCCAGGCGCACGGCAGCGTCTAATGCTTCCAGATGCTCGGCGATGGGGGTCTGATTAGCGGCGATCTCGATCAGCATGGCCGGCAAACCCATAAACAGGAGTTCCCAACATGTACTGCCGGAAGCAGTAATGGCCAGATCGGCCTCGGCCATGAGTGCAGGCATATCGGTGACGTTTTGGAGCAGACGTACTTGTTGCGGCAACTGCGCAGCGGCGGCGGCAAGGCTATCTTTGTACGGGTTGCTTGCCCCGACGACGACGATCAATTCCAGGTCGGGCCGGTCGATGTGGGCAAAGGCATTGAGCGCCTTCAGGGTGACATTCTCGGCATCGGCGCCGCCCAGCGTGATCAAGACTCGCTGCACCTGCGCGGCACTGGTGCGTTGCCGTCCGCGCCAGGGCCAGAACTCGCGCCGGAGCAGGGCGTGTTTACCGCCTAGAAGCAGTTGCGTATGTTCATCGCGCTGCGCATAAATCTGGGCCTGAGCATACACATTCTGGTTGAGCACAAGATCGGCGCTGTAGTGGGCGGCGTGGCCATGGTCGTCGATGAAGAGCAGGCGCAGGCCGGCGGCTTTGAGCGCCTGTTGATAGGCGGCGTCAAAATGGTAGCCGTCGACGACAACCCATTCGACAGCCATTTTAGTAGCTAGAGCGACGGTTTCGGCGGCGTCGGCGGCCGAACCGGGCATTGCAGCAAGCGTCGTCAGCGTAGCGCCTTCATTGCGCAAGCGCTCGGCAAGGGGCGCTGGGAGCGTAGAGTTGCACACAAAGTGCGCCGCGCCGCCTTGTGCCTGCCAGGCCTGAGCGAGGGCGAGGCAGCGCATCACGTGGCCGGTGCCGATCTGCGCATCGCCGTCGGCGCGCAGCAGCAGAAGACGGCTCATTCCTGGCGCAACTTTTTCTGTTCGATGTGCGCATTGATTGACGCAAGTTCCGGTTCTCGTTCTACTAGATCCAGAACCTGACGCCACGTAAAGGTGTTGGTGTTGCCCAATCGGTCATACACCATACGGACAAACGCGAGGTCTTCGGGCGTGTCTACCGTCCAGCGGTGTGCACTGTAATCTACATCACCGAGAACGGAGATGACTTGAAAGTG
>JBBRUG010000009.1:0-38243 GCA_038247995.1 Chloroflexales bacterium | reverse complement strand
TGAGCGAGTGAAGGCACTGAGGCACGGAACCACTGAGCGAGTGAAGGCACTGAGGCACGGAACCACTGAAGCACTGAGCGAGTGAAGGCACGGAACCACTGAGCGAGTGAAGGCACTGAGGCACGGAACCACTGAGGCACGGAACCACTGAGCGAGTGAAGGCACTGAGCGAGTGAAGGCACTGAGCACTGAGCGAGTGAAGGCACTGAGGTACTGAGCCACGGAACCACTCAGCGGAACAAATCAAACTCCGGGCGGCGGATCAGGGCCTGGGCCGTAGCGGTTTCGCTCGGGGTGTAGGTATAGCCACGCACGATCGCAACCGGCACTTTGTCGATCTTGCCCATCACCAGTTCGGCAGCGCCGGCCAGTTCATCGGCGATGGCGAGCAGGGTCACTTGCATTGTGTAGCCGTAGGGGTCCTGGATGCCGGAGTAACTACTGAGCGGCTCCATCCCGGCGACGCCGATGGCCACGTTTACCTGGCCGTCGCGCCAGGGGCGACCAAAGGTGTCGGAGATGATTACGGCCATCGTAACGCCGGTGCGTTCGCGGAGCACCGTGCGCAGGGCGGCCGCACTGGCATCGGGATCGACGGGGAGCAGGCAGGCCATATGTCCGCCGCCGACATTCGACTCGTCGATGCCGGCGTTGGCGCAGATTAGGCCGTGGTGCGTCTCGGTGATCAGCACGCCTTTGTCCATCTTCACAATCCGCCGACTCTCGCGCAGCACGAGTTCCTGGTGGTGCGCGTCCTTCTTGGCGGTCTTGGCGATCTGGTGGGCAAACGCCGAAGGCTCAACCTCGGCCGGATTCACCACGCGCCCCTCGGCTTTCGAGACGATCTTCTGCGTGACGACGAGCACATCGCCGGCTTCGAGCGTCTTTTGGGCTTTGGCAAGCGCATTCAGTATGATCGTTGCCAGGTCGTCGCCGGCGTGTACTTCGCCGATCCCGCGCAGCGGCATTATCCGTATATCGTCCATCAGAGTGCTTTCGTTGTGCAAGCGGATCGAATGATCTACAATACCATGGTTCCCAAATCTTATTTCCGAATGATAAGGAGCGATCCAATGGCGGAGTTCCACCGGACGGCTGATGCGACCTGGCAGGGCGACCTGCGCAACGGCGCGGGAGTTGTCTCAACGCAGAGCGGCGCCCTGAGTGACACCAAAGTGGCATTTGTGTCGCGCTTTGAGAATGCGGGCGGCAGCAACCCGGAAGAGTTGATCGCTGCGGCGCACGCGGCGTGCTTCAGTATGGCGCTGGCCAATGGACTGAGCAGCGCCGGCCACGTGCCCGACGCGATCCACACCACGGCCAGCGTGACGCTGAGCATGGATGGCGGCCCGAAGGTGACGAAGATCCACCTAGTGACTGAAGGCGCCGTGCCTGGCATTGATCAGGCCACGTTCGCCAAGTTCGCTGAAGAAACCAAAACCGGCTGCCCGATCTCCAAGTTGCTCCTCCCCGGCCTCGAAGCGATGACCATCGAGGCGACGCTCAAGTAGGTTCGTGTTGGAGCGGCCGAGCGAAGCTCGGCTGCTCCAACCGTTAGAGGTACTTCCCGGCGATCAATTCCAGCCGTTCTCTGGTCGCAGCCGGAATACGGGCCCGGTCGGTGACGATTGCCGTGGCCAGGGCGCTATGCGCTGTGCTCACAAAGCCTTCGCCGATCAGTGGGATCACTTCGCGTACGATCGCCTGCGAGAGCGCGGCATTGGTGTGCAGCACCGCAATCACCGCCTCGACGGTAACGGCGTCGTGGTCGGGGTGCCAGACATCATAATCGGTAACCATCGCCAGACAAGCGTAGGCGATCTCGGCCTCACGGGCCAGTTTGGCTTCCGGCAGCGCCGTCATGCCGATCAGGCTATGGCCGCGGCGCCGGTTCTCCTCGCTCTCGGCCTTGGTCGAAAAGGCCGGCCCTTCCATCACCACGAGCGTGCCGCCTGCATGGATTGTGGCGCCGGCGGTGCGCGCGGCCTGCACAAGATGCATGCTCAAAATCGGGCAGAACGGCCGATCCATGCCCACGTGGGCAACAACACCGTCCTCAAAAAAGGTGGCCGGGCGAATACCCTTGGTGCGGTCGAAGAGTTGATCGGGCACCACCGTGTGACCCGGTGCGTAGTCTTCGCGTAGCGAACCGACGGCGCTCACCGAGATCAGATAGCGCACGCCGAGTTGTTTAAAGCCGTGAATGTTGGCCCGGCTCGGCACTTCCGACGGGTTGAGGCGATGGCCCCGCCCGTGGCGCGGCAAAAAAGCGACCCGTTGCCCATTCAGCATGCCAACGACGAATACATCGCTCGGCGCGCCATAAGGCGTGGAGAGTTCAACTTCGCTGACGTCGGTGAGGCCCTCCATGGCATAGAGCCCGCTACCGCCGATAACGCCGATCATGGCCTGATCCATGAGTTACTCCTTGCTGACTGCTCAAACCTGCTCGCCAAGGAGTATACCATTTGGAATGCTGGGCGTGGGCGCTGGGCGCGGGATGTAGAAACAGTCCCACTTACGTCCTCACCCACTCACGCGCTCACCCTGTAGCACCGGCACACTCGTGCGCGCAATCAAGGCCCACAGGCCGATCATTAGCAATGAGGTGCCGAATACCATAAGCGCCATTGCCGATGGCCCATAGCTAGTGAGAATGACGCCCAGCAGTGCCGGTAAAATAAGCCCACCGCCATTGCCGACGCCAAGCACGATCCCCGTGCCGGTGCGGTCGGTTGTGGCCAGCGCGAGCGCCGTTGGGAAAACCGGGCCGCACGCCAGGCCGATCAGCAGCACGGCCAGGAGCGAAAGCGGCGTACTGCCCACACCCAGCACGAGGAGCGCGGCCCCGGCGAGAATACCCAATAGGCTGTTGATCAGCAAGGTCAATGGCTTGAGGCGCATCCCGAGCAGCGCGCCCAGCGCCCGCCCAATCGTCAGGGCCAGCCAAAAGCCCGATGTCGCTAGTGCTGCCGCCGTCGGCTCCATTCCGGCGCTCTCCCCCATATAGACTGTGATCCAGCCGCCGAGGCCAACTTCAGTCCCGGTGTAGAGCAATAACAAAAAACCAAGCAGCCAAAGCCGCGTCTCGCGGATGCCGCTTGGCTCGGGCGGCGCGTCGGCAGCGAGTGGCGGTGGCGCAGCGGCAATCGTGAGTACGCCGACAGCAAGGAGAATCAGTAGTGTTGCGCCGACCCAGAGCGTTGCCTGCGGCGTACCAATCAGCTGAATCCCGATCCCGGCGATTGCCGGGCCGAGTAGCGAGCCGACGCCGAAGAAGACATTTACGCCATTGAGCGCCGACGCGCTACGGCTGGCAAAGAGCCGCGCCACGAGGGTATTGCCGGCAGCCAGCACCACGCCAAAGCCGATCCCGGTGAGGAAGGCGCCGGCCAGCAGCGCGAGCAGAGTTGGCCCAAGGCTGATCGCCAGCGCGCCACTCGCCAGGATGGCCATGCCGCCCGCCAGCACGGCGCGCAATCCAAAGCGGGCACTGAGCCGACCAATGACGGCCTGAACCACTACCACGCCCAGCGAGAGCGCGCTAAACAGCCCGCCCAACGCCGCAACGTCGCGATTCACTCGCTCTGCCAGGTAGGGCAGACTCGGCCCAAGGCCGGAGAGAATCATTCCTGCGCCAAGAAATGTACCACAGGCCAGAACGAAGCTCGTACGGGGGCTGCACAGTGATGGGGAGTCTTGCATGAAACTAGCTTTCTAGAGCGGTAAAGCGATGAAACGGTCGAGCGGGAAAGCGGGAAAGCGGCCGGCCCCTGTTCAGCCCTAAGCCCTCAGCCTTCAGCCCTCAGCCCTTATAACAGCCTATCACCAGTCTGATCCATCGCCCATCCTTCTACGGGCGGGTTTTCTGCGGGTGCGCCGGCCTATGCTACAATTCAGTTCGCAGTCGTCAGTCCGCAGTTCGCAGTCGTCAGTTCGCAGTCGTCAGTTCGCAGTTCGCAGTCGGCAGTTCGCAGTCGTCAGTTCGCAGTTCGCAGTTCGCAGTTCGCAGTCGGCAGTTCGCAGTTCGCAGTCGGCAGTTCGCAGTTCGCAGTTCGCAGTTCGCAGTTCGCTCCACGGAAAGGAACGTTGATGTTCTCTCCTCCGCTCATGGATGGTCTGAGCGCACGCATGGTTGCTACGCTGCGGCTGGCGCAGCACACATTGGTACGTGGCCCGGAGACGGGCGAACCGGTGATTCTGATTCACGGAAATGTATCGGCGGCGCGCTTTTTTGAAGAACTAATGGTGAGCTTACCTGAGCACTACTATGTGCTGGCCCCGGACATGCGCGGCTATGGCCGCTCGGAGCGCAAGGGCGTAGATGCAACCCGCGGCGTGCGCGACTTCAGCGAGGATCTCAAGGCGTTCGTTACCGCGTTGGGCCTGGAGCATTTTCACTTGCTCGGTTGGTCGCTCGGCGGCAATGTGGCAATGCAATACGCGATCGATTATCCGGCGGATGTACGCTCACTCACCCTGCTTGCGGCGGGTTCGCCCTATGGCTTCGGCGGCTGTTCCGGCCTGGATGGCACGCCCAATAATGCTGAATACGCGGGCAGCGGTGGCGGCACAGCCAATGCGGCCTTTGTCCAGGCGATCGCCGAGGGCGAACGTGGCGCCGATAATCCCGTTAGTCCGCGGAATGTGATGAATGCATTCTATTTTCGCCCGCCCTTTCGTTCGCCCCACGAAGATGTCTTTGTCGAAGAAATGCTGCTCACCCACGCCGACCCCGCGCATTACCCCGGCGATCTGACGCCGACCGAGGCCTGGCCCGGTGTCGGTCCCGGCACAACGGGAGTGAATAACGCCCTGTCGCCCAAATATCTGAACCAGGGCGCCTTCGCGGCGATCGATCCGCGTCCGCCGGTACTTTGGGTGCGCGGCGATAGCGACCAGATCGTCAGCGATCAGTCGATGTTCGACCTGGGTGTGCTTGGTCAACTCGGCGCAGTGCCGGGCTATCCCGGCCCCGAGGTCTATCCCGCGCAGCCGATGGTGAGCCAGGTGCGCGCGCTGCTCGATCAGTATGTTGTTGCGGGCGGGAGCTACAGCGAAGTGGTGTTGGAGGAATGTGGCCACGCGCCGCATATCGAGCGGCCCGCCGAATTCCTGACTGCGTTTACGGCATTTCTGGCCAATGCGTCCTGAGCTACATAAGGCCGCAGCATTGGTACGCTCAATGTTGCGGCCTGAGTGGGTGAACTATGGCTTCCTATATTGCCTCAAACGGCATCAATCTGCACTATCTCGATCATCCGGGCGCCGGGCCAACGCTGGTGCTGGCGCCGGGGTTGACGGCGAACGCGCACGCCTTTGATGCGATTGTGCCCCAACTCGCCGGGCACATGCGCGTGCTCGCCCTCGATTTACGCGGGCGCGGTCAGAGCGCTGCGCCGCCCAGCGGCTACACAATGGCCGATCATGCCGCCGATGTGCTGGGTCTGCTCGATACCCTGGGCATTGAACAGGTGGTGATGGGCGGGCACTCGTTCGGCGGCTTCCTGTCGCTGTATCTGGCGGCCCACGCCCCCGAACGGGTTGCACGGCTGGTCGTCATCGACGCAGCGGTCAGCGTGGCCGGGCCGCGTACCCGCGAACTCATTCAGCCTGCGCTCGATCGGCTGGGTCAGACCTACGCTTCCTTTGCCGACTACCTGGCGCTGCTCAAGGCCGCGCCGTACTACCACAACTGGCCCTGGGATCCCGCTGTCGAAAGTTACTATCAGGCCGATGTCCACGTTGCCGCCGACGGCAGTGTGCGCGCGCGTTCGCAGCCCGCGCATATTGCCGCTGCGATGGATGGCGTAATCGCTGAGCCGTGGCGCGAGCACCTCGCTCGTGTCACCCAGCCCGTCCTGCTGCTACACGCCCTCGGCGCTTACGGGCCGCCCGGCGCTCCGCCGATTGTCAGCGCGGAACAGGCTGCTGAGACGGTCGAACTGCTGCCGGATTGTCGTTATGTGCTGGTGCCGGGAAACCATCAAACCATGCTCTATGGCGCCGGCGCAACGGCAATCGCCGCTGCGATCAGCGCATTTGTCGGCGCATAAACGCCGCAAGGCAAACCTGTCAGGTGCGGCAAATGGCCTTTCCATACGCTGGATCCGGCTCTGTATGCCGCCCCTGATAGACCTTCAGCACCCTTTCCCGCTTGATCGTTTCATTGCTTTCCCGCTGATCGCTTTCCCACTTGAGCGTTTCATTGCTTTCCCGCTTTCCCGCTTGAGCGTTTCATTGCTTTCCCGCTTTCCCCGGTTACCGCTCGGTTACGTGCCGTTGCGACCTCTTCCGCCGCAGTTTCCATGCACCACGTTATAGTAACCTCAGACCAGGGAACGCCCCGGTGTGAACATTGTAGCCAATCGGTCAGGGTTGACCGGCATGGCGCGTTCGGGAGGGTAAACAGATGAATGTACATACAATCGTGATCTTAGGTGGCGGCGTCGGGGGAACGCTCACGGCCAATCTGTTGGCCCATCGGCTGACCCGCAAACAAGCGCGGATCGTTCTGGTTGATCGCAGCGGTTGGCATAGCTTTCAGCCGAGTTGGCTCAATGTTCCTTTTGGCGGCGAGCCGCCGGAAAAATATGAGCGCGCCGAACGCCAACTGCTCGACCGCATGGTTGAACTGGTCATCGGTGAGGTGGCCTGTGTGAAGCCTGAGGAACATAGCGTTGAATTGGCCGATGGCATGCGTCTGACCTACGATACGCTCGTCATCGCGACTGGCGCTGCGCTGGCGCCCGATTTGCTGCCTGGCTTTACTGCCGGCGCTCAGCACTTCTATAGCGCCGAGGCCGCCTTGCAACTTCATGCCGTCTTGCGCACGTTTCGCGGCGGCCCGGTTGTCGTAGGGGTAAGTGAACTGCCGGTGAAGGCGCCGCCCGCACCGATCGAGTTTGCCTTCTTGCTCAACGAGGAGTTGCGCCGGCGGGGCCTGCGTGAGCAGTCGCCGATCACGTTTGTAGCGCCTGACTCGCTACTCTTCCCGCCTTATGCCAGCATCGTCGATTTCTTGCTACCGCTTTTTGCCGAACGCGGAATTACAGCCGACCTGAACTTCGCCCCTGCTGCTGTCGATGCCGAGGCACACGTGCTCCACTCGCATGCGGGCGCAGAACTGCCGTATGCCCTGCTGGTGCTGGCGCCGCCGCAACGTGGCGCAGCATTCATCAGCGCATCGGGCCTGGGTGATGCGCAGGGCTGGGTGCCAACCGATCGCGAGACACTTCAGGCGCTTGGGCATCCCGACATCTACGCAATCGGCGATGCGAACGACCTGCCGGTAGCGAAGAGCGGCGCGGCGGCGCACTTTGAGGCCCGCGTCGTCGCTCGACGGATCATTGGCGCCGTGCGCGGCCAACCCGACGACAGCCGCTATAGTGGGCAGGTAATGTGCTTCCTGGAGACCGGCGGCGATCAGGCGACGCAACTGATCTTCGACTACACCCGTCCGCCGCATCCCCCGGCGCCGAATGCCTACTTTCACTACGAAAAGGCGTTGCTCAACCGGGCCTACTGGCACCTCGTGCCGACGGGCGTTTTATAGGCGGCAGGCGGCAGGCGGCGGGGCGCAAGAGCGCAAGAGCGCAAGAGCGCGGCGCGTCCTTCAGGGCGCTGCCGCGCTCCCCGGCCTGAGCCGCGTCCTTCAGGGCGCGGCAGGCGGCATGCGACCGCACCGTGCCAATACGGTGTGAATACACCTCATGCCCAAATACGAAAGTGCCGAGGCAAGTTCTCCTTGTCTCGGCGCTTTCATTGTACCCAGGAAGAAGGAAGCGATAATCGCATCGCCGCGAACCGGGGTGGGGAACGTAATGCTACTCATTGGTGTAGCTCCATAGTTCAGACGAACTAACGTATGACGCTACTGCTACTGTACACAACAATATTAGATCAGCATCGAAGCGACGTTAGAACGCTCTTAGAGCGGCTGGAGCGCCAGGCGCGGCAAGTAGCGCCGCTCCATCTGCTGGCTGAACTGCCAACTGGCAAAGAGGAAACAGGCCTGCCTGACAGTGTGGGTAAGTTGCTCAAACCACTGGAGCGCGATCGTCTGCATCGGGATTTGCGCCATCTGCGACATAACCAGCGTGATGATCAGGTTGAGTAAGAAGAGCGCGCCAACCGAGCCCATGCCGCGCCGCCATGCCGCACTGATTAGCAGGATCGACACGATAATGTTGGCCAATGTCGCCAGGAGCAGGAAGATCAGCCGCCATGGCCCACCATTCATCCCGATCGTTGCTGAGATGCCCGGCGGTACACTGCGCGTCGGGGCATTTATCGACGATGCGTACCGTTACTTTACTGTGCCCTCTGGGCCATATACCTCGACATACACCCCGCAGTAAGCGGCGCTGCCGTAGTCTTCGTGGCTGATCGCCGCAACCATAAGATCGTTCGGCGCGGGATCGAATGAGCAATTGCCTGCGCCCGTTGCATCATAATAGGTGGCGCGCCCCTCGCGGAGCGGGTTCTGCGCCGGCGGGGCAGCGGGTGTGCGTACGAGCGGCAGATAGACGGTCGGCGCTTCATTCTGGCTGTACGCTGTGAGCGACCAGGCCGCGCCACAGAGCATCACTACAATCAGCGCGCCAAGGCTGAGGAAGCGGGGCATAACAACCTCCTATCAATGCAACTGGCAAACCGAAACCGGCCAGATTCGACTGCTCGTTAACCAAATATTAACCTCTTTATGCATAAACGCGGCGGATGCATAAATCTGCATCCGCCGTGCGTCACTCGTCACTTGTCACTCGTCACTCGTCACACCAACGCTTCCAACCGCTCGACATAACTCGCAAGCACGCCAAACGTTTCCTCAACCGGCGCAGGACTGGTCATATCGACGCCGGCGCGGCGCAGTGCGTCCAGAGGGTAGCGCGAACTGCCCGCTTTGAGGAATTGGAGGTAGGTATTGGCGGCGTTCGGTGCACCAGCCAGCACACCCCGCGCCAGGGCGTGCGCGCCGGAGATGCCGGTGGCATATTGATAGACATAAAAGTTAGCGTAGAGGTGAGTCGAGAACTGCATCCAGGTGCTGCCTACCCGCGGCCGATCCACGGTGACAGCATCGCCGTACCCTTCGCTGAACAGGTCGGCCATCAGGCCGATCATGCCGTCGGCGGTGAGCGCCTGGCCGGCCTCAACCTGCTCGTGAATGGCCAGTTCGAAGCGGGCCAGCGTGGGCATAATGAAGAAGTAGCGATGGAAGTTAGCCATTGCCTCTTCGATCAGCGCAATCTGTTGTTCGCGGGCGGTGAGTTGCTCCAGCAGATGGGCGCGCACCAGCGCCTGATTGAAGTTCGAGGCTACTTCGGCGGCAAACAGCCCATAATTGGCATACACAAACGGCTGGGTGTTGCGCGTGAAGTAGGAATGCATCGAATGGCCCAGTTCGTGGGCCAGGGTGCTCAACCCGAACACATCGTCGTTGTAGCTCATCAGAATGAAGGGATGCGTGCCCTGGGCGCCCATCGAGAAGGCGCCGGCGCGCTTGCCTTTGTTCGGGTACACATCCACCCAGCGCTGCTCGACCAGCCCGCGCCGCATCGCCGTTACATACTCGTCGCCGAGTGGGGCCATCCCGGCGCAGATCCATTCCACCGCCTGCGCATAGGGCACCTCCATCGGCGTGGTAGTGAGCGGGGCTTTGGTGTCGTAGACATGCAATTTGCCCCGCCCCAGCGCCCGTTTGCGCAGCGCCCAGTAGCGGTGCCAAGTCGGTAGGTGCTGCCGAAAGGTGCTGATCAGGTTGTTGAACACCTCCAGCGGGATGAAGTTGGGCTGGAGCGCCGCTTCCTGCGCCGAGCCGTAGCGGCGGGCGCGGGCGACGAAGACATTCTGCTTCACCCCGGCGGACAGGCAACTGGCCATGGTGTGCTTGAGCGCAAGGTGGGCGTCGGCATAGTTCTCCCACGCACTGCGGCGCACCTCCGGGTCGGCATCGGTGATCAGGGCATTAATCGTGCCTTGAGCGATCTCATAGGTTTCGCCCGCTGCATCCTGGGCCGGCGCGAAGCGCAGGTCGGCGTTAGTGAGCACGCCGTGGGTGCCTGCCGCTGTCGTGAACGGCTCACCGGCCTGGCGCAGCAGTTCTTCCACCTCGGCCGAGCGCACATGCGCAGCGCGGGCCGCCAAGCGGGCAAAGTGCTGCCCGTAGTGGCTTAGGCGCGGCTCGTGCTGCACCCACTCTTCCAGAGTTGCGGCGCCGATCGCCAGCAGTTCCGGCTCGCCGAAGGCCATTGCTGCGCCGAGACGGGCCATGATCCCGTTTGCCCGATCACTGCGCGCCTGCGCCGCCTGGTTGGTCGTCTCGACAGTATAGAACATTCGTGCATAGATGCCCACATGGAGTGCAGTGCGCCAGAGCGTCTCGCTCAGTTCCATATAGTCGGCGAGCAAGGCCGGGCTTTCGGCGAGGCGCCCGCGCATTGCGCTGATCGTCGGCAGTTGCGCCTCGACGTTGCCAAGCGCCGCTTCCCAGGCAGCGTCGTCGGGGAAGACGCTTGAGGCGTCCCAGGTATACGCGGTGGCAATTTCGTGGCGCTCAGGTACGCGCTGACTCATAAGCTTGCTCCTTAGCGTTGGACGATCGGCACATAGATTTGCAATGACGGTTCAATATTCACCACGACGGTTGCCGGCGCTGAAACGGCAAAATCATCGTTAACGCGGTAGCTGAAACTGGCGTAGGGTGCGCCTTGCGCGTCAGGTTCGGGCACGAAGATCACCCGCCCAATTGGGTCGCTCACCGGCGTATTCGGCGTTGCAATGAGTGCGCCACGACCGGCGGCGGTGTTCTGATAGAGTGTTCCGCGTTCCGGCAGGCTCATCACAGTGTAGGTGAGCGGATCGTTGTCGGCGTCGCTGCCGATCAGCATAATCCGAATATCGCCGGAACGATAACTCGTCACATTCAGCGGCAGTGCAAGCGGGTCACTATTACTGTCGCGGATGCGTAAGGTGAATGTTGCCGGTTCACCCGGTTCGGCGCCGAACGCTGTGAGCGTCAGGCTCAACGTCTCGGTTCCTTCATCCAGGCCATCAACTACCAGCGGCAGGCGCGCCCGCTTGATTACGCCGTCGCCTTCAGCGGCCCTCCAGCGCACGAACAGATCGCCTTGAACGCGGGCCAGCATTTCCGGCGCCGCCGTGTCGAGATCATAGCGGTTAAACAGGCCGCCGATCAGCAGCGCACCGTCGGTAAGGAGCGCCAGAGCTTCTACCGGGCCGTCGGGGCCAAGGCCGGAAGCGAAACTCGGATCGGGGGTGCCGTCGGCATTCAGGCGGGCCAGATTGGCCTGATCGGGCAGGTTTGGGTTGGTAAACTGCCCGCCGATGATCACCTTACCGTCGGGTTGCACCGCCACGCGCTGGATCACCCCGCTGGTTGTGCCGCCCAGATCAAAGGTGCGGTCGAGGTTGCCCACCGCGTTCAGCCGTACGATCCCTGGCCGCAGCAGGGGCGGGTTGCTGAACGGGGCGAACACATCAGTGAAAAAGCCAACGACGATCAGGCTGCCGTTGCGCTGCTGCGCCAGATCGTACACGATCCCATTTGGATTGACGAACGGATTAAAGTCGCCGTCGAGCGCACCGTCGGCTGTAAGTGCGGCGAGGCTGCGGCGCAACTGGCCATTGACCTCGTTAAAATTCCCGCCGATGCGGATGCGCGGCGCAGCGGCGGCGCCGGATACCAACAATGCATGCACCGGGCCATTCACGATCGGGCTAAAGTCGGCATCATAGGCACCGGTTGGCATAAGCCGGGCGAGGTTCGCCTGAGCGGTAGCGGCGATTGTACTGAATATGCCGCCGACAAGAATCGCCCCGTCGTTTTGCACGGCCAGCGTCAGCACGCCGTCGGGCGCAACTTCACTGCCGAAACTGACGCCGGGGTTGAAGCCGGCGTCGAGGCTGCCGTCGGCGTTGAGCCGGGCGAGCCGAGCGCGCGGTTGGCCATTCACTGTGCTGAAGAAGCCGCCGACAATGATCGCGCCGTCGGCCTGGAGCGCCAGGGCGGTTACCGGCCCATCGGCGGCGGCTGTAAAGCCGGCGTCGAGGCTGCCGTCGGCATTGAGCCGGGCGAGCCGGGCGCGCGGTTGGTCGCCAAGCGCGGTAAACGCGCCGCCGATGATGATCTTACCGTCCGGCTGCACGGCAAGCGCACGCACCATTCCATCCAGTTCCGCATCGCTGAACGCAGGGTCGATCCGACCGGGCGCAGCGACATAATCGGCGCTGGTGGCTGTACCAGGCGTAATGTCGAGCCGCACAACGGCGTCAGCGCCGCTGCCGCCAGTCCGCACCAGCGGAATCAGCGCCTCACCACTGGTTTCGAGCACCGTCAAACTTGGAATGGCGAAGTTGATGCTGTCGGCGGGCTGTGCCGCGAGGGGAATGCTGAAGAGGGCGGTGAGGAACAGGGCGAGCGTGATGATTACGTTGGGATTGCGATGCATGATCCTCCCTGCTGAGCGTGCAATCAAGCGCCGACCCGTCTCGATCAGCCTGAACTAGCCTTCATCGAGGGTAGCCAGCACCCGATGGGCGCGCAAGGCGAGCCAGAGCGCGAAGTGTTCTTCGGCGTTGTCCAGATCCATCCCACTGATCTCTTTGATCCGCTCGATCCGGTAGAGCAGTGTATTGCGATGGACGTGCAGTGCTTCCGAGGTGGCGCGTAGATTACCGAGATGGTTGAAGTACGCTTCGAGGGTGCGCAACAGGTCGGCGCGCTGGCGGGTATCGTACTCAGCGAGTTTCGACAGCGTTTCGCGGTAGAAGGCCCAGAGCTCCGGCGTTTCGCGCAGGCGTACCAGCAAGCGGTAGACGCCCAGATCACCAAATGCGAGCACCCGCGCCGTGCCAAAGAGTTGGCGCCCGAGCATCCAGGCCTGTTCCGCCTCTTCGAGCGTCCGGCGCCAATCGGCAATGCCGTTCACCTGGGTGCCGATAGCCAGGATCAGGCTGGGGAAGTCGGCGCTGAGCCGTTCGCGCAACTGTTCGACCAGTTCACGCGGGCGCGCCACTCCGGCAACGGGGAGCAGGCAGAGCACGCTGCCTTCACGCCGCGAAATTGGCGCGCTGATCCCGCGGCGACTCAACTCACTCTGCAAACTGCTGCTCACCCGCGTCAGCACCACCGGGTCGGCGTCATCGACGTGGATCAGCACCGCAATATGCGGCGCGGCGAGGTTGTAACCAAGTTCCTGGCCGCGTTGCACAATCGCCGGCAAATCTGAACTAGGGCTGGCGAGAATGTTTGAGAGGAAGTCGCCGCGCAGGCGTTCTTCGGCGGCTTGAACGGCCTGCTCCTTGGCCATTTCAAGCGCAAGGGCGGCGGCGCCGTGTTGGGCCGCTTCGCGATCCCAGTCGTCGAGAGTGGCCCCGGCCAGGGCCAGAAAACCGGTGGGATACTCACTCGGCCCGATCAATTCAACCCAGATCGCTTGATTGAGCAGCGACGAATCGCCGCGGGCGGTCGGGCGCAACGCTTGGAGGGCGATCCGTGCCGAACCCTTGCCCCGCTGAGCGCGCAATTCGCCGTTGGGCGCATAACAGGCGACACTCTGGCCGGTGCGCTCGCTGAGCACTTCGAGCAGGCCCGGCACCCCGGCGCCGGCGAGCGAACGCTGGGTGAGCATCGTGTACAATTGGGCGCCACGCCGTTCGAATTGGGCTTCGTAATCGGTAATCAGGCGGGCGATCTCGCGTTCGACTTCGCGTAGATCGGTGCCTGCGGGGAGCTGGAGGAGCGGCAACCGCGCCTCTTCGGCGGCAGTCGTATCGTCGGGGGTAATTGTACCAATCACAACAACCCCAGCCACTGGTACAGGCGCCTGCGCAAGCCGGCGGACGAGCACCGCCAGTGTCAGCCGTTGGTCGAGTTCGCGCACAGCATCAACGGCGAGTAAAGCTAACTCACCGCCGCGCAATTCGGCAAAAGCGGGTAGGGTGGCACGTAAGGTCGCTACCCAGGAAACCTGACGACCGATTCCAGCGGCGCCGGCAGTGATCAGGGTGCCGCTGGGCAACGCCAGACGCAACACGTCGCGCACGGTAACAGGGGGCATGAATGTTATACCAACGCAAAACGATCTACTTTTCTGACCTGATTATACCACGCCCTGCCGTGGTACACTTGAAGCTGCCCTGGAATAGACGTATGCTCGGGCGCACCCTTGTTACCGACCAATCATTATGCAATTGCACGATCCGCAATCTGATCCCTTCACAGATCCTCATGCCGATGCTCAGGCTGTATTGCGCGCCCAGATAGCCGCGCTCACCGCCGAGCTTGCCCATGAGCGCGCCATGTTGCGCCAGTTGCGAGATCGTGAGGCGACCTTGGAGAGTATTTTCGCAAGTGCGCCGTTCGGAATTGCGACGGCCGGATTGGGATGGTTCCTTGCCGATGCCAATCAGCGGTTTCTCGACATTATTGGCTATTCGCTCGCCGAACTGCCGACGCTCGATGTGCGCGACTTCACCCACCCCGACGATCGCGCCGCCGAGCTTGCGCTTGCCCAGGAATTGCTTGCCGGTACGCGCAGCTATTATGTGTTGGAGAAGCGCTATATTCACAAGGACGGCAGCATCGTGCCGGTGCGGGTTGTGGGCATGATCGCCCATGATGCCGATGGGCAGCCAGCCCGGGGTGTCGTCATTGTCGAGGATATTAGCGCACAGGTTCAAATGACCGATGCGTTGCGCCAGAGCGAGGCGCGCTATCGCTCGCTGGTTGAAGATCAGTTCGATATAATTTTGCGTTGGCGCACCGATCGGGTGCGCGTTTATGTGAATGATGCTTACTGCCGCTTCTTTGGGGCTTCGCGCGAGGAGTTGCTCGGAAAGCCGATCGGTGCGTACACCGTGGTGGCGGATCTTGAGGCCGCCAATGAAACCATGGTGCGGCTGCGCCCCGATGCACCAGGGCTAATTATTGAGAGTCGGGTTCAACGTGCTGATGGACGCTGGTTCTGGATGGAGTGGAATGTACGCGGCTTTTTTGATCGCGAAGGACAGTTGGTTGAGTACCAGGCCGTTGGGCGCGATATTTCGGCCCGCCGCGAGGCGGAGTCCACGCGTGATGCGCTGGTAGCCGTGCTGGAAGCCAGCCCCGATTGGATCGCCTACCTCGACAATAACAGCCAGATCCACTATTTAAATCGTACGGCGCGTCAGTTATACCGGCTTGCCCCAACGCCGGATTATTCTGCGCTGCGCCTGGCCGAGCTTTTGCCGGCTTGGGTCTGGCGAACGCTCACGGAAGAGGCCATTCCCGCAGCCTGCCGCAACGAAACCTGGCAAGGTGAGTTGGCACTCTATGATGCTGCCGGCAACGAGTTTCCCGTTTTACAGACTGTCCTGGCGCTGCGTGACAGTACCGGCGCAGTTGAGCGTCTGGCGCTGATCGGGCACGATCTGAGCGCCCAAAAGCGGATCGCCGCCGAGCGCCTGGCGTTCGAACGCAAACTGCTCGATGCCCAGAAGTCGGAAAGCCTGGGCCTCCTAGCGGGCGGGATCGCGCACGATTTTAACAATATTCTGACCGCAATTATGGGCCATACCGAATTGGCGCTGATCGATCCCGCGCTCACATCGGAGACGCGGCGTAGCCTGGAGATCGTGATGGTTGGCGTGCAGCGTGCCGCCGATCTCACCGGGGCGATCCTGGCCTTCGCCGGCAAGAGGCAACTCAGCATTGAACCCGTTGATGTGAACGCGATTGTATCCGAATTGACCGATCTGTTGATGGCCTCGGCGCTGCGCCATTGCACGGTGAAGCTTGAACTCGCCCCTAATCTTCCGGCGATCCAGGCCGATCCGGCTCAGATCCGACAGATGCTCTTGAACATACTGGTCAATGCCGCAGAAGCCATCGATCCCAGCGGCGGCAGCATCCACCTACGCACGCGAACCTGTTGGATGGATCAGGCAGCGTTAAGCGGTTTGCCATTTGCTGAGCGGCTTGTACTGGGGCGCTATGTGGCGCTTGATCTGGAGGATACCGGAAATGGGATGGATACGGCGACACTTGAACGGATCTTTGATCCGTTCTTCACCACTAAATTTACCGGGCGAGGAATGGGGTTGGCCGCCGTTCAGGGGATCCTCCGCGCGCATTACGGTACGATGCGCGTACAAAGCAGGCCCGGCGCCGGCACCCAATTTGCGATCTGGTTACCGGCACCGCTTCACGTACAATTGCCGGAGGCGCTTACTAAGCCGGAGCATATACCATTGATGAGCGGACATGTGTTAGTCATTGACGATGAGATCGAGGTGCTTACCGTGGCCGCGCGGATGCTGACCCTGTTAGGGTTTACGGTCTTCAAGGCGACCAGCGGGCCGGAGGGGTTAGCGTTACTCAGCGCCGGTGTGCCCAAGCTGACATTTGCGCTGATCGATCTGACGATGCCGCACATGCGCGGTGACGCCGTGGCGGCGGCTATTCGTCAGCAGTACCCCGATCTGCCGCTGATCCTGATGAGTGGTTATACCGCCGACGATCAGGTGTCCATCAGCGCAAACTTTGCTTACCTGCAAAAGCCGTTTACCCTCGCCGAGTTGCGAACGGTTGTGGAAGCAGTAATGCCGTAGAGCCGGCCCATAGCGACGTGCCGCCGGCGCATCGCTACGCCGCAAACAAGACGTGTTCGCGCAAAAAGTCTTCGATTGATCGGTAGAGCGCTTCAATCGTCTCGGGGCGGCGGAAGCCGTGGCCTTCGCCGGCAAAGAGCGTATAGTGGTGCGGAATGCCGCGCCGGCGCAGGCTGGCCACAATCGCGTCGGCCTGAGCCGCCGGCACAACCTGGTCGTCGCTGCCGTGGAACAGCGCCAGCGGGTCGCGGATCTGGTCGGCGTGGAAAGCCGGTGAGCGCTCACGATACAACGCGGCAGCCTCCGGCAATGGTCCGACCAGCGTGTCGGTGTAGTGCGCCTCAAATTTGTGCGTCTCGGCGGCGAGGCGGAACAGATCGCTCACACCATACAGGCAGATCCCGGCCCGAAAGCGCCCCGGCGCATGGCAGAGCGCTTGCAGCACGGCATACCCGCCCGAACTGCCGCCCATCAGGCTCAGCCGGCGCGGGTCGGCCTCGCCGGCAGTGGCAAGATAGTCGGCGGCGCTGAGCATATCTTCCAGGTCGGCGTGGCCCCACGCACCGTCCAGCGCGCGCATATACGCCCGACCATAGCCGGTGCTGCCGCGAAAGTTCAGATCGAGTACCGCATACCCCCGCGTGGCGAAGTATTGGGCCTGGGCATTGTAGTCGGTGGTAGCCTGGCCGGTCGGCCCGCCGTGGAGGCGAATAATCGCCGGCGGTAGGCTGCCATCGGTTGCCGCAGGGCCGGGTGGTGCGTAGAGCATGCCGTGGATCAGGCTGCCGTCGGGGCCGGCCCATTGCACCGGGCGCGGTGTGGCAAGGACGCCGGCAGGCGGCGGAACACTCCGCTGGAGCACACGCACCTGCCCGGCGCTGCATGCGATCACCTGGGGCGGTATTGCGGGCGCCGAGGCGATGAATGCCAGGGTGTCGGCTGGGCCGGCCGTGATCTGGTTGAACCAGGTGTAGTCGAGGCGATCGTCGGTTACTTCCTGTTCGGCGCCACTGGCTAATGTCAAGGCAAAGACCTGGCGCACACCATTGGTGTTGCGCAAAAACACAATCTGTTGGCCATCGGTGCGCCAGCTAAACACGCGCATGCCCTGGCCCCAGGCCGGTTCGCCATGTTCCGCCGGCTCGTTGGTGAGCGTGCGGGTCGTTTTGTGCTCCAGATCGTAGAGCATGAGCTGGCCCCAGCCGCTCGCATCGCTCACATAGGCCAGCGCGCTGCCGTCGGGGGCGAAGGCAGGCTGGAGAATCGCCGTGTTGCTGTCGCCGGCCAGCGTGCTGAGCGCCGCCACTGTTGGAACTGTAGCAGTAGTGTCGAGCGTGGCCAACAATAGGCGCGTGCCGTCCCAGGGCATCTGCGGATGATCCCAGGCGATCACGGCCAGATGCGTGCCGGACGGATGCCAGGCCGGCTGCATATAAAAGTCGGCGCCGCTGATCAACCGTTGCGGCCATTGCTCGCCCGCAGCATCAATGATCGCTACACAATCCACGCCGCCGTCGCTGTGTACGTAAGCCACCCAGCGACCGTCGGGCGAAAGCGTCGGCGCCGCGGCTGCGCCGAAGGCCGGCGTGATCGGGTATGCTGGCCCGCCGGTAATCGGCTGGCGATAGATCCGCCCGCTGGCCGCCTCGACAAAAAAGATACGTTCGCCTACAGCGCAGAAATCGCCGCCGCCGTAGCCCACCCGCGCCCGCACCGCCAGTTCCGGCGGCGTCAGTTCAAGCGGCGCATCGGCATGACGCAGGTCGGCGCAATAGAGCGCGCCGCGCCCGGCGCGGCTTTCATGCCAGACCACATACGGCCCGGCGCATTGCACATCGCCAAAACGAACGGCGGCGGCCAGGCTACGCGGATTGAGCGGGCTGGGCCAGAGGCCATACGGACGTGAAGCCATTGTAATCAACTTTCGGTACGCTCGCGCTCGGCGCGCAACAACTCGGCCCCCGGAAACGCCGGGTAGATCCGATCGCGCTGGGCCGGGTTCAAGCGCACGGCAACATATCTTCCCGGTAAGACTCGTTCGAGCGCCGGCTCTTCCACCAACCAGATCACCCACGCCTCGTACGGACGGGCGTTCGGCGGCTGCACCCAGAGGGTCAGGCGCACTTCGGCGGCGCGCATCAGAATGCGGCGTTTGGGCGGCCCGATCAGCGCCAGGCGCAACACCTCGGCGCGTCCGGTGATCGCATGCGCTGCGTCTTCGTTGATCCGGCGCTGTTCTTCACGCCATTGTTCCTCGAAGGCGTGCATCCGGTGGCTGACCGGCAGCAGCGCCAGCGCGCTGAAGGCAATCACTGTCGTCAAAATAATCTGCTCGGGCGCAATCGAGCTGCTGCTGCCGTCGGGGTGGGCACATTGCCAGCCCAACCGCCCACGCGTCGGGTCGGGGCTGACTTGGCCTCGGCACACGGCCGCCCCGGCAAGCCGCCCCAGACCGGGCAAGAGTACCAGGCTGGTGGCGCCGAGCATGAAGCCCACCACAAGACTGATGAAAATGCGGACGAGCATAAGCCACCCGGCGTGCATGCAGCGTGCAGAATGCAGCATACTGCACCGCTTCTTCGTAACCCTGCGCGACGCGCTGTGCGTTACTCAGGGCGCGCAGCAACTGATCTTGTGCAGACCCTGCGGATCATAACCAGATTGCGCAAATCGATGCTTGCATTATACTGAATGCGCGCCGACTTTAAAACCTGTCAAATCCACAAACAGGGCTTTTGGGCATCCGCAAGACCGATCTGCCGCGCCTGACGGATGTACGCTTTGCCAAGGAGAATCCGCACCATGACTGACCTGGATCACGAACGTCTCCAGCGCTACGCCGATGTGGCCGTGCGCGTTGGAGTGAATGTACAGCCCGGCCAACGCCTGATTATTTCGGCTGAAATCGATACAGCGCCGTTGGTGCGCGAGATGGTGCGCAGCGCCTACACCGCCGGCGCCAGTTTTGTCGATGTCGTGTGGGGTGACGGGCAGGTAGCGCTGGCCCGCTTGAAATATGCCCCGCGTGACTCGTTCGACGAGCATGACGGCTGGCGCGATGCCGCACTTACTCAATTGGTCGATGGCGGCGCCGGGTTGCTCTCAATCACGTCGCGTGATCCCGATCTGTTCAAAGATCAGCCGCCCGAATTAGTCAGTCATGTGCAACGCATCTACGCCGCGCAACGCCGGCCGCTGCTTGAGCGGATTGGGCGCGGTGTGCCCAACTGGGCGGTTGTTGCCGCGCCTTCGCTGGGTTGGGCAACGCGCGTTTTCCCCGATCTCGCCCCTGATGCGGCGATTGCCCGGCTCTGGGATGCGATCCTCGCGATGTGTCGCCTCGATACAGCCGACCCGGTGGCCGCCTGGCGTAGCCATATTGCCGAATTGGCCGCCCGCCGCGACTACCTCAATCAGCGTGCTTTTGCCGCGTTGCGCTACACCGGCCCCGGCACCGACCTGACGGTGGGCCTCGCCGACGGCCACACCTGGGAGAGCGGCTCGTCGATCAGCGCTGCCGGCACCGAATTTGTGGCCAATATGCCCACCGAAGAGGTCTTTACTGCGCCGCACCGGGCGCGGGTCGATGGTGTCGTGCATTCATCGCGTCCGCTCAACTACGCCGGTGTGCTGATCGACGACTTCACGCTCACCTTTGCGGCGGGGCGGGTGGTGCGCGCCGAAGCTGCTCAGGGCGAAGAAGTGCTGCGCCGCTTACTCGACACCGACGAGGGCGCCGCGCGGCTGGGCGAAGTGGCGCTGGTACCGCACAGTTCGCCTGTCGGGCAGACCGGGATCCTCTTCTATAACACGCTCTTCGACGAAAACGCCGCCTGCCACCTGGCCCTCGGCGCGGCCTATCACTTCAATATCGCCGGCGGCACAGCCATGGACGACGCTACATTGATGGCTGCCGGCGGCAATGTGAGCAATGTCCACGTCGACTTCATGATCGGCTCGGACGCGCTTCATGTCGATGGCGTCGCCACGGACGGCAACCTAACGCCGCTGCTGCGCGCCGGTGAGTGGGCGTTCGGCGGGTAATGCAAAAGGTAAACGTACAATGGCTGGCGCACAGCAACCCGCAGCCGCGCATGTACAGCAAGTGCGCCGCGCCCTTCAGGGTGCGGCGAGTGAAGAATTATGCTCGTTGAAGTAGCCCTGAACGCTACCGGACGCGACGGTGCAACGCCGGTGCTCACCTATCTGGTTCCGCCGCGCCTGCACAATCAGGTCGCAGTTGGGCAGTTAGTCTGGGCGCCGCTACGCCGACGCCGGGTGCAGGGCGTGGTACTGCGCTTTGCGCGCGAAGGCGGCGGCAACGACATAGGCCTGCGCGAGCTGTACAACCTGGGCGATTCGGCGGCGCACATCACGCCCGCCGGTTTGCGGCTGGCCGAATGGATCGCGACGACCTACCGCGCTCCACTCTACGAAGCGTTGGCCTTACTATTGCCACCGGGCGTAGGGCAAGCAGCGATTACGACCTGGCGTGCCACAGCGAGTGGTCTGGCTGCCGAACTTGGCGCGCTGCCCGAACGCGAGCGGGCTGTGCTTTACTACCTGCGCACTCACGGCGAACAGGGCGAAGACGCGTTGCGCAAGGTGCTGCGCGGCGCCGATGCCGACTTGCGCGCCACCTACGCCGCACTCTACGAACGCGGCCTGATCAGCCACGGCTCCGAGTTGAGCACGCGCAAAACCCGCCCGCTTCAAGTAGCTGTCGCCCGGCTTGTGCTCGCCCCAGATCGGATCGCGGCTGCCTTGGACGAACTCGCCCGCGCCCCACGTCAGCAGGCTGCCCTACGCTGGATTGCCGAACAGGGCGCCGGGTATGCAGCAGGCGATCAACCATCCGGCGGGCAAAGCTTCAGCGTGCCCGCCGAGGCCAACCCGATCGTCGAGGGCTTCAGCTCTCCGACGCACCCCTCCCTCCCCACGCGTGCGATCACGGCGGCAACCGGCGCAACGCCGCAAGCGCTGCGTGAACTCGAACGGCGGGGTATGATCGCGCTTGACCAGATTGAGGTGCGCCGCGACCCACTCGCCGCAACCATTCTCCCCCCCGACCCGCCGCCGCCGCTCACCCCTGCCCAGCGCAGCGCGTATGAGCAGATCGTGGCCGCCCTTGAGGCGCAAGACGAACGACGAACGCTGAACGCTGAACGTGCAGCAGTTAGTCAGCCTTCGTCTTCCGTCCTTCGTCCTTCGCCCTTTCTCCTGCACGGCATCACCGGTAGCGGCAAGACTGAAATTTATCTGCGCACAATTGGGCGGGCGATGCGGCTCGGATTCCAGGCGCTGGTGTTAGTGCCGGAGATCGCTCTGACCGCACAGCTGGTACGCCGTTTTGCCGCGCGCTTTCCTGGGCAAGTCGCCGTGCTGCACAGTGGCCTGGGCCTTGGCGAGCGCTACGACGAGTGGCGCCGGTTGCGGCGGGGTGAGGCGCGCATCGTGGTCGGTTCACGCTCGGCGGTGTTTGCGCCCCTGCCTGATCTCGGCCTGATTGTGGTGGACGAAGAGCATGAACTAACCTACAAAGCGGATCGCAGTCCGCGCTACCACGCTCGCGCCGCCGCCGAAGCACTGGCCAATCTTACCGGCAGTGTGCTGATTTTGGGCAGCGCTACGCCTAGTGTCGAAAGCTACCACGCCGTGCAAAGTGGGCGTTACCGGCTGCTGGAATTGCACGAGCGCGTGGGCAGTACGCTCGGCTCCGATGGCCTGCCACGCATTGCGCCCTTAGCCCTGCCGCCGGTGCGCTTGGTCGATATGCGCCGCGAGCTACAGAGCGGCAATCGCTCGATCTTCAGTCGTCCGCTGCAACAGGCGCTTGATGCAACGCTAGAGCGCGGCGATCAAGCGATCTTGTTCCTCAACCGGCGCGGTGCTGCCGGTTTTGTCATGTGTCGCGATTGCGGCCATGTGATGGAGTGCCCGGCCTGTAGCGGCCCGCTTACGGTGCATTATGAGCGTGATCCCGATCAAGCCCCACGTGATGCAGGCAATGGGCGCAACGATCCCGCGTCGATCATGATCTGCCATAGTTGTGGCTTTCGCGCACTGATACCCGGTATGTGCCCAAACTGCCTCAGCCCGCGCATTCGCAGCTTCGGTATCGGCACGCAGCGGGTCGCCGAGGCGGTGAACGAACTCCTGCCCTCGGCCCGCGTTCTGCGCTGGGATCGCGACAGCGTCAGCGCGAAGGGCGCCCACAGCCGCCTGCTCGATGCCTTTCTCCAGGGTGAAGCCGATGTATTGGTGGGCACGCAGATGATCGCCAAAGGGCTTGACCTGCCGCGCGTGGCGCTGGTAGGCGTGGTTGCCGCCGATACCGGCCTGCATTTGCCCGATTTCCGCAGCGGCGAACGGGCCTTTCAGCTTCTTACTCAGGTAGCTGGGCGAGCCGGGCGGCGTACAACGGGCGCGCAGGTAATTATCCAGAGTTATAATCCAGAGCATTACGCGCTTCAGGCTGCTCAGGAGCACGACTATGCCGCCTTTTATATTCAGGAGATCGCTTTTCGTCGCGCCACGGCCTACCCGCCTTTTGGTCGGTTGGTGCGCTTTGTGTATGCTGCCGGCAGCGAAACCGCCGCACGCCGTGAGGCGCACCAACTCGCTGAACGGTTGCACGCCCAGATCGATCAGCGGGGCGACGAGTGGGGCCTGATCGGGCCTGCGCCCGCCTTTATGCAGCGTATGCGCGGTCGGTGGCGCTGGCACGTTATTCTGCGCACCCCCGCCGCGATCACACCGCGTACACTTAACACCATCCTCGACGACCTCGGCCCACTCTTCGGCTGGAATGTCGATGTTGATCCGGTTCACGTACTTTAGGTATATTCCACAACCGCTTGTCATTTAGTATATCTACGTATACAATTCAGATCTGCCTTCAATTAATCTGTTGTGCTGAATCTCGGAGAATCTATGTCCAGTAATGTAGACGTTCAGGCCAAACACACCTCGGCAACGGACTTACTTTCGAACTGGCGCATGCGGATGTTAGATATTCTCCTGCTCAGTACATTCCTGATTGGCCTTGCAGTCACGATTGTGGTAAGCGCAGGGTTGTTGCGTGACCAATCGCCGCGCGCCGCCCAACTCATCCCGATCTTTATCGGCTGTTTTGTCCTGCTGGGGCTGATCACCTTTGTCCGCCGGTTACCGTACATTCTGCGCGCCGGCGTTTTGACGGCGATCTTCTATGGTCTGGCTTGTATGAACCTGGCCCAGAATGGGTTGGGCGGCGAGGGGCGGATCTTTCTGATTACGGCGGCTACATTGAGCGCGCTGCTGTTTGGCCGCCGTTTCGGGTTTGCCGCAGCCCTGATTTCCACTGTAACCATAGGGCTCATCGGCGCGCTTTTTGTGCAGGGCTTTCTCGACCTTTCCGGGTCTACCCGCGCCACAAGCATAACCCCAACGACTTGGGTTACCGCCATATTACTCCAATTCCTGATGACCCTGCTGCTGATCACGGCGACCGGCTACTTATTGGCGCGCTTGGTTGAAACACTCGATGCGACGGAACAGCAAGCGCGTAATCTGCAAACCAGTGAAGCGTTGTTAGTCCAACAGACACGTAGCCTGGAAGCACAGACCACTCGGCTTACGGCAACCGAGACGATGTTACGCGATCTGGTGAAGACGCTGGAAACGCCGATTGTACGCCTGAGCCGTACGGTGCTGCTTGCCCCGCTGATGGGCACCATTGACGCGCAGCGTGCCGCAACGATCACCCAGCGTTTGCTGAGTGCAGCAACCCTCGCGCGCAGCCAGTTAGTCATTATCGATATCTCCGGGGTTGGCACTGTCGACGATGCCACTGTCAAGGCGCTGATCGATACGACCCATGCCTTGCGGTTGGTTGGTTGTCGGGTGACGTTAACCGGAATCGCGCCTGATGTCGCCATAACTCTGTCGCGCCTCGATGTCGATCTTAGCAACCTCCAGACGGCGCGTTCGCCGGAACAGGTGCTTGAACGTGAAGCGCTCCAGCTTCAGGAGCCTGTGCCGACGCCTATGCTATAATTGGTATTCGTAGTGTTCGAACGTAACGATGAAAGTGAACAGGTATGGCTCTGCGACGCATTTTACGCATCGATAACGCCGAAGATAAAAAGATCCTGAAAACCAATTGTCGGTCGGTAAGGTTACCCGACCGCACCCTCAAAACGTTGATCGCCGATATGCTGGAGACAATGCACGCCGCTAATGGCGTCGGTCTGGCTGCGCCGCAGATCGGTATTCCCATCCGGCTCTGTGTGATTGGCATTCCGGCCGAAATTGAAGAGCTTGAAGACGGCAGCGAGGTTGAAGTCGCCCCTGCGGCAGAGTATGTACTGATCAATCCTAAAATTGCGAAGGCGGGCGGCGATGAGTTGCTCCGCGACGAAGGTTGCCTGAGCTTGCCCGGTTGGTATGGCGCGGTGCCGCGCAATGCGTGGGTGACGCTAGAGTACCAGGAACTCAACGGTAAGCAACGCCGGATGCGCAAGGTCGATGGACTGCTCGGCTGGGCGATCCAGCACGAGATCGATCACCTCAACGGGGTGCTCTTTACCGAGCGCATCCGCGACATCGGTACGCTGCGCGATATCAGCGAGACTGACGAAGTTGTGAGTGAAGCAGCGTGATGCCAGGAGTCAGGAGTCAGGAGTCAGCAATCCGCGATCCTGCTGACTTCTGGTTTCTGGCTCCTGAAGGCCCCATGAAGATCTCCCGCCTCGACCTGACTCTGCTTGTTTTTCTCCTCATCGCTGCTCCCATCTGGCTTGTCTTTGCGTATCGCGGCGAACGCAGCGCCCATTACCCCGCCGACGCGCTGCCGGTTAAACTTCCCAATAGCTCGCCCCACGCCCTCGAACCGCTGCTTGATCGGGCCGCGCTCTTCCGTTGGACCGATGGCGACGATACGCTTGCGCCGGTGAACCCCGGCGGGCGGGCTGCGCTGCGCATGCGGCTGTCCAGCGGTTTTGCCATGCCTACCAGCCTCGAAGTGCGCGCGGATGGCTTTCGTGTGCCGATCACCGTCTTGCCCGGCATCCACGCCTATGATCTGCTCCTGCCGCCGCAGCCTGCGGCTCGGATTGAGTTGGCATTGCTTTCACCAACGGTGGCGGTTGATGGTCGCACGCTTGGCGTGATCTTTGTGAGCCTGTCGGTTACCGGCGCTGGCCCCCAACCGCCGCTAACGCTCATCGCAGCAATGCTGATCGCCACCCTCGGCGCTTATGGCTTGCTGCGCCAGGCCGGGATGCGACCATTGGCCACGGCGGGGGTTGTGCTGGCGCTCCAGATCAGCGCCGCAGCATGGCAGGCGGCAGGGTTGTGGCGTTACGCCCTGCTCGACCAATTGTTGCTGCTCGCCGGCGTCGGCAGCCTGGCTGCGCTGGTGATCACGCGGATCTGGCCGCCGCTGGCCCTGCCGTTCCCCGCTCGGCCGGTCGCCACCCGGCGCGATACGTTGGTGCTGAGCGCTTTGCTGCTACTCGCCCTGGCGCTCTGCCTGCCCTGGCTGATGGCCCCCGATCCGGTGGGTGATCTTAAGCTCTCGGCGCGACGGATGGGCTTCCTCGTTGAACAGGGTTTCGCCGGCGCCTTCACCTTCGGCGGCGACTATATGCCCTTCCGGCTCGCCATCCTGCGTGCGCTGGCGCACCTTGTGCCACCGCTCGGCGGCGCGTTTTATGAGCCGTTGCCGGGGATCACGCTGGCGATTATCAAAATCCCCAGCCTGATCGCATTCCTGCTCAGTATCGCGCTGATTTTTCGTTGGGCGCGCAGGTATGGCGACACGCGCTCAGCCGCATTCATCGCCGGCCTGTACGCCGTGGCTCCGCCGGTCTGGCTGAATGTCGGCTGGTGGGGTCAGGTCGATGTGCTGCTCGCCCTGCCGATGATCGCTGGCGTGGCGCTTTTCGACCGTGCCAAGGGGCGCTGGAGTTGGCTCTGTTGGGCCGCCGGACTGCTGATCAAACCGCAGGCGATTATTCTTGCGCCATTGCTTTTTGCCGCCACAGTACGGCGTTATGGCGCCCGTGGCCTGGCCCAAGGCGGGGCGATAGCCTTCAGCCTGATCGCTCTCGCCAGCGCCCCGTTCGTGCTGGCCGGCGAGGGGCCGGGCTTGTTCCAGGCTGCCGTCGGCTCGGTCGGGCGCTTCCCCCAGGTGACGAACCGGGCCTACAATCTCTGGTGGCTCGTGGTCGGCGATCGCGCCGTATCCGACCTGACGAGCATCGGCCCGCTGAGCTACCGTACAATCGGCTTTGCACTGGTGGGTCTGGTGGCGTTGGCGGTAATGCTCGCCGTGCTACGCCGACCCGACGGTCCAACCATGGCGCTTGGCGCAGCCACACTAGCGCTGGCCTTTTTCGCCCTGCCGACACAAATTCACGAGCGCTACGCCTTCTTCGCTTTGCCATTCCTGTTGCTCTGGGCGGCTGCCGAATGGCGGGCGCTGATTCCTTTCGGCGTGCTGACGGTTACGGCAACGATCAATATTCTTGGTGCGATCCGCGGTTTCAACCCGATCTGGCACGAAGCGATCAAGACCTCGCCGCTTACGTATGGCGTCGCCTGGGTGAGCCTGGCCGTACTCGTCGGGTTGCTCGTGGCGCTGTGGCAGCGGGCGGCGGGCGCACCTCAGGCGGCAGGCGGTAGGCAGCAGGCAACCGAGTTCGTAGCGGGAACCTAACCGGCGGGGAGCGTCGTGGGCGTTCTGCCGACTTCACATTGATCATGGATTAGCGGGTATGGCGCATAGCAGTCCAATAATCGTCACATCCTTACTCATCGAGGGGATTGCTGCCTTGCGCAGCGGCAAGCGCGACCACGCCCGCACGCTCTTGATCGCTGCCCTCACGAACACGCCAAACGATGCAACAGCCTGGCTCTGGCTTTCGGGGGCCGTGACTGAGCAGGCCGAACAACGCTACTGCTTGGAGCGCGCCCTGACCCACGACCCAACACTCGTCCCGGCGCAGCACGGCCTGGCCTTGCTCGGTGAGATCGTTGCGCGTATGCCGGGGGAGTTTGCGGAGGCGCCAACCGACGACCGACAACCGACGACAAAAGACCAAAGCCGAACTGAGCAAGCGCAACTTGTGCATCGTGACGAAGGACTAGCGCGCGAAGCACAAAGCCGGAACAATGCGATCAGCCGTCAGCCGTCAGCCGTCAGTCGTCAGCCGTCAGCCCTCAGCCGTCAGTCGTCAACCCTCAGCCCGCCATCGCTCGCCATCTGGACGCATCCGCACGCAGCAATGCGCACGGCACTGAACGAACGCAATCCGTGGGAAACCGGCATCCTGGGGGCGTTGGCAGGGATCAATGGTGTACTGGCCTGGGCGGCCCAGCAGAACCTGGGCGATCAGGCACGGCCCACGGAGATCATCGGGTGGGCCGTATTGTTTGGCCCGTTGCTTGGGCTAAGCGGATTGGTACTCGGGGGCGTGTTATTACGCAGTAGCGGGCGCTGGTTGGGCGGGCGCGGCGGAGCGGGGGTAGTGCGCGCCGCCCTCGCCTGGGCGAGTGTGCCCCTGATCGCCGGCTTACTGCTCTGGCTGCTCCAGCTGATCCTGCTGCCGACGGCCAGCTTCAGCGCCATGCCGGTTGGTTCGGCCTTCACCATGCTCGCGGTTATTTGTGGCGCACTCCAGATCGCCCTGGCGATCTGGGCGGCCTGGTTGAGCCTGGTGGGGTTAGCTGTGGCGCACGGCTTTGGGATGGTGCGCGCAGCGCTGAGTTGGCTGCTGGCCGGACTGCTGATCGCTGCTCTCGCAGTGACAATGGCCGGCGGCACGGCAATCCTGATCGCGTTGCGCGGCGGGTAGGGGCGTGTCGCGACGCGCCCCTATCCGCAATCGATCACAAACACCGGCACCGTTGAGCCGCCGCCGGCGGTAACATTCAGCAGCGTGACTGTGGAGAGGCGGCACAGGCAGCCGTTCACTTCCGAACCGAAGAGGAACGGGTCGCTATCGACCAACCGCTTCCCAATCACCACCTGACCATCAACCAGCGCCGGATAATCCTCATAGGCAATTGTTACCCGTTCCTGCACCACAAAAGGCGCGGCCATTGCCGTTGTGAGCGCGGCGTCCCAGGCGGCGGCATCGGTTTCCCAGCCAATCGTAATCCCGTTGCCGCCGTAGTCGTCGTTCGGCTTAAGGAGTAAGCGCTCGCGGTTGGCGCGGACAAATGCCAGCAGATCGGCCACATGCTCGCCCTGATACGTTGTTGGGCCGGCTGCCACAACACGCGTCCAGGGGATGTGCGCCGCTACGGCGGTGCGTTCTTCGGCGCTGAGCACGCTCTGGAACTGCTGATCAGAGAGCAGCGCGAAGAGCGATTTTTTGTGCAGCAACTTGGCACGGAACGAGTTGATCGTCACACAGGCGCCGGCAGCGTAGGCCTGCACCAGAGGGTGTTCCAGCGCGTCGGCGCCGTAATGCTCTAGAAATTCACTGGTAAGCACGCGCTTGAAGACAATCGTGATTGGCGTTTCGCCGGCGGCGGTTACGGCGTAGAGCCGCCCGTCGCGGAAGCGCAGATCGTTGGGGGTGCAGATCGCGGCCGGCAAACGGTGCTGCGCGAAGTAGTCGCGGAACATCACAAATTCAGTCGCCGTCGGCAGGCCGCTCCAATCAAGAATCGCCACGCTCGGTTGGCCACCGGGGCTGCCGGCGGCTTGCCAAGCCCGCAAAAGCGTTTCGAGCAGGCGATGGCGCGCGGGCAAGGGGCGCACAGGGTAGCGCTGGGCGAACTGTTGCAGCACCGGTGTGGCCAGGAACGCCTCACTGAGCAGATCCTCGTAGGCGATTGCCGCCGGACTCTCGGCATTATATTCAACAAACTGCAACGATTGTCCATCCACAGTGAGAAACGTATCCATGCGCGAGTGGGCGCTCGGCTCGACATAACCAGGATGGAGCGCGATCAACGTATCTTCCTGAGGCGTGAGCATCAGCCGAGCGCGAATCGCGGCGCCGAGCTCGCCCGGCTCCAGCGCCGCCGCCGCCAGTTTGCGCGATGCCTCGGCAACACACGTAACACCACTGCGTAACTGATCATATTGGGCGGCAGTGAGCAGGCGCGGGCGGAGCACACTGGCCAGTGGGCGCTCGCCAAAGTAGAGCCGGCGCTCACGCATTCCCTCACTCAGCCGCGCCCATGAATCCTGAGCCGTTGTTGGGTCGAGTAGGCTGTGATAGTAGTCGATTGCGTCGGAGAGAGGCATTGTTTGTTCCAGAGAGACGAGGGGGGCGGACCCGCGGATCCGCCCGTACATCCTGCATCCCGCGCGCGGCGCCCTGAAGGACGCCGCTCTCCGTTGGCGCGCTGCGGCTGCAGGCTGAAGCCCTTGCCGCGTGCCGTCTGCCGCCTGCCGCCTGCCGCGTGCCGTCTGCCGCCTGCCGCCTGCCGCCTATTTCTTCTTCCCGGCAGGCTTGCCCTTTGCCGGCTGGGATGTGATGCCGTTGGCGCGCTGCGCCGCCGCGGCGATCCAGGCTGAAATGTTGATTGGTACGCGGGAGGGCCCGATGGCCTCCTGCACCGCTTCGGGCGTTAGGGCCGCGAGTTGCGCAAAGGTAGTGATCCCGGCAGTCGCGAGCCGCTTGGCGATCACTGGCCCGATCCCATCGATTGCGATCAGGTCATCGGCCTGGGTGGTTGCGGTTGCCGGGGTTGGCGCCGCCGAAGCTGCCGCTGCGACGGTACTGCCGACCAGCTGTGACCAGGTGTATTCCGCCGGCACAGTTCGACCTTGCTGGGCAAGCTCGATCGTGTAGTCGGCCATTGTCTTCACTACCCAATCGAAGTAGTGCGGCGTGAGCGAGTTCACATCAAAATCGGGCGCCGGGTTGGTGAAGTCGATCGCATAGGGCACGCCATCCTTGAGCGCAAACTCAACCGTGTTCATATCGTAGCCGAGCGCACGACAGATCTTCAGTGCACCATCGACAACAAGCTGCCCTTCCTGTTCGGTGAGGTAGGTATCATCGCGGAAGTAACGCTGCGGCCAAGGGGCGTTGGCGTCGAACTTGATCGTCATAATCTCGCGCTGACCGATCACAATGCAGCGCACATACTTCTCCCAGGCGATATACTCCTGGAGCATCATGCACTCGGTGCCGGTTTCGTTGTAGGCGCGCCAGAGTTCTTCAAAGGAATTGACCTTAAAGACCTTCTTAAACCCGCCGCCCCAGGCCGGCTTGAGGATCGCCGGGAAGCCGCCGACATAATCGACATGCTCCTTCCAGGGAATCGGGTACTGCAAGTTGCGCAACGATTCCTCGACAACACCATCGACATAGGAGTGCGAAGGCAGCGCGATGGTCTTCGGGTGGGCTACACCAATCGCCACGCAGAGACTCGCGCCAAAGAACTTATCATCGGCGCTCCACCAGAAGGGGTTGTTGATGATGTGCGTACCCGCAAGTGCCGCCGTCTTTAGGAACGTGCGATAGTACGGGATCTCGTGGCTGATCCGGTCGATGATCACATCGTAGGCGCCCGGATCGGCCATGCGCGTACCGCCCAGCTTTACAAACTCCGCCGTCACACCAACATTGCGTCGGTTCACCTCCTCGATAAACGCCGGCGGCCACGACCACTCACGCCCGACGATGATCCCAATCTTCTTCGTACTCACAAGTACTCCTCGATTATGTATGCAGCGGCCGTTAGCTTAGGGCCATGCTTGCCTTACCAATGCTTAGTGCCCGCGATTGTACCATAAGGCAGACGCGAGAGCGGTAGAGCGGTACAACGGGAGAGCGGGAGAGCGGCGGTTGACGTACAAGGCCCGGTAGCATAGGATCAAACTAGTGATGGTGTTCCCAAGGCCTTGCTGGGAGGGTGTATGCATATCGAAGATCGTGTCGTGCGCGCGCCGCTCGACCTATTTCATCGTACCTATCACTCGCTGTTGCGCAGTACCGGCGAGATCCAGCTTCAAGCGTTGGCCGAGCCGTATGCCGCCTGTGAGCCGAGCCTGCACCATGGCGTACGCGAGACAGCGCCCGATCTGGCGGCACTCACCTATACCTCCTTGCGCCTGCCTGCCTGCATTAGCCGGGTGCGCCTGGTGCTGCTCGGCCAATCGCACGAGGTTTTTGCGCGCCAGGGCTACGGCGCTGTAACAAGTTGGCAGCCGGTCAGCGCTCCGGGGCGGCGGCGCAAGATGTTCTACGACGGCGCCGAGACGCTGGCGGTGCTGATCGCCAGCCCCTCCGATCTCGACGACATTGTGCCGATGCTGGTGGCTTATCAGATCGAGTGGAACAAGCTTCACGATCTGCTGACTGATCCGCGCATGCCGGCGTTGGAGCACATTGAGATCGCCGTCCTGGCCGATACCCTTCAGATCGCTCCCGAAGATGTGGCGCGTCTGCGCACGATTTGGGGTGAGGGACTGGCTGAACAGCTCACCACGATCGCCCATCGCAAGAAGCGCCTGGCCATACGTATGCTCGGCGGCTCGCTGATCGACTACGAACGGGCTACCTTACGCTGGTGGATCAATATCGAGGAGCGTTTACCGCAGTTCAACCTGCGCGAACGCCCGATCTACTTCATTTCCAGCAACACGCACAGCCTGATCAATCTGTTCTCGGGCTTTGCGCTGCGTAACAGCGCAGAATTGCTTGCCTACTTGCAAGCCGAGGATCATGCCGGACTGCTGACCGAGCATCGCAAAATCCTCGACGCCGAAGTGCCGTCGTCGCACGAGAATTTTCTGTACTACGTCCAGAAAAAATATCAATCCGATCCAGCCAGTCGGCCCTACTTCGCCCGTCGCGCCGCCGAAGAACAGGCGCTTGGCATCGCCCGGGTGCCGAGCCGTTTTTATATCGATGTTGACGCGCAGGTAATCGACCTGCGCCGGCTCGACCCGGCCCGGCTCGACCCACGCCTGCGCGTGAATGGCGTTGAGCGGCTGCAGCAAAGCGATGCGCTGATTTTTAATATCGATTACCCATTGGGCCTCGCTGCGTATCAGATTCTCAAGCTTGTGGCGCGGAGCGTCGGCGGCGTGCGCGGCGTGTATGTGATCGGCAAGGCGGCGACGTTGAACGGTAAGATCGGCGATGTGCTCATCCCCGACGAGATCTACGACGAACACACAGCCAACCGCTACCGCTTCGTGCCTGCCTTCCAGGCCGTCGATGTCGAACCCTACCTGGCCCATGGCAGCGTCCTCGACAACCAGAAAGCGCTCACCTCACGCGGCACGTTTCTGCAAAACCACGCTTTTCTCGATGCGCTCTACCGCGATTTTGTCACCGATGTGGAGATGGAGGGCGGCCCTTACCTGAATGCCGTCTACGAGCAGAGCATTGCCGAGCGCTACCCCGAAGGCCAGATCATCAGCCTGCTGCGCCCGCCTTTTGACCTCGGGTTTCTGCATTATGCCTCAGATACGCCCTACAGCAAAGGCATGAACCTCGGTTCGCGCAACCTCTCGTATTTTGGTATGGACCCCACCTACGCCACGTCGCTCGCCGTCGCGCGGCGGATCTTGCAGCAAGAGATCGATCGGATCGGGTAACGCTAAGGCCGAAGCATGCTTCGGCCTTACGGGAGGGTTTGCTCGACTACCAGACTGTCAGACCGGGAGACTATCAGCCGCTTCAGTGCGGGCAGCTTCGGCTTCCAGGCGGCGGGAGCGGCGTAGCGATGCTACAACGGCGACGGTGAGGATGCCGATGATCACCACGAGTGACAGCCAGTTCGGCAAATGGAACAGATCGACCAGAACCATCTTCACGCCAACAAACGTCAGCACGCCGGCCAGACCCAACTTCAGGTAATAGAACTTGTCCATCACGCCGGCCAGCACGAAGTAGAGCGAGCGCAAGCCGAGGATGGCGAACACATTCGATGTATAGACAATGAACGGGTCGCGGGTCACGGCGAAGATCGCCGGGATCGAGTCCACGGCGAAAATCAGATCGCTGCTCTCGATCACCAGCAACACCAGGAACAATGGCGTTGCCATCAGCACGCCATTGCGGCGCACAAAAAAGCGCTGCCCTTCGTACGTTTCGGTCACGGGCATAATCTTACGGAAGAGCCGTACCAGCGGATTGCGATCCGGGTGCATCGCTTCATTTTCGCGCTGCATAGCCATGCGAACGCCGGTGAAGATCAGGAACGCGCCGAAGAGGTAGATGATCCAGTGGAACTGATTGATCAGCGCCGCCCCAGCGAAGATGAGGATGCCGCGCATCACCAGTGCGCCCAACACGCCCCAGAAGAGCACCCGATGCTGATATTGCGCCGGTACGGCAAAAAAGCTGAAGATCAGCACAAAAACGAAGATATTATCGACGCTGAGCGACTTCTCGATTAGATAGCCGGTCAGGAACTGCAAGGCAATTTCCGAACCCATCCAGAAGTAGAGCAGGAGATTAAAGGAAAGCGATAATGCGATCCAGACCACACTCCATGTGATCGCCTCGCGCATCTCCACAGCGTGCGAGTGTCGATGAAAGATACCCAGATCTAGGGCTAACATCGCCAGCACAAAAACATTAAAACCAATCCACACCCACACCATGTCGCCAGACACTGTCAACCTCCTACAAATGCGCTTGAAGACGCAAAAAGGCGAGCCCACGTCGGCTCTGTGCCGCCATGGTCTCGCCGTTTGTCGGTGTGACATCCGCCAGGCCGGGAGCTTGTAGCTCTGTGTTGACGACCGGGCGCCCCGCAGTGCAGGCGGCTACTCCCCATTTTGTACCAGGGGAATAGCACCGCTTTTTTACCTTCGGCGCAAGGGAGATCTTCCCGACAGGAGCAGAGCGGGGCGGGGCGGCGGGGCGGAGCAGGGCGGCGGGGCGGAGGGCATACGGATCAAGTTAAGCCTCACGACGATTGTTACAATGGGCGCGGATCGCGTCCCAACGACCGAAACGCCGCATCCCCCCAACCCCCTTCTCCATCTGCGTGGAGAAGGGGGGACGAACCTTATTTGGCATTCTGATGCTGTCTAAAGCCTCTCTCCCGCACTCAGGGAGAGGGGCAGAGGTGAGGGCTGACGCGGCGGAAGTTCTTGTCCGCCCTTACTATGCTTATCATATTATTGCCGCCTACGGCCTGGGCTGTGGTACCATGGATCGACATGGTTTTGCGCAATAAGGGAGGTCTGATGAGTGCGAAGCGGCCAATCCGGGTGCTGTTCGTGTGTATGGGTAATATTTGCCGCTCGCCAATGGCAGAGGCGGTGTTTCGGCATCAGGTTGCCGCTGTCGGTCTGAGTGAGCGCTTCGAAATCGACTCGGCGGGGACGGGCGGATGGCACGCCGGCGAACCGCCGCATTCTGGGACGCGGGCCGTGCTGGCGCGGAATAGCGTTGATGTCGGATCGCAGCGCGCGCGCCAGGTTGTGCCGGCTGACTTTGACGATTTTGATTATATTCTGGCAATGGATCACGAGAACATGGCCGATCTCGAGCGGTTTCACCCCGAAGCCCACGCGCGCGCGCAGCTCTTCCTTGATTTTGCCCCCGATGCGCCGGTGCGTGAAGTTCCCGATCCCTTTTACACGGGCGGATTTGATCAGGTGTTTGGATTGGTCACTGCAGCTGGTCATGGTCTGTTGGCGCATATCCGTGAGCGTGAGGGGTTAGCGTGACGGCTGATCCACAACGAGTACGGTTTTCGGCCACCCTGCGCGGCGAAGCGCTGCAGGTTGTCAGTTCAACCCAACTGGAAGACGCAGATCAGATTGGGGCTGCGGCCGAGTTGGCTGCGCGCTTGATCACGCCCGCGCCAACTGAACGGATCCTGTTGCTTGGCGCCGGCCACGGTGCGCTCGGCGTCGCTCTGGCGCGCCTGCTGCCTGAAGGCCACGTGACACTCAGCGATCCGCACCTGGTGGCCTTGCGCATGGCAAGCGCAACGCTGGCGGCGAATGTGATCAGCAATGCTACGGTTACCGAGGCGATCAGCCTACTGCCCGATCATGCCGGCGCCTTCGATCGCGTCGTTCTGGTGGTGCCGCAGAGTCGGACGCTGGCTCGGCGCTGGCTTGTCGAGGCCCAATGTTTGTTGCGCCCCGGCGGCATCCTGACGGTAACCGGCGCCAATAATCAGGGCGTGCAAAGCATCATCGCCGACGCAACAGCGCTGTTTGGCGCCAGCGGATTACTCGGTTATGGCGGCGGCTGCCGGGTGGCTGAGGCTGTACGAACTGCTGAGCCGGTTGCTCCACCGGCGTGGGCGGCCAGCCCTGGGGTTGCGCCCGGTTCCTGGATCACAATCGGCTGTGAACTGCCCGACGGCCCGGCGGAACTGGTCAGCCTGCCTGGCGTCTTCAGCTCTGATCGGCTCGATCCCGGCACCGCCTTCCTCCTAGCGCAGCTGCCGCCGCTGCAAGGGGCGCGAGTGCTCGATATCGGCTGTGGTTATGGCCCGCTCGGCGTAGCTGCTGCGCGCCTCGGCGCCGCCCACGTAACGCTGCAGGATGTAAACTTGCTCGCTGTGGCTGCCGCCGCCGCGAATTGCACGCGCCATAACTTGCCCGCTCATGCCCGCGCTGCAGATCGGATTGTTGCCAAGGACGGGCCATTTGACCTGATCCTGAGCAATCCGCCGTTTCACGCCGGTAAGCGCACGCAGACTACCGCCGCCGAGGCGTTTCTGCTCAATGCGCACCAGGCGCTTGCGCCCGGCGGTCAACTGATCTTTGTCGCCAATAGCTTTTTGCCGTATGTAAAACTGCTTGCCGCGAAAGGCGTGCAGGCCCGCGTCATTGCCGATAACCGCCGCTATCAGGTGCTTGGGGTGGCGGGGTGATCTTGGTATTGCGAAACGCGTCCTGAAGGACGCTGCTTGTTGTTGCGGCGCAGTTGGCCGCTGAAGCGGCTAGTCAGCGCGCGTCCAATGCGGCTAGTCAGCGCGCGTCCAATGCGGCTAGTCAGCGCGCGTCCAATGCGGCTAGTCAGCGCGCGTCCAATGCGGCTAGTCAGCGCGGTTGATGCCGGATGGAATGCGTAAACTTCATAAGCGCCGCACATTTTCGCTTGGGACAACCAGTTATGGATCTCACTAACCTGCTCCACAATCTAGCGGCCTTCACCCAAGCACGGGGCGTTCCAGCCTGGCTGGTCGGCGGTGCGGCCCGCGATCTGGCTGCCGGGCGCACACCGCACGATCTCGACCTGGCGGTAGACGGCGACGGGTTGGCCCTGGCGCGTGCCTATGCCGATGCTGCCGGCGGCGCGTTTGTCATCCTCGATGATGTGCGCGCTACAGGCCGGGTTGTGCTGCCGGGCGATCCGCCAACCACAATCGATCTGGCGCGGCTGCGCGGCCCGACGCTTGAGGCCGATCTGCGCTTGCGCGACTTCACGGTCAACGCGCTGGCGATCCCGTTGCAGGCCGATCTGTTGAGCCGCCCGCCATTCGACCCGCTGGGCGGTTTGGCCGATCTGCAAGCCGGGATTTTGCGCCCGTGCGGTCCGCAGAGCCTCGCCGATGACCCGTTACGGGCGTTGCGTGCGCCGCGCCTTTGCGCAACGCTGGGCCTGACCCCGGCGTCCGAACTGGCGGCGCAGACCCGCGCCGTGGCGCCCGCCCTGGCCTATGTGGCCGCCGAGCGGGTGCGCGATGAACTCTTGCGCCTGCTCGCCGCGCCGTCGGCGGCGCCCTGGATTCGTTACCTCGACGCGGCCAATGCGTTGACGGTGCTCTTTCCCGAACTCGAACCGTCGCGCCTGTGTGATCAGCCGCGGGTACATTTCTTGCCGGTGCTGGCCCATGTGCTCGAAGCCGTAGCCTGCCTGGAGTGGATCGTCGCCGGCGTGGGCAAGCCTGCTGCGCTACGCGCTTACCCGCACATTACGCGGGAACTGCCCTACCCGACGCAGTTTGCGGTGCTGCTGGCCGAGCGGCGCAGCGGCGGCCGCAGTCGAACGGCGCTGCTCAAGCTCGCCGTATTGCTCCACGATAACGCCAAACCGCAAACGAAAGTCCGCCATCCCGACGGCAGCGTAACCTTCTATGGTCACCAGGAGCTTGGCGCGGAGGCGGCGGTGAAGATCGGCAAGCGCTTGCGCCTGAGCCGGAACGATACCGGCTATGTGGCGCTGGTGGTGCGCCAGCATATGCGCCCTGGGCAACTGCGTTCCGCCGATGTGCTGACGCCGCGCGCCGTGACACGCTTCTTCCGCGACACCGGCGACACCGGCCCCGATGTGTTGTTGCACGAACTGGCCGATCATCTGGCGACGCGCGGGCCGCAGATCAGCATAGAGGGCTGGAACGCTCATCTGGCCTGGGTTGAATTGATGCTTGACGGTTATTGGGGCGCGCCGCAAGCCGCCCAACAGCCGCCGCTGCTGAACGGCCACGACCTGATGACGGAACTCGGCATACGCCCTGGGCCGCAACTGGGCGCGATTTTGCGCGAATTGAATGAAGCCCAAGCTGCTGGTGAGATTAGTTCGCGCACCGAAGCCTTGGACTATGCGGCGCGCCTGATCGCCGCAGATGATGCTGCGTAACTTTTCTGCAACTCCAGGTCGAAGAGAGGCGCAATGATCGTAGTGCCTGATGTGTCGGTGCGTTTTGCCCGCCAGGTTCGGTTGTTTGGCGGGCTACAGATTACCCAGAAC
>JBBRUG010000008.1:0-39214 GCA_038247995.1 Chloroflexales bacterium | reverse complement strand
TAGCACACTGAACCACTAGCACACTGAACCACTGAACCACTGAGCCGGTGGCTCCCTCTGCTCGCGCCATCCGGTAGCACACTGAGCCACTGAGCCGGGCGAGTCGCTCCGCTACAGGGCCGGTTCCCAGTAAGACAAGGTTTCAGGCAGCTTGACAGTCTGCGTAGATATTGCGCGTCCGGGTGCGCGAACCCTGCCGCCTGCCGCGTGCCGCCTGAAACCTTGCCGACAGCATTGCGCAGATCGATTGCGCCTGCGTCCCATGGCGCGAGCGCAGCGCGCCACCCGGTTCCGTGGCCGCAGTGGCTCAATCATGGTGCTCAGTGCGCTAAGACCGCAGCATCAGCGCAGTTAACGCTGCGGCCCGCCTGTGGCCCGAAACAAAAGGGAGCGGGCAATGCGCCCACTCCCCTCTGTAACACCCTCCTCGATCAGGTTATGGCGCCAGTGGACTAGGCTCGGGTACGGTAGCCTCATCGATATCGCCGGAAACCGGATCGACGCCCGTGTTGAGCGTGCCATCGGCCAGCGCGGCGAAAATCTCTTCGAGCTTGGCCTTTACCGCAGCGGGAATATCGCCGTCGGTATCGTGGAAATCGGCTAGGCCGATACCGTCGTTCTCGGCCTCGTAGATCGCGATCCCGTTACCCGCGAAGGTGCCGTCGATGACGGCCTTGATCTGGTCGTAGACCGACACGTCCACGCGCTTGATCGCGCTGGAGAGGATGCGGTCGGCGCCGGGAGCGCTGCCGCCGCCGAACGTGGTGGTGTACTCGTCCTGGTCGACGCCGATCACATACGCGCCGCTCGCGGCCGCTGCGGCGATGCCGCCCGACCCGGTCGGGCCACCCGCGCCGAAAATCACGTCTGCGCCCTCACCGATCAGTTGCTCAGCCGTTGAGGCGCCGAGCGCCGGGTCGATGAAGGACGGCACATACACGCCCAGCAGGTTGATGTCGGGGTTGACGTACTGCGCGCCATTGTCGAAGCCGTTGCGGAACTTCTTCACCGGCGGGATCTCAACACCGGCGACCACACCGACAGTGCCGCTCTCGGTCATCATCGCGGCGAGCGCACCGGCGAGGAAACCGGCCTGGTCTTCGCGGAACTGCAGGCCGATCAGATTATCGGTGACGGTGCCGGGCGCGTAGAACTGGTCGACGCCAATGAAGAAGATGTCGGGGTTGGCCGCAGCGGCGGCCGCCGTCTGATCCTGGATCAGGAAGCCGACGGTCACGATGATGTCGAATTCTTCATCGACCATCGTCTGGATGTTGTTCTCGTAATCGGCCTGCGCTTGCGTCTCAATGAACCGATACTCCAACCCGAACTCCTCGGAAGCCTGCAGGGCGCCGAGGTGGGCGAACTCGTTGAAGGTACCGTCATTGACCCGGCCCAAGTCGGTCACCAGGGCGACCCGGGGCAAAGAAGAATCTGTTACAGGGGCGGTAGTCGGAGCGGTAGTAGGTTCGGTCGGAGCAGTGGTGGGTTCAGTCGGAGCAGTGGTGGGTTGCGTGGCCGCGCCGCCGCCGCATGCCGCAAGTAGCGGAACGAGCAGCGCCAGCAGGGCTAGCATGGCGAAAAGCGATTTGCGCATGAACGACTCCTTATCAGGAAGAACCGGCGAACGTGCGAACCATGCCGTGTGATAACGCTTCGCAGTGCAGATGGGCCTGCACATTGCTGGGGGCGCACATCTGATTGCTGCGGCGCGTTATCGGGTCGGGTGTTGATTGGCGATTATAGCATATTCTGAAGCGGTGTTTGCTTGTTCGGGCGCTGCTGCTGCTGATAGATGACTGACGGGCGCGCCAGGTGGGGCTGATTTACCGCGCTCCAGCTCTATACGCTACTCCCGCTCTACCGCTTCTCGCGCAACTCCGTGGAGGAAATATCAGCGCGAAAAACGGCTTCAGGCAGGTCGGCAAAGAGCGGGACGAATGCGGCAGGGATGCTCAAATCGGCGAGCGTTGCGAAGCGCCCATCCAGCACACGTCCAGCAACCAGAAAGCGGCAACCGGCGTCGTGCAGGCCGCTAAGCGCAGTTGCGAGCCCGGCACTGCCGGCGTAGTAGCGCGGGTCGAGCAAGCGCACGGCGGTATCATACCCAAGGACAAACACCCAACCGGGATAGAGCGCGGCCTTGTCGAGAAAGCGTGGGGCGCGGGAGAGGATCAGAGTGTGCTTCCCATAAAACTGGAGTGCACGGCGTTGCACTTCGGCGGCGGTCAGCGTACCTTTATCGGCATTGATCACCGGCAACTCAAAGGCCACCGGCAAATCAAGATGGTCGGCGGCTGCTTGCGCCAGCGCAACATGGCCCCAATGTAACGGGTTAAACGAGCCTGAAAGTAACGCGCCCTGCGGCGGAGCATCGGCAAGAATGTTACCGTCGGCGGTGATCGTCAGGCTGCTGATCCGGCCTTTCAACAGATCAGCGAGCATGGATTCTGGGATCATGATCATGTTCATAGCTTCTATTTTACTCCGTGTCCGTTTTCCCGCTTTATCGTTCTATCGCTTTCCCGCTTTCCCGCTTTCCCGCTTTATCGTTCTATCGCTTACACTTCCCTTGACAAACCGAATCGCATCAGGTACGATACGCATGCAAGTGCGAATTTTCCTATACTACTGCAATTGCTCTCTCCAGTGCTCCCGAACGAGAGTGCCAACTTGAGCCGTGCGCCCGGTGGCGTCGCTCTCTAGACAGGTTGTCGGCAGTGATGCCTGCGCTCAATGGACAGTGTTGTCTCGTGTTGGGTACGCAAGTCGTTTCCTCAGCGGTTCATTTGCATTCTTTATTCATAGGTGCTCGTTGCTACCCTCAGCCGTACGCCAATGGTGTAAGGCATTCTGTTGATCAGTCACGTCGTATGCATGCGTGAATGGCGAGGTTGTAGCCGGGCGAAAGGAGCGCGGCGTGAGAATCGCCGGCAATTACACCTTCGAAGCCACCCGCGAAGAAGTCTGGTCGGCTTTGAACGATCCTGGCGTGCTGGCACGGACGATTCCGGGCTGTCAACGGCTTGATCAGGTGGGGCCAGCCGAGTACGAGACGACGCTAAAGGTTGGCCTACAAGCCGTACGGGGCGTGTATACCGGGCGAGTCAAGATCGACAATCAGGTTGCCCCTGAATCGTACGACATTCACGTTGACGGTAAGGGCAGCAACGGCTTCCTGAAGGGCAACGGCAGCATTAAGCTGCGTGAAGACGGCGCATCCACCATCCTCGACTATTTCGGTGAGGCCCAAGTAGGCGGCACAATCGCCAGCGTCGGCCAGCGCCTGATCGACGGCGCGGCGAAGACGTTGATCAGCCAGAGCCTTAAAGCCCTCGCGCAACAGATCGCCGATCGACAGTCGCCCGCTCCGGCGGCGGCTCCTGAGCCTCCCGCCTCACTAGAGCCTGAACCAGTGGCGCCCGCAGCGCCACTGCCCGCCGCCGCTACAGCCGTCGTCGATGCGCCCGCAGCGCCTGCCGTTGCGCCTAGCTTCGAGCGGCGGACCATTACCGTTCCGGCCGGCGAACAAATGACGGAGGCCGATCTCGCGCGGGGCGTTGTCGAAGATTTCCTCAAGGAGCGCCCCTGGGCGCCCTGGTTATTGGTCGCATTCTTGATCGGGTTCGTACTCGGACGGCGTAAGTAATCTTGGATGGGCTTGCGGAGCTTGTTATTCTCCCGAGTATCATCCCCAACAAGGAGGTTGGCCCGTGCCACAGATTAGCGTCACAGTGAATGGAAAGCAGCACACGAGCGAGGTAGAGCCGCGTACGCTGCTGGTGCATTATCTCCGCGAAACGCTGAGCCTGACCGGTACGCACATCGGTTGTGATACCAGCCAGTGCGGCGCGTGTGTTGTGCATCTCAACGGCGACAGTGTCAAGGCGTGTACCATCCTGGCCGTTCAGGTCGATGGCGCTGAGGTGCTGACAATTGAAGGCCTCGCTCACGACGGCGTGCTGCATCCGCTTCAGGAGGGCTTCTGGGAGAAGCACGGCCTCCAGTGCGGCTATTGCACCCCCGGTATGATCATGGCCGCCGCCGATCTGCTCAAGCACAACCCGAGTCCAAGTGACGACGAGATTCGCCACGGCCTCGAAGGTAATCTTTGCCGCTGCACCGGCTACGAGAATATCGTGCGCGCTGTGAAGTATGCCGCCGAGAAGATGAATGAAGCACCGGTAGCGGCAGATTAGGGAACATACGAACATACGAACATACGAACATACGAACATACGAACATAGCAGTTGCAAAGCGTTCCCCTGTTCCTTTGTTCCCCTGTTCCTTTGTTCCCCTGTTCCTTTGTTCCCCTGTTTCTCAAACAAACCCTAGATTCAGGAGTCAAGGATGACCGCCACTGAGATCAAGGAACGCATCGTTGGGCGCTCACTGAAGCGCCGCGAAGATCCCAAGCTGATCACCGGCCAGGGGCAGTACATCGACGATATCAAGCTGCCAGGCATGGTTCACGCCGTGCTTGTGCGCAGCCCCTACGCCCACGCGAACATTAAAAGTATCGATACCAGTGCCGCCAAGGCCCACCCCGGCGTCGTGGCCGTCTTCACCGGCGAAGACATGATGGACATCAACCCGATGCCAGCAGCGTGGCAGGCGGGTGGCGTGAAGAACAACGCGATTACGCCGCGCGCGCTTGCCGTGGGCAAAGTCGCTCAGGTCGGCGATCCGGTGGCGATTGTAATCGCCGAGGATCGCTACGTCGCCCGTGATGCCGCCGCGCTCGTCGAGGTGGATTACGAGCCGCTCGACGCGGTTGTCGATGCAAAGAAGGCCACCGAGCCCGGTGCGCCCCAACTCCACGAAGGCGCGCCCGGCAATATTGTCTTCGAGTGGGATTGCGGCGACAAGGCCAAAACCGATGCCGCCTTTGCCTCCGCCGAGGTCAGCGTCAGCGAGCCGATCATCAATCAGCGCCTCATCCCTACCCCGATAGAAACTCGTGGCGCGATTGCCCGCTACGACGCGGCTACCAGTGAGTTTACGCTCTGGATTACCTCGCAGGCGCCCCACGTCCATCGCTTGTTGCTTACCGCCTTCGTCTTCGGCATTTCCGAAACGAAGCTGCGCTGCATCACCGTCAACGTCGGCGGCGGCTTCGGCCAGAAGATCTTCTGTTATAACGACATGGCCTTCACCATGTGGGTCGCCCGCAAGATCGGCCGCCCGGTGAAGTTCATCGAAGATCGCTCCGAGAACTATCAATACTCCACCCACGGCCGCGACCATATCACCGATGCTGAGATCTGTGGCACCAAGGACGGCCAGATCAGCGGCCTGCGCGTGAAGACGTATGCCAACATTGGTGCTTACTTCTCCACGATCGCCGCCGGGATCCCGACGACGCTCTATGGTCGGATTGTCACCGGCGTGTATAAGATCCCCGCCGCCTATTGCCACGTCACCGGTACGTACACCAATACGGCCATGGTTGATGCCTATCGCGGCGCCGGTCGGCCTGAGGCAAGCTATCTGATCGAGCGCATGATCGATCGCTTTGCTGTCGAGATCGGGATGGATCCGGCTGAGGTGCGGCGCAAGAACTTCATCCAGCCCGAAGACTTCCCCTACGAGAATGGCCTTGGCTTGTTGCCCTACGACAGCGGCAACTATGAGCCGGCGATGAATAAGGCGCTGGAGATGGCCGGCTACGGCGACTTCCGTGCTAAGCAGGCCGAAGCGCGCCAGAACGGCAAATATCTCGGTTTGGGCATGTCGTCCTACGTCGAGATCTGCGGTGTCGCGCCGAGCGCCTGGATCGGCCTCAACGGCCAGGGTTGGGGTGCCGGCCTCTGGGAGAGCGCGAATGTGCGCGTCCATCTCACCGGCAAGGTCGTGGTAACCACCGGTTCGTTGCCGCACGGCCAGGGCCTCGAAACAACCTTTGCCCAGATTGTCGCTGAGGAGCTTGGTGTTCCCTACGACGATGTTGAGGTGCAGTGGGGCGATACGCAGGGCACGCCGTTCGGCTACGGCACCTACGGCTCGCGTTCGCTCACCGTCGGCGGCACCGCGATCAAGCGCAGCCTGGACAAGATCAAGGCCAAGGCGAAGAAGCTAGCTGCGCATATGCTCGAAGCCAACGAAGCCGATATCGAATTTGAGGACGGCAAGGCGTTTGTGAAGGGTTCGCCCGATCAGGCCAAGACGTTCGGTGAGATTGCGGCGGCGGCTGCGCTCTCCTACAGCCTCCCTGAAGGTATGGAGCCGAGCCTCGACGAGACGAGTTTCTACGATCCGCCGAACTGTACCTTCCCCTTCGGCACGCATATCAGCCTCGTTGAGGTGGATGCCGCCACTGGTCATATTGACCTGTTGCGCTACATCGCCGTCGACGACTGCGGCAACCAGATCAACCCGATGATCGTTGAGGGCCAGATCCACGGCGGGATCGTTCAGGGGTTAGCCCAGGCGCTCTACGAAGGCGCCGTGTACGACGAAGATGGCCAGTTGCTCAGCGGCACGCTGATGGACTATGCCGTGCCCACTGCTGCGATGGTGCCGCATATCGAGACGGCCAGCACGGTGACGCCGTCGCCGGTGAATCCGCTGGGCGTCAAGGGCGCCGGTGAGGCCGGCACGATCGCCTCGGCGCAATGCGTGATGAACGCCGTCATTGATGCGCTGTCGCCCTTCGGTGTCAAGCACCTTCAGATGCCGGCGACGCCCGAACGGGTCTGGCAGGCGATTCACGGGAAGTAGTCGCAGGGCCGAAGGCTTCTTCGCAAAGCGAAGAAGCCTTCGGCCATACTCAAGGAACAAGCAATGATCCCTTCCGCATTCGAATACCACGCCCCGACGACGGTGGCCGAGGCGATCAGCCTCCTGGAAAAGTACGGCGACGAAGCGAAAGTGCTGGCCGGCGGCCATTCGCTGCTCCCGGCGATGAAGTTGCGCCTGGCTGCGCCTGAGGTGATTATTGACATCAACAAGATCAGCGAACTGCGCGGTGTGGTGATCAACGGCAACATCAACATCGGCGCACTCACCACATGGGCGACGGTCGAGCATCACGCCGGCCTGAAGCAGAGCTGCATGATCCTGCCCGAAGCTGTTGCCCAGATTGGCGACATTCAGGTGCGCAACCGCGGCACCGTCGGCGGTTCACTGGCGCACGCCGATCCCGCTGCCGATTTCCCTGCCGTTGTGCTGGCCCTCGATGCGCAGATCCATGTGCAGGGGCCGGGCGGCGAGCGCACAATCGCGGTCGGCAACTTTTTTACCGATATGCTCAGCACGTCACTGGAACCCACCGAGTTGATTACGGCGATCGTCGCTAACAAGCTCGGCGCGGGCGAAGGCGCGGCCTATGTGAAGTTCGCGCATCCGGCCAGTCGTTATGCGATTGTCGGCGCGGCGGCCTACGTGAAGCTGAGCGGGGGCAAGATTAGCGCCTGCCGCCTCGCGATCACCGGCGCCGGCCCGGTTGCGCTGCGCCAGACGACTGCCGAGCAGGCCCTGCTCAACTCCGACGGCTCGGCCGATGCGATTGCGGGCGCTGCCGAGCACGCCGGCACTGCGATGGACATCCTCGGCGATATCCACGCCAGCGAAGATTATCGCCGGGCGATGGTCAAGGTTTACGCCAAGCGCGCCCTCGCGGCAGCCGTCGCCCGCGCCCAGGGGTAAGCAGGCAGTTATCCTTCGACACGCGCTACGCGTTACTCAGGATGCAAAGAGGCAGGAGTCAGGGTTGTACCTGCTTCCTGCCTCTTTGCATCCCACGCCCGCCACCCTACCTTTGCGCTGCACCAGGTCGACGATGATGTTACCTGTGCATAAGCAACGGCAAGGCGATGGTAAAGCGTGGTGGTTCACTCCACACTGCCCGGAGCGGGCCGGGGCTGTTGTCGGTGCTGTAGGCCTGGATGTATAAGGCCAGACGCTCCGCCTCCTCTGCGGTGAGGAGTTCGCGGCTAATAAAGGTGCGCATCGGCTCGTTCAGGCTGTCAAGGCTTCCGTCAACGGCTTCAAGCGAAATCGGCATACCATTGCGCCATGGTGGGGCGCCCAGGTACAAGATGACACTGGCGGCGAGGGTGGAACTGTTGAGGTCAACCCGGACTTCCACACCGCCGTCCTGCGCGCCGATGGTGATCGGCCCAAGCGTAGGACCATGCGGCAGACGGTATGGAGCGCGTGTGACGCGTAATGCATCGAGGAACGCCTCGCGATTCTCAGGCCAGAGGGTTGAGTCAACCATCTCGAATGGCGGCGCATGCCCCATGCGTCCGATCTCGAACGTAAATGCAGCGATTCCAAGCTCGGCATAGGCCCAATCGTCGAGACGGCCTGAGTGCGGATAGAGTTCATACGCCGGGATCGGGCGGTAGCCGCTGCTGCGCGCCAGATGCGCAGCGAGCAGGCTGAGCGCATCTGCGTTGGGCGCCGGCTCGGCAGTATGCGCCCACGGATACAGAATGAGCGCGCCGGACGTGTGTAGGCTCAGCAGGATGCCGTCGGTCGTATCGGGATGAGCGGTCGCACCGAGCGGTGTACGTTCAGGATACCATGTGCGCAAGAGCGCCATTGCCGCCTGCGTCTCCGGTTCGGACGCAGGCGCGACGCCGCGATAGGTAACAGCACACGGCAGATCGTTCGATCCGACGCCGCCCCAGGCGTAGGGGAAGTTCCGATTGAGATCGATCCCGCGACAGTTCGGATCGTTGGTGGCAGCCGTCGTCTTACGGGTTGGTCGCGGCAGGCTCCGTGCATCAGGGTTCAGGATCGGCACCACAATGATCGTGTGCTCATCAACCAGCCATGTGATGTCGGCATCCGTTCCGTAGCCGCTAAGCAACAGATCAATAAAGCGGAGCGCCAATTCAGTCGTCGGCAGTTCATTGGCGTGCATTGCGGCGATCATGGTGAAAACCGGCTTGGGCGCCGGATAGCGTGAACTGGTGATCTGGAGCGACCAGATCGGGTGGCCGGACTCTTCGCCGTTTTGCATCCGTTCCCACGAAGCGCCAATCGCAACTAAGGAAGCAAGCTCGGGATACCGCTCGGCCTGTTCGCGCAGCCGGTTCTCGACGTCGGCGACGCTCAGGTACCCTGCGAATTGCTGAAGTTCTGCCGGAACGGTCTGCGTCGGCGGCGCACGTGTGGGATCCAGTGGATCGGCGGCGCGAAGACGCGGCGCTGGATAACTCAACAGAACGATACTGATCAGCAACAGTAACAGGCTTGGATAGACGCCGATCCTCAGCCGCATCGTCCGCAACCTCCTCCTGGAAAACAATTACAAACCATACTTCAACTGCGGCGCAACGGCTTCCCATGCCTCACGTTCCGTTTTGCTGCGTGCATATGGCACAAAGCCGAATTGCAGGTAGAGGTTGAGCGCAGGAATGCGTTGGGTGTTCGTCTCCAGGCACGCCGCCTGATGCCCCTGTTCGCGCAAGACGGCACAGGCCGCGCTCAGCATCGGTTTGGCCAGGCCGCGTCCCCGTGCTGCTGGCAATAGCGCCACCCAATGGATCTGGCCAATGTCGGTGCCGGTCAGTCGATCCGTATTCCACGCCGTAATCGTGCCGATGGCGACGCCGGTGGGATCGAGCAGGAACATCACCCGCGTGCCCAGATAGGCGTCGTTGCCGGGCACTGATGCCGCAAATGTTTCGGCTGTCGGCGCAAAGAAGGGGTCGGTTGCTTGGATATGCAGCCACGTGACAAGATCGCCCGGCCGGTAGAAGCGCATGCGGTAGCCAGATGGGAAGGCTCCCAGCGTCAGGCGGCTCAGATCATCGTTGAGCATCCAGACATCAACGTTAGGTGTAGGTTCTGCACGCACGTTGGGCTGCTCCACAGATTATACCTCCCGCATTAGTTGCGCTACCCGCTCCGGCGCGCCCGTAAGCTGAACCTTGCCCTGCTCGATTGCTGTTACCAGGGTGGTATGCCCGCCCACCAGTGCAAAAAGCGTGGCACCTCCTTCGCCCAATTCGACCGAAGGAGGCGCCAGTTGCCTGCTGCCTAATCACTTTCCCGTTCTTGCGCTTTCCCGCTTCCTACAGCCGTACCTCCGGTCGGTACTCGCCCCACACCTCGCGCAGCACGCCACACACTTCGCCGACGGTAGCATAGTGCCGGAGCGCTTCACGCATTGGCGGCAGCACGCTTGCCGTGCCTTCAGCGGCACTACGTAGCTCGGCGAGAGCTGCCTGTACCGCGGCATTATCGCGCTCGGCGCGCAGTTGGGCCAGTCCCTCGGTCTGTTCGCGCGCCACAGCCTCATTGGGTCGGAAGATCGGCGTTGTCGTATTGCCGGCTTCCACAAAGCGGTTCACGCCGACCACGACCCGTTCGCCCGCTTCCACCTTCATCTGGTAGGCGTAGGCGGCATCAGCGATCTGCTCCTGCGTCCAGCCGCGCTCAACGGCATCCACTGCGCCGCCCAGCGTGTCGATCTGTTCGATCAGTTCGCGGGCCTGACGCTCAAGTTCGCTCGTCAGATGCTCAATCACATACGAGCCGGCCAATGGATCGGCGGTATCGACGATGCCACTCTCGAAGCCGATAATCTGCTGGGTGCGCAACGCCAATGTCGCCGATTGTTGTGTCGGCAGGCCCAGCGCTTCGTCGTACGAGTTGGTGTGCAGGCTCTGCGTGCCGCCGAGCACCGCCGCCAACGCCTCGATAGTCGTCCGTACCACATTGTTCAGCGGTTGCTGGGCCGTCAGGCTCGCCCCCGACGTCTGGGTGTGAAAACGCAGCATCAGGCTGGCCGGCTTCTGGGCGCCGAAACGCTCACGCATAATTGTCGCCCAGAGCCGTCGTGCGGCGCGAAATTTGGCTACTTCCTCCAGGAAGTTCGGGTTGGCCACAAAGAAGAACGAAAGCCGCGGCGCAAAAGCATCTACATTCAGGCCGGCGCGCACGGCCGCTTCGACATAAGCGATGCCATGGGCCAGCGTGAAGGCCAACTCTTGCACGGCGGTGCAGCCCGCCTCGCGCATATGGTAGCCGCTGATGCTGATCGTGTTCCAGCTCGGGATGCGCTCCTGGCAATAGGCGAATGTATCGGTGATCAGGCGCATGCTGGGCCGGGGCGGGTAGATATAGGTGCCGCGTGCCGCATACTCCTTCAAAATATCATTCTGAATCGTGCCGCCAATCTTGGCGGGAGTTACCCCCTGGTCTTCGGCCACCAGTTCATAGAGCAGCAGCAACACGCTTGCCGGGGCGTTGATCGTCATCGACGTGGTTACTTTATCGAGCGGAATGCCGTCAAACAAGATCTGCATATCGCGTAGGCTGTCGATTGCTACGCCCACCTTGCCCACTTCGCCTTCAGCGCGCGGGTCATCACTGTCGAGGCCAAGTTGCGTCGGCAGATCAAAGGCTACCGAGAGGCCGGTTTGCCCCTGTTCGAGCAAGTAGCGATAGCGCTCGTTGCTCGCTCGCGCACTGGCGAATCCGGCGTACTGGCGCATCGTCCAGAGCCGCCCGCGATACATTGTGGGGTAAATTCCGCGCGTGTAGGGGTACGTTCCGGGATCAGGCGCGGGTTCGCCGGCCTGCTCGGCGTGGTAGACCGGGTCGATCGGCAGGCCCGAGTCGGTTACTGTTTCACGATCGTGGGTCGCAGCCATGCGCACCTCCTGGCGGCTAGTGAGAATGCAGATTAAGCGTACTGATTGCAGAATATGTGTGTATTATAGAAGGAAAAGCGCTGGAGCAGACGAAAGATCCAACGGTTGGGGATGTGATCTGACAACTCGGGGCGAAGCTGCGTTCAGTTCTACAACACAAGTTCGTTTTATTATGGCGCACGCTGCCGAACATATTCCCCGTCATTATGCGCAAGCCCATCCGCGCGGCGCAAAAGAGGCAACTGTTGTGAGCATCCTACGCAGATTGATCGCACGAAGATGCGTTGCGGCCATTCTGCATGCTTAATTCTGCATTCGTATGTAAGGAGCGCCAGAATGTCGGCTTTTGAGTTTGATCAGGTTGCCGAAGAGTATATTGCGCGTCACCTTACCTTTTTCAGCGCACTACCTACGCGCACAATCGCCCAGGTTGCCGATACGCTCTGGAGCGCCTATCAGCATAGCGCCACGGTTTTTCTCTGCGGCAATGGCGGTTATGCGGCGCTCGCGGAACATCTTGCCATCGATCTGACGCAGGCGACGCTCCAGCCGAACGGCAGCGCGCAGACGCCGCGTCTGCGCACCCTGGCGCTTACTGCAAGTGCGCCACAACTCACCGCCTGGGCTACTACCGCCGGCTACGAGCAGGTCTTTGCCGAGCAGTTGCGTACGCTCGCCCAACCCGGCGATGTGTTGCTGGCCTTCTCAGGTTCGGGCAGTACGCCGAATATTGTTGCCGCTGTGGTTGCTGCCGCTGAGTTGGAAATGACCACTATTGGCCTGACCGGCCAGGCCGGCGGGCGGCTGCGCAGCGATTGCGATATTTGCATCTGTGTGGACAGCGCAAGCCCGGAGCATACCCAGCCGCTCCATCTCGCTGTGGGCCATTTGCTGAGTCTAGCGCTGCGCCAGCGCATTGGGGTGGCCAGGCAGGTCAACGAAGCATAAGTAAGGCCGCAGCATCAGCTTTGCTGATGCTGCGGCCTTACATTTAGAGATAGCCCATATTCAGCGCCAGCATCCCCAAACTGAGGAAGATCAGGAAGCCGCATGTATCGGTTGTAGCCGTGACGAAGATCGATGAGGCCAGCGCCGGGTCGATCTTGAGCGCACGCAACGCCAGCGGCACGATCACCCCTACCAGCGAGGAGAGCAGCAGGTTCGCCAGCAGCGCAAGCCCAACAATCACCCCGAGTACGATGCTCCCTTGCCAGAGCATGCCCAGGACACCCACCAGGGTGCCGATGATCAGACCGTTCGACAGACCGATCGTGAGTTCGCGCAGCAAGGTGCGCCAGGCGTTGCGCAAACCCACTTCGCCAAGCGCCAGCGAACGTACAATGAAGGTTAGCGTCTGCGTGCCCGCGTTGCCGCCCTGCCCCGCCACAACCGGCATAAAAGCGGCCAGCACCGCCGCCTGAGCGATCACCGACTCAAAATTGCTTACCACAAAAGCCGCCAGGAACGCGGTGGCGGTATTAATCATCAGCCAGAAGGCGCGGTCGCGCGCGGCAAGGGCGATCGGGCGGTTCACTTCTTCAGCTTTGTTCACTCCCGCGAGGCGATACATATCTTCCGTCGCCTCTTCCTCCACCGTGTCGAGCAGATCACCGGCGTCAAGCGCGCCCATCAGGCGCCCCTCAGCATCAACGACGGGCAGCGCGATCAGCCCCGAGTTAGCGAGCACGTGGGCCTGCTCCTCAGTCGGCAGATCGGCGGAAAGGGAGATCACCTGCCGGCGCATAATCGTTTCTAGCGGCGCATCAGGCGCGGCCACAACGATCTGGCGCAGGCTGGCGACACCGGTCAGGCGGCCGTCGGTATCGGTAACAAACAGGTAGTAGACGCTCTCGGCGTCGGGGCGCATCTGGCGCAGGGTTTCGATCACCTGCTGCGCTGTGGCATGCTGCGGAAAGCTCAGCGCCGGCGCGTACACAAGGGTCTCTTCGTCCGGATCGCTGGCGTGAACCGTTGGGCGAACAACGGGCGCGCGCAGCACATCCCGCTCGACAGGGGTGCGAAAAGCGAGCATAGCGTGGCCTCCAGGAAATGACGGCACGACGTTATTGCCGTGCGGAACGGAGGTTCCACTGCGCACACGCAATGCTCAGCCGACGTTTCAGCGCATGCTGAAGCCGGACTTCTCGAACACTGCTTTAGACTGTTTCCACGGGGAATAAAAAACCCCGGCGGGCGCCGGGGCACAGAGGAGCGCAGGGCGCTGTGAACGCGCCCCACGAATTAGGGCAGCGTTAGCGCATCAGCCTCGCATCCGGCCCCGGCTGGCCACAGTATGTGGAGCGCAGCGGACCTTGACCATCAGGGCGATCAGGTTGATGACTAGCTTCCATAACCTTCCGGGAACGCCTCTGAAGCCGCGATGTTCACAGGAGCACAATGCTCACATCGGGTGCTGAGCTTCTTCGCTCAGCGTGCCTCAGACGCACGAAAAAGATGGGCCGATTGCAGCCCAAGGAGAAGTATACCTCTGGCAGCAGGGCGTGTCAAGGCCGGCGATAGAGCGATAGAGGATTACATCTGTATCCGCCGCTTCAGTGGCCAACGGCTCCCAATAGCGAGCAGCGCCCTTCAGAGTGTGTGGAGCAATGCCGGATTATCGTGTGAACCTTCATTAACGCGGCCCGATCGGCTAATTATTTTCCGAGTCGTTCGAGCAGTGTGCAGTAGGCCGTCTGGCCTTTGCGGAAGCTGCTCAAGCGATAGAATTCGTTGGGCGAGTGGACGCGCTCGTCGGGTAGGCCGAAGCCGAAGCTGCTGGTGTACGCGCCCAGGTGATCGAGGAACAATTGGCACACTGGGATCGATCCGCCGGTGCGTACCACGTATGGCTCCTTGCCGTACAACTCGGTCAGCACTTCGCGCACGGCAACATTGCCCGGGTTGTCTTCGGGGATCAAGTAAGGGGAGGCGAGAAACGGGATCTGAGTAACACTCACGCTAACGCCGGGCGGGCTGTGTTTGGCAACGTGCGCCTTGAGCAGTTCAACAATCCCGGCCGGGTCCTGATCGGGCACGAGCCGGCAGGTAATCTTGGCGTGCGCCTCGCTGGGCAGCACGGTCTTGATCCCGGCGTCCTGAAAACCGCCCCAGATCCCATTCACCTCCAGCGTGGGCCTGATCCACGACGCCTCGCGCGGCGTGAAGCCCGCTTCGCCGAAGAGCGCCGGTACTTCCAGATCTTCCATCACCTCTTCGCCGTCGAAGGGTACAGCGGCGATCTTGGCCCGCTCGGCGGCGCTGAGCACGCGCACCTGCTCGTAGAAGCCATCAACCGTGATCACACCGTCGGCGGCGCGCATGCTGGCGAGCAGCATTACCAGTGCATGAATCGGGTTCATCACAATCCCGCCGTACATGCCCGAGTGCAGGTCGCGGTTGGCGGCCTTAACGTCGATCTGGATGCCGCACCCGCCGCGCAGGCCGACCAGGATCTCCGGCTGGTCTTCGCCGTACTGCCCGCCGTCGGCGCTGAGCACCATGTCGCAGGCGAACAGATCTTTGTACTTGGGCATAAAACGCGGAATTTGTGGGCTGCCGATCTCCTCCTGGCCCTCGAAGAAGACTTTGATATTGACCGGCAGCGCGCCCGTGCTCTTCAGCAGCGCTTCAAGCGCCAACATCGGCACGAACATGTTGCCCTTGTCGTCGCAGGCGCCGCGAGCGTAGATCCGATCGCCATCGATGTGCGGCTCGAAGGGCGGATGCGTCCACAGATCGAGCGGATCAACCGGCTGCACGTCAAAGTGACCATAGATCAATACTGTGGGTTTACCGGGCGCATGCAGCCAATCGGCATAAACCACCGGATGCCCGCCGGTAGGCAAGATCTGTACATGCTCCAGGCCCGCTGTCGTGCAACGTGCAGCCACCCACTCGCCGGCCCGCTGGACATCGGCAGCATGCGTCGGGATGGCCGAGATGCTTGGAATGCGCAAAAAGTCGCGCAGTTCGGCGAGAAAACGGGGCTGCTGTTCGGTAAGGTACGCTTCCCAGGTTGTCATACGCTGCATTGCTCCTATAATGGTGGAAAGGGGGACAGTCTGACATCTGACAGTCTGACATCTGACATCTGACATCTGACAGTCTGACAGTCTGACATCTGACAGTCTGACAGTCTGACAGTTAGCAGTTCCGTACTCAGCACTCAGCACTCAGCACTCAGCACTCAGCACTCAGCACGTTCCTGGACAAGTCCACCTTTGGCGATGTGGCCATTATACCCGGAGTTTCCTCATGGCGAACGACACGGCCCGGCAAGTAGCAAATGTAGCGGCGCTCGCGGCGACGATCGCGATCAACGGGTTGGCGAACAGGTTACCGTTAAATGGGCGTAGCACGGGGGAGATTTCGCAGCAATTTCCGCTGGCGATCACACCGCCGGGGTATGTCTTCAGTATCTGGGGGCTGATCTACACCGGCCTGACGGCCTACACGGTCTATCAGGCGTTGCCCTCCCAGCGCAGCAATCCGCGGTTGCGCAAGATCGGCTGGTTATTTGTGATCAGCTGTGTGGCCAATATTGCCTGGTTACTGCTCTGGCACTACGGCTTCTACCGCGCCACGCTCGCGGCGATGATCATGATCCTGCTTATGTTGGCGCTGATCTTCGCTCGCCTGGCGGGGAGCGGCCCGGCCAGCACCCGCGAGAACTTGCTGGTCGATGGGCCGTTTCGGGTTTACCTGGGCTGGATCGCGGTGGCAACCCTGGTGAATGCCTCCGTCGCGCTGTATAGCGCCGGATGGGGTGGCGCGGGCCTGAGTGATGCAACCTGGACGGCGATCCTGCTCGGCCTGGGCGCGGTGCTGGCGCTTGGCTTCGGCGGCGGCCTAGGCGACCCGGTGCTGCCGGCTGTTATCACCTGGGCGTTTGTCGGGATTGCCCTCGAACAGCAGGGTAATGCATTTGTGACTCCCGCTGCATGGCTTGCTGTTGTGGTTACTGTCGGCGCAATACTTGGCGGATTGGTGCAGCAGACCCGCGCCAGATAAATACGCGCTGACAATTTGGTATCGGAGTGATTGCTGAAACGACTGGATATTCCGTGTATGGCGTAACCCGATCCGTCGCGGCAAGCAAAGCGTAGGTTTCAGGAAGCGGTGAAATAGCCCTTCCTGAAGCCATGTCCAGGATTTTTTCAGCTACCGATTTTTGTCCGAGTATCCACACCTCTGTAGCATCCTCACCGCGCTCCCTGCGCAAATGAACAACTCTTCATCCCATCCCCTTGACCGTCGGCGTACGATAGCGCTAGGCCGCCAAAACGGCGTTGCGAAGTATTCGCAGTTACAGCGCGCAGCTAGATTCGCACCAATACCGTTATGCAGATGCTCCTGGTTCGCACAACCGATCCGCTCCTTCCAGGCATCAGCGCCCTACAGCTTGATCCGGAGCAACATACAGACGGGTTGCCATGGCTCACTGCGCCGTTGGATCATCCGGCCCGGCAGAACCTCGTCGTAACCTTGCGCATTCACAACCAGGCCGGCATTCCGATCATTGAAGCGCAAAGCCAGATCGCCGCCGGCGCGGTAACCCTGATCTTCCGCGAACTTACTCCGCTCGGCATCGAAGCCTATGCCCACGCCACCGCCGAGCGCCGCTTGGAAGTCGCCCAGCGCGTCTGGTCGCGACGATCATTTGCCATTCTACGCTGTAGCCCTTTGTAAGCGCGCAGTTACGCAGTAACCATCCGCAATTCATTCAGACCCGGTTCTGCTTTGGGAGTCTTCTATGCTTGGCCAACTGGCTCGCGTTCCTGGATATTATCTTGCTCGGCAAACGGGGCGCACCCCGGCCCTGCCGATGAATCTTACCTTTAGTGTGAGCTACCGCTGCAATTCACGTTGCAAAACGTGCAATGTCTGGCGCAAGCGGGTCAACGATTTCACGATCGATGAGTATGAGGCCACATTCCGCAAGCTCGGCCGCACGCCATACTGGCTCACCTTCAGCGGCGGTGAGCCATTCCTGCGCCCGGATCTGATTGATATTATTTTGCTTTCCTATCAGCACTGTCGGCCCGGGATCATTAACATCCCAACCAATGGCCTGCTTGTGGATCGGGTCGTCAGCGGAGTCGAGCGGCTGGCTCGCGAGGCGCCCAAGTCCAGTATTGTGCTCAACCTCTCGCTCGACGGCATCGGCGCCGATCACGATGAGATCCGCGGCGTGCCAGGCAACTACGCCAAACTCCGCGAGGCCTACGACGGGCTGCGCCGGATCAAAGCTCCAAATTTGACCGTCGGCATTCATACAGTTGTTTCGCAGCACAATGTCGATAAAGTCATCCCGCTGATGGAGCACGTGCGCAGCGAGATCGGCCCCGACTCGTTCATCACCGAAGTGGCCGAGGAGCGGGTCGAGCTTGATACCATCGGCCTGGAGATTACGCCGCCGCTGGCGAAGTATGCGGCCGTTGCCGAGCATCTGGTGGCCGATATCGATGCCGGAGCCGCCGCCGGCGTAGCGGGGATCGCTCAAGCCTTCCGCCGCCACTACTATCAGACAACCCTGCGCACCCTGAGCGAACAGCGCCAGGTGCTACCTTGCTACGCTGGGGTCAGTTCCGGCCATATCGCGCCCAATGGTGATGTCTGGACGTGCTGCATCCGCGCCGAGCCGATCGGCAACCTGCGCGAGACAAACTTCGACTTGCGCCCGATTTGGGCCGGCACGCAGGCCGATGAACTGCGCGCCAGCATTAAGCGCGGCGAGTGCCACTGTCCGCTTGCCAATGCCGCTTACAGCTCCATGCTCTGCGATCCGCCCAGCCTCGCCCGCGTCGGCGTCAATTTTGCCCGCGGTCGGGTGCAACGCTTCATTGGCGCTAAAGGAGACTGAGCATGATCCACTGCACCGTTGGTGTTATGGCCTATAACGAAGAGCAGATGATCAGCAACGTCTTGCATACGCTACTCGCCCAACAGACGAGTACGTGCACAATCCTGGAGATTGTCGTCGTTGCCAGCGGCTGCACCGACCGCACGGTCGAGCTTGCCCAGGCGCTCGCCGTACAGCACCCGCAGATCCGGGTGCTCGCCGAGGCTGAGCGGGGCGGGAAAGCCAAGGCGATTAATCAGTTACTCAGTGTGGCCCGCGGCGACGTGGTCGTACTTGCCGGCGCCGATACATTGCCTGAGCAGCATGCGATCGAAGAGCTTGTGCGCCCGTTCAGCGACCCGGAGGTAGGTATGACCGGCGCGCAAGTTGTGCCGCTGAACGATCCGGCAACTTTCATGGGCCTGACGGTGCATGTGCTCTGGCGCACGCATCACGAGATGGCGCGACGCTGGCCGAAGCTCGGTGAACTGGTGGCTTTTCGCAATGTGATCGCGGATTTGCCCACTGATACCGCCGTCGATGAGGTTGCCCTCGAAGCATTGCTCACCGATCGGGGCTACAAACTGGTCTATACACCGGCGGCAATCGTTTACAATCTCGGTCCTAACACCCTCGGCGACTTCGTCAATCAGCGCCGGCGCATTTTCTCGGGCCATCTGGCGATGGTGCGCAGCCATAACTATGTCGCTGCCTCGATGCCCGGCACGCACCTGCTCCAACTCGTCGGCGCCGCCATTCGTAGCTACCCCGAGCGCATTCCGGCCGTCTGCGGCGCGATGCTGCTTGAAGGCGTGGCCCGCTTAGCCGGTACGCTCGACAATATCTCGCGTTATAGCCATCAGATCTGGAAGCCGGTTCGCAGCACAAAGGCGATCCAGCCCAGCCATGCGCTCCACATCCTGACCGTACGTCTGGCGAGCGCGGATATGCAGGCCGCGCTCGCCGATATTCGCACTCTGCCGACCGATCTTGGCCAGTTGCATTGGTGGGATGCCGAGCAGGGCATGCTGATCTATCAACTTCCCGCTGCGGCCACTGCTGCGGCACTGATCAATGCGCTGGAGACGCTGATTGGCGGCGCGATCGTGAGTGCCCAGGTGCTCTGCCTCGCCGGCGCAATGACGATTGACGCGCCCCGCGAGCATGCCGCCGGCGGCTATGCTGAGCCGATTGTCATGAGTGAGCGCGCGATCCATCGCTTGCACGCCCTGCCCATGTTGGAGTCGGGCGACTGATGGAGTACACGCTTGTCACCGGCGCCAGCGGCTTTCTGGGCCAAGCGCTTGTTAAAACCCTGCGTGCTGAGGGTCGCCCCGTCCGGGCGATTATGCGGCGGAATGCATCTGAAGCGAGTCGGATCGCTGTCGCCGCCCTCGGCGCCGAGATCTGGATCGCCGAGATTACCGATGTTCAGGCGCTACGCAGCGCGCTGGACGGCGTTACGTCCGTCTTCCACCTTGCCGGGCGCTTGTATGCTCCCGGCACACCCGACGCCGTCTATGCGCAGACTCATGTTGGCGGCACCCAGGCCCTGCTCACCGCCTGCGCCGATGTGGCGGGCCTACGCTCGATTGTGCATTGCAGCACGACCGGCGTGCTCGGGCCGACCGGTATTCACCCCGCCGATGAGATGGCGCCGCTGCGGCCCAGCAATATCTATGAGCGCACCAAGGCTGCTGCCGAACAGATCGCCTTGGCAGGCGCCGCCAACGGCCTGCCGCTGACTGTCGTGCGCCCGGCCCTTGTGTATGGCCCCGGCGATCTGCACTTGCTGGGCTGGTTCCGCGCCATTCAGCGCGGCTACTATCGGGTTGTCGGCAGTGGCGCTAGTTTGCTCCACCCGATCTACATCAGCGATCTGGTTAATGGCATGCAACGCGCCGCCAATACATCCGCCGCCGTCGGACGTGTTTACCATCTGGTTGGCCACGCCGCCTTGCCGATCCGCGACCTAGCGGCTGCAATTGCGGCAGCGCTCGGTCGCCGCCTGCCGCGCGTGCATATTCCGCTCAGTGCTGCGCTAATCGGCGCAACAATGCTCGAAGCGATCCCCGGTGTGCCGGTGGCACGCCTGCCGCTTACGCGCAGTCGCATCCAATTTATGACCCAGAGCCGCGCCTACAAGGGCGAACGCGCGCGCCGTGAGTTGGGTTTTACACCCCAAGTCGGCCTTGCCACGGGCCTCACGCGCACCGTTGCCTGGTATCGCCAGCAGAGACTCGTATGAACCAGTCGCTTGTTTGCTCGATCGTCGTGCCGTCGTATCGTTCAGCCGATACCATCGGCGCCTGCCTTACGAGCCTGCTGAACCAGGATCTGCCCCTGCCCTACGAAGTGATCGTGGTGGACAGTTCGCCCGACAGAACCGCAGCGATTGTGCGCGAGCGCTTCCCCAGCGTTCGGCTGATCCAGCTTCATACGCAGACTGACCCGGCCACAGCGCGGAACCTCGGTGCGCAACAGGCCCACGGCGCGGTGCTCGCCTTCATCGACTCGGACTGCACGGCTCCACAGGATTGGTTGCGGCGCCTGCATGCAACAATTCTGGCCGGCTACGACGCCGTTGGCGGCGCAATCACGAATGGCAACCCGGTTAACCTGGTGAGTTGGGCCGGTTATATGTGTGAGTTTCGCGAGTTCCTGCCTGGCGGCGCGCCGCGTGATGTGCCGAACCTGACGATTGGGAATACGGCTTATAAGCGCGAGTCGTTCTGGGCCGTTGGCGGCTTCCCAGCGGGCTATTTTCCGCAGGAAGATCAGATCTTCCATAGCCGCATGGTCGCTCAGGGCATGCGGATACGCCTCGATCCCGGCATCACAGTGGCCCACACCCATCGCACAACCCTGGCCGACTATCTTCAGCATCAGCGTCGGATCGGGCGGGCCAATGCCACCGTGCTCCAGCACCTCGATCTTCCCGGCGCCGGCCTCGCGCGGCGACCCTGGCTTGCCGCTGCCACGCTGCCTGTACTCGTGCCGTTGCGTTTTGTGCGTACACTACGTGCATGCCTGCATGTTGAGCGTGGCCTGGCCTTCCGCGAACCGCTGCTGGCGGGGCTGATCTGGTTGGGCATGCTGCGCTGGGGCCAGGGTTTTGTTGCTGGGGCCTTCGCTGCGCAGAGCGCCGGGATGCAGGATGCAGGATTCAGGATTCAGAAGTCGGATGTGCAATGAGCATGTTCGTTGCCGACATCGAAATCACTGTAGCCTTGCCCGAGTTGACGTTGCCGGCTGAAGCGCAGGGGTTGTTTGCCCTCGTGCGCCGCGACGGTCGCCCGCTGGGCTTGCTGCGCGTGCCTGCGGCTACGGGTGTGATCACGTCGGCGCAGTTACAGGCGGCGATTGGGGAGCAATTTTCAGTAGCTGACGCTCGACCAACGACCAAGGATCAACGACCAACCCCGTCTGACATCAGCCTGTCGTCCGTCGTCCGTCGTCCGTCGTCTATCGTGCCACCAATCTCAATCATCGTCTGCACTCACGAGCGCCCCACCGACCTCGCGCGCTGTCTGACGGCGCTTCAACCGTTAGCGGTGGCCGGCCACGAGGTGCTTGTGGTTGATAACGCGCCACGCAGTGGGGGCACAGCGGAGGTTGCGACGTGCTTTCCGTTTCGCTACCTGGTTGAGTCGCGCCAGGGTCTGGATCATGCGCGCAACTGCGGCCTCCACGCGGCCCAGCATCCGCTTGTGGCCTATGTAGATGACGACGCCGTTGTTGATCCCGCCTGGGCTGAGGCAATTGCGGCGCCGTTCAGCGATCCGGCTGTGGGTTGTGTCACCGGGTTGGTCCTACCGTTGGAGTTGCAAACCCCGGCCCAACAGCGCTTCGAACTCTACTGCACAAACCGGCGTACATTTACGCGGCGCGAGTTTCGTACGCCGCACACGCCCCCGGCGGCGGCCGGCGTTGCCGGGATGGGCGCGAACATGGCCCTGCGCCGTGAGCTTGCCCTGACGCTGGGCGGCTTCGACCCGCGCCTGGATGCCGGTACAGCTACCTGTTCGGGCGGCGACACCGATATGTTTGCGCGAGTGCTCGATAGCGGCGCGACTATCGTGTATACTCCCGATGCGCTGGTCTGGCATCGGCATCGCCGTGAAGAAACCGAACTGCGCAATTGCCTCTTCGGGTATGGCGTGGGCCTGTACGCCTTTCTTACCAAGCGCATTGTCGAACAGTACGACACGGGCGCCCTGCTGATTGCCGTGCGCTGGTGGGGCGGGCCGATTGTCAAGGCGGCCTGGGCGAAGCTGCGCGGCCGTCCGGCGCTGCCGCTGATGTTGCTGGCTTACGAAGCCGCCGGCGCATGGTTCGGGCCGGGGCGGCTGTGGCGTAGCAGGGCCACAGAAAGATAAATGTGGATGCAGCACAGCCGCTATAAACCAATCGCAGTTCGCGAGCTTCAGGTTACGCAAATCAATCAGCCGTTAACAGATCTTGCGGACTATAAACAGGCATTGGTTGTCTTTCGGCACGGCGTGGCGGTTGTCGGCCAAGCCTGGCTTCCGGTTACCAACGGGCGGGTAACGGTCGCCGATCTGCGGCTAGTGGAAGTACGCCTTGCCGCAGCGATCTGGCAGCGGACGACAAACGAGTCGGCGCCGCCTAAGCGCAGCATGCCTACCGCCAGCGTGGTGATATGTACGCGCGATCGCCCCGCAGATCTGGCGCGCTGCCTGCCCGGACTCGCGCAACTCGCCGATCAGGGCCACGAAGTGCTGGTGATCGACAACTGCCCAAGCGACGATCAGGCGCGCAACCTGGTGGCGCGCTACCCGCAGGTACGCTACATTTATGAACCACGCCCCGGGCTCAATGTCGCCCGGAATCGGGGGTTGCAGACGGCCCAGGGCGAGATTGTCGCCTTTACCGACGACGATGCAATCGTCGATCCCGGCTGGCTCGATGCGTTGCGGGCCAACTTCAATGATCCAACGGTTGCACTGGTTACCGGCATCACGATGCCGATCGAGCTCGAAACGCCGGCCCAGATCTGGTTTGAAGAATCCAATGGCTTTCAGCGTGGTTTTGAGCGCCGCGTCTTCGATGTACAATCGCTTGATCCGGTTGGGGCCGGTCGGATCGGCGCTGGTGTGAATATGGCGATCCGGCGCGCGGCGCTCCAGCAGATCGGCCTCTTCGACGAAGCGCTCGACGGTGGAACTCCCGCTATGAGCGGCGGCGACCAAGAGTTTTTTTACCGGGTGATTGCACGGAGTTATCGGGCCGTCTACGAACCGGCGGCACTGGTTTGGCATCGCCATCGCCGTGAGTGGGCCGACTTACGCCGCTGTATTGAGGGCTACGGAGTGGGCCTGTTTGCCTGGTGGACGCGGGCGTTCCTGGTGGAAGGCGATTGGACGGTGCTTAAAAACGGCAGCATGTGGTTTGTGCAGCATCATGTGCGTGAAGCCGCCCGCGCAATCTTGCAGCGTCCGGGGGCAACACCGCGCGATCTGGCTCTGGCGGAGTTGCGTGGAGCGCTGGCCGGCCCGGGGGCATATCTGCGGGCACGGATCAAAGCCCGTGAACAGACCGGAAAAGGCTAACCGATGCATACGCCGACAGTAAGCATGATCATTCCAACCCATAATCGTTCAGCGCTGCTGCTGCGTCATCTGGGGGCTCTGGGCCAACAAGATTGGCCACTGCATGATCTTGAGGTGATTGTCGTTGCCGATGCCTGTACCGATTCTACGGTAGCGCAGGTGCAGGCGTTTGCCCTCACGGCGCCGTTCCAGTTACATCTGATCAGCCATGTCGTTCGCAGCGCCGCAACTACACGCCAGGTCGGCGCTCAGGCAGCTCGCGGCCGGGTATTCATCTTCCTCGACGATGATATTGCTGTAGCGCCCGGCTTTGTACGTGCGCACATGGAAGCGCAAGCGCCCAACCGGGTAGTCCTGGGCTACTCGCGGCCAATGTTGCCGCACCGGCCGACCTGGTGGCAGCGCGATGCGCATCGTTGGTGGGAAGACATGTTTCACGGCTTTGCCCAACCCAGCCATCGTTATAGCTACCGCGACTTTTTCAGCGGCAACGCTTCGCTGGCGGCCGAGATCTTCTGGCAAGTAAATGGGTTTGATCTTACCTTCAGCGGGCGCCTTGAAGATTATGAACTCGGGTATCGGCTACTCAAAGCAGGGGCGACCTTCAGCTTTGCCCCAGCGGCCGTCGGCGATCATCACGATCAAACCAATCTAGCCCAGTGGCAGCGGCGCATTCGCCAGGAGGGCATCGCCGATGTCCAAATTGCCCAGCGCCATCCCGAGTTGCGCAACTACTTATTTGATCGGCTCTATCATCCTGCGCTGATAACGCGTTTTATTCGGCTAATGGCGTTTATTGTCCCCCAGCATGGCGAACGCTTTGAGCGTCTTATTCTGATCGCCATCGATTTTTGTGAACGTTTCAAACTACGCTATCGCTGGCAGAAACTGGTTGCGGCACTGCGCGAATACAACTATTTCTGCGGCATCGCTTCGATGCTGCGCGCGCGTGATAATTATAAACGCTGGATTGGGGAGGCGCCTCTACGTCAACGCCTCGCTCCCGATGCGCCCCAAATTGATCTCGCCGATCTCCCCACCGAACCTGCGGCGGAAGCGCTTTTTGCCGCCGCCAGCACTAAGGGCGCAATTATTGCCCTTGCGGGCGTGCCCTTGCTCGCCTTGCCGCCCCAACCGGGCGCCGAACCGTTGCGGGTTGAGCATGTGCGCGCAGCCGTTCGCGCCATCGCGCAGCAGAAATATTTTCCGGCCCTGGCGCTAGGCATGGCTCGCCGGCATTCATCGCTATCCGCGCAATTGCCGGAGCAGGAGTGATCCAGTTATGCCTGCTTTTGTGACCGAAGTTGATCTTTGTCAGGGCGTCAATCAGATCGTCCTTGATCCGCGTTATGATAAGCTCTGGCTTTTAGTCCGGTTTGGGCGCCGCCCGCTGGGGCTTTTGCAACTGGCGCGACCGCCGTATGGGTTCGTCTACAGCGCCGGTGAGTTGCGCATGGCGATCGAACGCGAACTCGGGTGGGAGGTGATTGTAGCGCTGTCGATTGCGGCCACGCCGCCGCCGGCGCCGCCGATCAGCGTTGTCGTCTGTACCCGTGATCGACCGGAAGCGCTTCAGCACTGCCTGGCCGCCCTCGTTCGCCTCGACTATCCCGATTTTGAGGTTGTGGTTGTCGATAATGCCTCACGCGATGAAGCAACACGCGAAGTTGTTGCGCCAACACCCTTCCGCTATGTGCGCGAAGAGCGTCCCGGCCTCAATTGGGCGCGCAACCGCGGGGCCGACGAGGCGCACCATGCGATCATTGCGTATACCGACGACGATGTCCAGGTTGATCGCGATTGGCTCTGGGGCATTGCCGCCGCCTTTGTCGATCCGCAGATCGCCGCCATGACCGGGCTCGTACTGCCGGCGGAACTGGAGACGCAAGCGCAGATCCTTTTTGAGCGTTACGGCGGCATGAGCAAAGGCTTTACGCCGCGGTTGTTCCACCATCAGCGCCTTGGAGCGCGCGGGATCATCAGCGCACACCAATGCGGTGTTGGCGCGAACATGGCGTTTCGGCGGGCTACACTTGAGCGTCTGGGCGGTTTCGACACGGCGCTTGATGTCGGCACGCCCGCTTTCGGCGGCGGCGATATTGATATGTTCCATCGGGTGCTGGCTGCCGAGCTCGATCTGCACTACGAACCCTCAGCGCTGGTCTGGCATCAGCATCGTCGCGACCGACCGGGCCTCTATCGCCAGATCTATAGTAACGGTCGCGCCTTCGGCGTCTACCTGACAAAGATTTGGCGTTGCGGTAGCGTGGATCGCTACGCCACAGCGCGTTATGCCGTAGGTTGGGCCGGCGGTTGGGTGCTACGCCGATTGTTTGAACGCCTGCTCGGACGCCTCGATCTTCCGCTCGCAATGGTCTGGGCGGAAGTCTGGGGCATGCTCCATGCCCCAGCGGCATTTCGAGAAACCTATCGGCACGATGCCGCACTGCGCCAGAGGCATACACCGCGTATGACCCAACTATGAAAAACAACCTCATCCTCAACCGACCCTCGCCCGGCTACGCCTTTGATGCGCTGACGACCCTGATCGGGCGCGAACTGCGGATCCGCTACAAGGGCTCGTGGCTTGGCTTGCTCTGGGCGGTATTGAGCCCGCTCGGCATGGTCGCCGTGATGCACGTGGTCTTTACGCGCCTGGTGCCGCTGAACATTCCTAACTATGCTGCGTTCATCTTTGCCGGGCTGATCAGTTGGACCTGGTTTCAAACCTCGGTGATCACCGGTTCGTCTACGCTGCTCGACAACCGCGACCTCGTGCGCAAGCCGTTCTTCCCGCGCGCGCTGCTGCCGCTCACCGTCACCGGCACGAACTTCGTCTTGTATTTGCTGGCCCTGCCGGTGCTATTAGCGCTGCTGATCTTCGAAGGCGTGCCGCTCACGCCGGCCCTGCTGGCGCTGCCGGTCGTCTGGGTGGTGCAGTTCCTCTTCACGCTCGCCTGCACCGTATTCTTCGCGGCGGTCAGCACGATCGTGCGCGATGTGCAGCACCTGCTTGGCGTGTTGATGATCCTCTGGTTCTACCTGACGCCGATTTTTTACGACCTGGAACGGGTCAGCGGTGAGCAGGTTTATTTGTTACACTTCAACCCGCTCGCTGTGCTGATTATGGCGCACCGCGCGATTGCCCTGCAGGGCGAGATGCCGAATTGGACTGCGCTGGCCTGGTGTGGCCTCTTCAGTGCGCTGTTGCTCGGCGTCGCTCTGTATATCTTCTATGCCCTTGAAGATGCCTTTGTCGAGGAAGTATGAGTATCAGCGTTACCCAACTGGGCAAGCGTTACTGGCTCCAGGGCGGCGCGCCGCGTACCTTTCAGCAGGCGCTCGCGCAGGTCTTCACCTCCGCCCGCCGGGGTACCGCTTTCTGGGCGCTGCGCGATGTTTCATTTCAGATTGCACCGGGCGAAGCGGTTGGCCTGGTTGGGCATAACGGCGCCGGGAAGAGCACGCTCCTACGCCTGATCTGCGGCCTCGGCCGGGCGACAACCGGCAGTGTGCGCGTGGAGGGGCGCGTGGCGGCCTTGCTCGACCTCGGCGCGGGCTTTCATCCGAATTTGACCGGGCGCGAGAATCTCTACGTTAGCGCTGTCGTGGCCGGGTTGCGCCGCGCCGAAGTTGATGCGCGTTACCGTTCGATTGTGGATTTCGCCGAGATCGAGGAGTTTATCGATCAGCCGCTGCGCACCTACAGTTCCGGTATGCAAATGCGCCTGGCCTTTGCCGTGGCTACCCACGTTGATCCCGATGTGCTCATTGTCGATGAGGCATTGGCGGTGGGCGACAGTAATTTCCAGCAGAAGTGCTTCGAACGCATTGAGGGCTTCCGCAAAGCCGGCAAGACGTTGCTGCTCGTCTCGCACGACCCAAACATGCTCGGTCGCTTCTGCCAGCGCGCACTCTGGATGGACCACGGCCAATTGCGCGCCGATGGCCCGGCTGAACTGATTCTGGAGCAGTATGCCGCGCGGATGCTGGTTGGGGTGTGATTAGTGTGATCTAGCTCTTCCTGGAACATCGCGGGCGTGCAGGTGGCACAGAAATGGCACCGAAACATGTGGGAACAGCCAATGATGGAACACCCGAGGTGGCTGAGATCCCGGATATACATGTGTCGGCGACCGACATCGGCAGTATAAGACGTGGTTGTCTGCCTGCCCCGCTGAGCGTGCCACACTGCGGCTCGGCGTGGTCTCATGACGCTACCGAGAAGCGGCGGGCGTCACCGACGTACTGCTGCCCCGTCGCGGCCGAGCGCCCACTGTCGCGAGTCAGCACCTGCCCCCAAGCGGCGATAGCGGCATCGAGATCGATGTGGCCGGGTTATCGGTAGAGCCGGGTTTACGGCTGAGTTTTTGCCGGGATAGGCCATCCCATTGATGAAGAAGGTCGGCGTGCCTGTCACCCCCACGCGGCCGGTTTCGGCGTAGTCGGCCTCGACCTGCGCGGTGTACTTCCCTGACCCAAGGCAATCGCCGAAGGCCGCCGTGTCCAGCCCGAGCTGCGCCGCCATCTCGTTCAGGCGGGCCTAGCCTGGGTTGAAGAACGCGCCATAACGGGAGTCCGTCGCGACGGTGATGCCGCAGGCGAGTTATCAATAAAGCTTAAGCGGAAAGTAAGGATGCCGGCGACCAGACGGAGCTGGGCCCTAATCATTCCCGATCCTCCGCCACGAGCGGCAGATCCACTGTGAAGGTGCTACCGACGCCTGCTTCACTTACGACGGCAACCGTTCCTCCATGGAGGGTTACAATCTCGCGCACCACGTAGAGCCCGATCCCCATACCGCTGCTGGCCCCCGCGTTCTCTGCCCGGTAGTAGCGCTCGAAGAGCCGGGGGAGCGCAGCTGTCGGGATGCCGATGCCCTGGTCGATGACGGCAAGGTATGCGCGCGTGTCCTGGCGCTCAACCCGGATCGTCACCACGCAGCTTCCGGGGCTATACTTTACCGCATTGCCGATCAAGTTGTAGAGCACCTGCTCCAGGCGTATCTCGTCGCCGGCGACCCACAGCCCTTCCGGTATTCCGACGAACTCCAGGATGGGCTGACTCAGGGTGGGCTGGATCTCGGCGACGACGCGATCGGCCAGTGCCGCGAAGTCGAGCGGCACTCTGTCGATCGTAAGTTGCCCGCTCTGGATACGCGAGAGATCGAAGAGCGTACCAATCATCCGGCTGAGCCGCTGGGTCTGCGTGACGATGCATCTCACGCGCTGCTTGCTCTGATCCTCCCGCCCCACGACACCAACCTGGCGCTCCAGTAGCTGCGCCTGCCCGAGGATCACCGTCAGAGGCGAGCGCAAGTCATGGGAGGCAATCGCGATAAAGGTATCGCGCACTTCGACAGCCTCTCGTGCCATGTTGTACAGTTGGGCGCGTGTGATCGCCTGCGCGGCCTGGCCCGTCATGGCCAGCAGCACATCGCGATCCTCATTGGCGAAATGCCTGGGCTCCACGAAGGTGAGGGCGAGCGACCCGATCGTGCGGCCCTCAATGCTCAGTGGGACGATAGCGAAGGCCCGGTAGCCCAGCGGTGCCACGATCTGCTCCATCGCGGGGTAGCGCGTGGCGAGTGCATCCCGATCGTCAAAGTAGAGCGGGCGTCCCGTGCGCGCGACCTCGCAGATCGGCATTGGCGTGTTGATCGGGATCTGCGCCCAACGCCCCGCAGTCTCGGCCGGCATGCCGCTGTTGTGAAGCGCATCAAGAGTCTGGCCGTCGGCGCTAATGAGGCGCAGGCTGCTCGCGGCCGCGCCCAGGGCCGCCAGCGACTGCTCGACGATGACCTCGGCCACCTGCGTCGGGGTGAGCGCCTCGGCCAGCGCGGCAGTCATCGCCTGCAACTGGCTGAGGCGCGCGGTGGCGCGCTCGGCCGCCGCACGGGCAGCCTGCTCGCGCGCGAGGAATTCTTCACGCTCGGCCTCCAGCCGTAGTGGCTCGCTAATGTCGGTGGAGATGCCGACGACACCGATCACCGCGCCGTCGGATCCATAGAGCGAGGTGTCGGTGACAAAGGCGGGGAATGTCGCCCCGTCACGCCGCCGTACAACGTACTGCCCGGCCCAGGGCTCCCCCGCCTGCAACTGCGCCATGATCGCCTGGCCCTGCTGGAACGTGATGTCGGCGGCGACCAGGTCGAGAATGTTGCGACCGAGGGCCTCCTCGCGCGTCCAGCCGTAGAGCTGTTCGGCGAAGCGGTTCCAGTAGCGCACCGTGCCGTCGACGTCGGTGGCGATGACGCCCTGGCCTACGGTATCGAGCAGTTGGGCTTGGAAGTGGAGCTCGGCCTCGACCGCCTTGCGCCGACTGATCTCCTCGACCATCGCGATGAAGTAGTCCGGCGCGCCGTCGGGCCGCCGTACGAGCGAGACAGTAAGGTTCACCCAGACCGCGCCGCCGTCCTTGTGGATGCAGCGCTTCTCCATGTCGTACACGTCAATGCGCCCCGCCCGTAGCTGCTCGACAAGCGTCAAATTGGCGGCGAGGTCATCGGGGTGGGTGATAGACTGGAATGTGCGGGCGCACAACTCGTCTTGCGTGTAGCCGGTGATGGTGCAGAGCCGCTCGTTCACACGCAGCCAACACCCAGCGAGGCTGACATGGGCGATGCCCAACGGTGCGTGCTCGAAGGTGGCCTGGAAGCGCGCCTCGCTGGCCTCGATCGCGGCCTCGGCTTCCTTGCGCGCCGTGATGTCGAGCAGGGCACCAATGAGCCGGCGCGGTGTCCCCTGGTCGTCGTGGATGAGCGCGCCGCGAGAGGCAAACCAGCGCATGGCGACGTCTGGCCGGGTCACTCGGTACTCCACCGCGTGCTCGGCGCCCTCCTCCACCGTCCGGCGGATGGACTCCGCGACCCGCCCCACGTCCTCGGGGTGGACGCACTGGAAATAGTCGTCGGTGGTGCGCGGCGCCCCGTCGGGTGTGAGCCCGAACGCCCGATCCGTGGTTGGCGAACGCAGAACCGCGTGGCTCTGGAGGTCGATCTCCCAGGTGCCCATCTGCGCGGCCTCGAGGGCCAGGCTCAGGTGGCGCTCACGCTCGCGCAGCGTGCGCTCGGACGCGATGCGCTCCGAGATGTCGGTCGCCGAGGGGATGAGGTACGCCACGCGGCCCTCCACATCCCGGGCCGGCGCCAGCATGAAGTCAATCGTGATGAACTGGTTCTCCGCAAACCGGACTGGCACATCGTAGCGAACGATCTCGCCCCCAGCGGCGCGGGCAATGGCTGCCCGCAGCTGCGCCTGCACCGCCGGGTCGTAGGACCACCAGAAGGTGTTGGCGAACGGCTTGCCCAGGACATCGCCGGGTGTCAGGCCCGCAACCTCCAGGGCAGCACGGTTGGCCTCGATAAGCGTGCCGTCAGGCCGCAGCACCCCGGCGAACGCGAATAGACCGTCGAGCACCGCACGCACTGTAGGCGGCTGCGCCTCCGGGCCGGCCGGCTCGACCATCAACTCGACGCCGGCGATGGTGCCGCGGGTAGTGCGCAGGGGTGCGAGCCGCAGGGAAAGGGGGGTATCCTCGGGCCGCTGGAGTAGCACGCGCGGAAGGGCGTGGCCGGACGTCAGCACCGCGCGGAGCGGTGCTGCGAGCGCGGGGAGCAGGTCGGGAATGGGCTGCCCGAGGAGGGCCCCCCGCGTGTCGCCTATGAGCCGGGCGAATGCCTCGTCCAGTTCGATGATCCGCAGCCCCTGATCCACCACCGCGCCACATGTTCTACCAACCTGACTCGTCACCCCGCGCAGCTCGCTCATAGACCCTCCTAGAACATCAAAGATTCACCTGGACAATCATCAGGCTGAACGGGTGCGCAGCCGGCGCGTCGCGGTGCATCAGGATCATCTTGGGGGCTGGCTACCGACCCACGAGGCGGTACCCAACGCCGCGAACGGTCTCAAGTGCCAGGGGGGTAAGCTTTAAGCGCAAGTTGCGCACGTGGGCCTTGAGCAGCACCTGGGCCTCAGCACTCTCCGCGACGTAGCCGTAGGTGCAATTTGCCAGCGCCTCATACGTCAGGAGATGAGCATCGACCTCGGCGAGACAACGCAGGATAGCAAACTCGGTCGGGGTCAGGGCTACCGGCTGGCCGCGGGACTGTACCGCGTGCCGGTGCCGACCGATCTGCAAGTTGCCGACGACGATTAGGTCGTGGCTGCCCGAGGCGGACTGCCGAATGCCATCCGGCGGGCCGATCAGCGCTGCCGAATCCGCGGCCCGCCGCTGCAGCGCCACGAACCCTGCGGAGAGCACCCGCGCCGCCTCGCGGTTGTAAAGCGTCTCCGCACGGCGGGCGAGTGCTGCGGCCACACTGGCGAGCAACTGCTCGGGCTCCACGGGCTTGAGCAGGTAATCGGCCACCCCGGTGCGCAGCGCGGTGATCGACGTGTCTAGGGAGCCGTAGCCAGTGAACAGAATCACTGCGGGCGGCTCGGCGATTTGCTGGCTTGCCTGAAGCACCTGTAGCCCGTCGACCAAACCCATGCGGATGTCGGCGATGACAAGCGCGAAGCGCTCCTGCTGCAGCCAAGCAAGCGCCGTCTCTCCGTCCGGCGCCTCGGTCACGCGGTAGCCGGCCCGCGACAAGATCTGCACGAGCGAGTAGCGTGCAGGGGCTTCATCTTCGGCCACCAGGACATGTGCCAGCATAGTAGACCAGGAACGTGTGCCATGACACGATCGACGAACTACATAGAAACACCAGGATAGAGTTGTTATACCACAGGTGTTGGCCCTGCTCGTGCGCGAGGCACGCAAACCTTCCGACAGGTTTGGTAAAGAAGCTCAACCTTTTCGCACCGCGATCAGCCGCCTGACTGCCAGCCTGTGGTGCTCGCGGCAACCGGTAGCCGCACCATAAACGAGGCTCCCGCACCGGGGCGGCTCGATGCCGTCACCGTTCCCCCATGCCGGCTAGCGATGGTCCGGCAGATGGCCAGGCCCAGCCCCGTCCCGTTCGGCTTGTTGGTCAGAAATGGCTCGAAGATATCCGGGACAATGGCGGACGGGATGCCTTCTCCGGTATCGCTCACGGTGACGATGATTGCCGAGCCGGGCTCCACGGCAGACGGGTGATGCGCCGCACCGGCAAGGCCCGGCTCCAGTGCGCTGGTAATGGTGAGCGTCCCGCCCTCAGGCATGGCCTCGAGCGCGTTCACCACCAGGTTGAGCATGAGCTGGATCAACTGGTCGGCCCGACCCCAGAGTGTAGGCAGCGCGGGCGACAGGCTGGCGACAATCGCCACCTGCTGGCGCTGGCACGTCACGCGGGTCAGCAGCAGCACCCGCTCGACCAGCGTGTTGATCTCGACCGGGGCCGGCTCGCCGGTCAGCGGGCGGTACAGGTCGAGGAGATGCCCCACGATGTCGCCAATGCGCCGCAGCTCCTCGCGGGCGAGGGTCAGGAAGTGCCCGCGCTCCTCTGGGGCCGCGTCGGCGAGCAGGAACAGGAAGTTCTTGACTGCTTGGAGCGGCGTGTTGACCTCGTGGGCGACCATCGCGGCCATCGTGCCGCTCGCAATGTAGCGCTCGCTCTGGAAGGCCATCGTCTCGAACTGGAGCCGCTCGGTGCTATCCTCGATATGGATGATCAACTGGGGCGGCAGTTCGCCGCTCGCCGGCAGGGGCAGGGCCGCGATGTCGAGCACACGGGGGTGGCCGCCGACCGGGGTGTAGCGCTCGCGGCGCTGCTCGGCCCGACCGGCGCGGAGGCTGTCGAGAACCCATGCGGCGGGGCACGTCGGGTTCAGCGACGCGCAGATCCGGGCCCAGGGCTGCTGGAGCAGGCCGTCGAGCGGCAGGTTGAGGAGACTGGCGAGGGCCTGGTTCGCAGCGCGCACGGTGCCGGAGTGATCAAGCAGCAGCAGCCCGTCGGCGAGGCCGTCGAAGAGGGTCTGAAGCAGATCCCGGCTGCGGGTCAGCTGGGCGGTCAGTGCGGAGAGCTGGACGTTCGCCGTCTGTAGCGTCTCGGCGTCGCGCTGGCGCTGGGTGATGTCGGTGGCAAGGGCGATGCAGCCGATGATAGCGCCACCCTCCGACCGCAGCGGCTCAACCCGCACCTCCAGCGCGCGGGCGCTGATCATCAGCATGTAGTGGGCTGAGGAGCCGGCGAGTGCGCGCTGATGAGCGACTACCGCCTCGCTACGTCCCGCCGCGTGCAACCACCGGGTGAGCACCTCTACAATCGTCAGGCCCATTACATCCTTGGGGGCAAGCGGCATCAGTCCATGCGGCGTGCCCAGAAGCGAGGTGATTCGTAGCGAACGGTCGGTGATCCAGAGCAGGCAGGGAATCTGGTGCAGCATCAGGCGCATCTGCGCCTCGCGCTCGTGCAGCGCGGTGAAGGCCCGCTGCCGCTCACGGGCCTCTTCCTCCAGCGCGCGGTTGAGCCGCATAAGCTCGGTAGTCCGCTCTTCGACGCGGTGCTCAAGCGTCGCGTTGAGCTCGCGCAGGGCGGCGTCGAGCTGCGCACGGGCGAGCACCTGAGCGCACTGCTGGGCCAGCGAATGTGCGAAGGCGTGGTCATGGGCCGCGAAGGGGCGGGGCAGCGCAAAGCTCAGGCCAAGCCCGCCGAGCACCTGCCCGTCGGCGATGAGCGGGATTACCGCCACCGCCCCCGTGAATGGGCGCACGGCAGCGACGAAGTCCGGGTAGCGGCCGGCGGCGGCGTCTAAGACGGGGATCCAGACGGACTCGCGGGTGCGCAGCGCGTCGGTGATCGGGAGCGGGGCGTCGACGGGGATATGCTGCCACTGGCTGGCAGTCGGCGGCGGGTAGCCGACGCTTGCGACCAGTTCAACGCTGCGCTGGTCGTCGTTCAGTAGGAACAGCCCGCCAGCAAAGGCACCCAGGGCGCCAACACTCTCGGCGAGGACAAGTTGCGCAGCCTGCGCCGGAGTCAGCGACTGCGAAAGCCCCTCGGCCAGGGCCAGCAGCTGCGCCGTGCGTGCGGCCGCTTGCTCGGCCTGAGCGCGAGCGGTTTGCTCCGCCTCGTAAAGCCGCGACCGCTCGATAGCTTGCGCACAGCGGTGCGCCAGTTCCTCAACCAGCTGCACATCTGCCGCTTCGTACGTTCGCCCCGGCTCGGTGAGGACGAGTTGGAGCAACCCGAGCATCTGGTCGCCTACGCGCAGGGGCGCGGTGAGGAACGCGCGTGGCCCGATCCGGCGGATGAGCTCGCAATGCTGCGCGTCGCGCCCGGCGTGCTCTGCAAAGTCGGGTGGAAGCTCCGGCTGCAGGAGGGCGGTTCCCGAGTGAAGCACTTCGGCCAGGCCGAGCGAGTGCTGCGGGTCGGGCGGGTAGCAGTCGAGCATCATGCGCACCAGGGCCGCGCGGGCCGGGTCGGCGCAGGCAAGCCCCACGTCGTTGAACCCCCCCTGATCGTCGATAAGGTAAACGAGGCATACGTCGGCGATGGCGGGGACGGCGAGGTCAGCCACGGTGGCGAGGGTGGCCCCGTAGTCGAGCGACGCGGCGAGAGCGCGGCTGGCGGCGTCGAGGAGCCGGGCGCGACCCTCCGCCTGGCGCTGGGCGGTCACGTCGAGCACGATGGCCCCGACACCGAGCAGTGTGCCGTCGCCCTCACGAACCGGGTAATAGTTGACCCGCCAGTGCCGCAGCTGCGCTGGTGCAGGGCCGGGCGCGGCGACGAACTCATAGTCCAGCACGGGCTCACCAGTGGCGAGCACCTGGCGGATGAGCGACTCGACGGTGGGGGCCAGGTCGGGCAAGATCTCAGAGAGCATGCGGCCGAGGTGCGCCTCTGCAGGCAGTCCGTTGACGGCGGCGAGCCGCTCGTTGATCAGAAGATAGCGTAGGTCAGTATCGTGGACGGCGAACCCGACCGGCGCGTGCATCACCAGGGTGTTAAGCAGGGCCGCGCTCTCGTCGGCGCGGCGCCGGGAGGCATGCAGTTCCTCATACAGCAAGGCCTGCTCCATCGCCAGGGTGATGCGCCGGGCCACTTCCTCGGCGAAGGGGAGGTCGTCCTCCTGGTACTGCCGGCCGGGGGCGACGATCCCCAAGGACATCAACCCGAGCAGGCGCTGCCGCGTAATGAGCGGCAGCACGATCGCCGAGCGGAGACCAAAGCGCTCTGTGATCTGGCGCTCCGCCGCGTCTATCGCCTCGGGTGGCGCGGTCATCAGGTAGGGCCGCAGCGTCTGAAGAACGGCGTGGATCGGGGCCATTGTATGCTGCTCCGGCGCCAGGACGCTCAGTTGCTCGCGCATCGCCGCCTTGATGTCCGGGTCTGCGGCGGCCACTGCTCGCAGCAGGAGGTTGCCGTCGGGCGCGAAGGAGTGGATGGCACAGGCATCGGCGATCGTGGGAATGGCCATGCGCGTGGCGGTCTGGAGCGTCTCCTCGAGATCCAGGGAGGTAGCAAGCGCGGCGCCGATATCGGCGAGAAAGCGCAGGCGCTCCTCGGCTACCTTGCGGTCGGTCACATCCCGCCAGGCGGACGCGAACCCATCGTCGAGCGGTGTCACCCGGATGTCGAAGGCGCGCTGGAGCACCTGCCCGCCATAGAGGTCGGTGTAGACCACCATCTCCTGCTCGAAGGGGATCTGCGTCTCAACCACGCGGCAATACTCAGCGAAGAGGCCCGTCTCGCGGTGGCCCGGCAGAAGCTCACACAGGCCGCGGCCGACCTGCTCCGCGCGGCTGAGTTGATTGCTCCGGCACGCGGCCTCGTTCACATACTCGACCAGGAAGTCGACGATCTGGCCGTGTGGGTCACGGACGGCCCGGTAGATGCCGAAGCAGTCGATCATGGTCTCGACCGCCGCATGGAATCGCTCGTCGTTGCCGGCGCGGGTCGCTCCAGAAGTCATGGCCACCACCTGTGGTTCGCGCTCATTTGCGCCCGTGGATACAGCAGCTATTGCAGCCTAGGACATGAATCCGCTGTCAGACAGCTGATGCGGGTTATCACAACCGAATCCGTACCAGGAGCACCAGATGACTCGCCTTACCGGATTATCGCAATGGCAGCAGACCGTGTCAAGCCACCTGCGGGAAGCGCTCATCGCCCAGCTCCAGGGCAGTTTCCCGAACGACTGGACGGTCATCGTTGCGGCCGACCGGGGCCTGTATGCCACATGGCTCTTTCAGGCCATCACCGCGCTAGGCTGGCATCCCTTCTTGCGGATCAATCGCTAGGGCACGTATTGCCCCGACGGTGCGGACACCTTTCGTCCGCTCAGCCAGGCGGTGACGGTGCACGCCAGCCATCTTCCCGCCCACCGCCCTGCTGAGTCGGCCTTCCCGCGCCCAAAGCCTCGCGAATTCACTACGTAGGTGTCAGTAAGTTCCTTGCACGTGTCATCCTGAGCGAAGCGAAGGATCTGAGCCTCCTGACGCGGAAGAGCTGTTTCGCTACCGCTCAGCATGAGAATTGACACCGACTTAGATGTAGTAGGCTCGGGGCGCGCCAGGAGCTTATCTGAAAGGTATTGCGGCTAGGGCCAGGCGATGGGCTTGTCGCAGAACTCCTTAGCGGGGATCCACAATCATGCGCAGGCCGTGCCGGGGCTGGAGCGTGATCAGGGCCAGGGGCTCGACCGGCGGGTGGCCAGGTGCGAGACGCAGCCTGTAGCGCTGGGCGAGGGTGGCCAGGATCAGCGTTGCCTCCATCTGCGCGAAGGTGTTGCCGATGCACTGCCGTGGGCCGCCCCCAAAGGGGAAGTAGGCATAGCGGTGCAGCTTCTCGGCGCGGCCCGGCCGGAACCGCTCTGGGTCGAAGCGCTCCGGCTCCTCCCAAAATTCGCGGTGGCGGTGCGTCACATAGGTGCTGATGACGATCGAGGCCCCGGGCTCCACCTCGTACGGCCCCAGGGTGTCGCCCTTCACGGCGCGGCGCGCGACGATCCAGGCCGGGGGATAGAGGCGCAGCGCCTCGTCGAAGACCATGCGCGTGTAGATCAGACGGGGCAGGTCGTCCAGGCCGGGCAGGCGGCCGCCGAGCACCTCGTCTAGCTCCGTGTGGAGCCGGGCCTCGGCCTCAGAGTGCTGCGAGAGCAGGTACCAGGCCCAGGTCAGGGCGTTGGCCGTGGTCTCGTGGCCGGCCAGGAGCAAGGTCTTTACCTCGGCCCGCAGCTGGTCATTGCTCATGCCCTCGCCGGTCTCCTCGTCGCGGGCCTCCAGGAGCATCTGAAGCAGGTCGTCCTCGCGTGCACCGGCCGAGCGGCGGGACTGGATGATCCCGTCGACGACGCCGTCGAGGGCTTTGCGGCTGGCGCGGAAGGTCCGGTCACGAGCCGTGGGTAGCACCGGGGGGATGATTAGTCCCGAGCGGAAGCGCCGGATCAGCTCGCCGTCCATGGCGCTGAAGCTGTGGCTGACCGTGTCAATGGCGGCGCCCACGTCGATGGTGAAGAGCGCCCGCCCGACGACGCGCATGGTCACGGCGGTCATTGCGTGGGCCACGTCGAGCACGGCGCCGGCGGCCGCGCTGGGGGCCCAGGACTCGGCCAGGTCACCGGCGATCTCGGCCATCATCGCGCCCAGGGCGGCGATCCGCTGCCGGTGGAAGGCGGGCTGCATCAGGCGGCGCTGCCGCAGCCAGAGGGGGCCGTCGGTCAGCAGGACGCCCTGCTCGACAATCCAGCCCAGCACCTTGTAGTCGATGACGTCCTTGGTGTAGTTGGCGTGGTTGTCCTGGAGCACCCGCTTGACATGGTCGGGATGGACCACCAGGTACGAGGGGAAGAGCGCGAGCCTGTAGCGCACGACATCACCATGGTCGCGGTGGGCGCCGAGCAGGAATGAGAGGGCGTCCCGCTGGAGCGCGCGCAAGTTGCCGAGGAGCGGGCTGTTGTGCGGGACGGCCGGTGCGCGCCTCCTCCCGATCTGGGCTGCCTCGTTGGCCGTGTTAGTCATGGGTCTCGTCTCCTGATCTGGTGCGGAGAGCGTCCAAGGGCAGTATCGCGACTGGAGCCGAGGATGTCAAGGGCGCGGGAGTGTGTCACTATGGCGATCACTATCTGCCCCGCCCCGCCTTGCAGGTGTAGGGTTTTTACCGGATCGCGTCCCAATGCGCTATTCCCCGCATCCCCCCGGCCCCCTTCTCCCTCAAGAGGAGCAGGGGGGGGCACCGCAGCGATTCCGCAGTGCGATGCGCTCGGAAACCCCGCTCCCTCGGAGGGGAGCGGGGTTTGGGGTGAGGGGAATGGGC
>JBBRUG010000007.1:0-43816 GCA_038247995.1 Chloroflexales bacterium | reverse complement strand
GGCGGCACGGCCCTCCAGCGGGGGTAGGAGGGGGCGGAGCGGCCCTGCGCATGCCCTGGCGGGAGCCGCAATCAGCGGGCGTAGGAGGGGCTTTTGGGGGTAGGTTTTTTCGGCCCAGCCGCCCATTCACCACACCCCAAACCCCGCTCCCTCGGAGGGGAGCGGGGCTTCCGAGCGCATCGCACTGCGGAATCGCTGCGGTGCCCCCCCTTCTCCTCTTGAGGGAGAAGCGGGCCGGGGGGATGCGGGGAATAGTGCATCAGAACGCGATCCGGTAAAAAACCTACCCCCAAAAGGGAAGCAGGGGGCGGAGCGGCCCTGCGCATGCCCTGGCGGGAGCCGGAAAATATTGACAGACCAAAACAGATGTACTATGCTGCCTGAAGCAACCTTCTGAATCCTGAATCCTGTTGCGCGGAGGTAACCTTATGGGCCTCGATATGTCGGCGCTCAGCCGCCAGATCCGCCAGATGTCGCACGCCGCCGCCGGCAGCGCCGCCGACTCGCAGGCGCGGGCCACCCAGGTGCGCGCGCGGTACTTGGCCGAGGCGGGCGCTGAGTTACGCTGGGCGACAGCGGTTGAGTTGAGCCGCGAGACGACGAACTGGCTGTTTGCCCGCCCGGTCGAGCCGCTAAATTTCGTGCGCCCCTTGCCGGAACGCCCGCCAAGTTATGCGCTGGTGGCCACTGATGGTTCGCAGATCGACCTTGATCGTCATGGCAATGTGGCCTGCTACCTGATCAATATCGGGCAGGTCTTTCTGCAATATGGCGCCCAGCCCACGGCCCGGCTCACCTCGCAACCGGCGCTCTACTTCCGCGAGGAAGATCTCTACCTTACCGACGGCGCCCGCCGCGTGCCCATTGAGGGTAATTACCTCAGTGCGCGCCGCGATGTCGAGGAGGGCGAAGCCCTTGTGGGCCTTGCCGATACGTTCCTGCCCCCCGATCTACCCGGCCTGGCCCTGCAAGACGGTACGCTCGTGCGTTGGGCGCTCGCCGGCGCCGAGCGCTTTGTGCAGGATCATTTCCTGGGCCGCTACCTGGCCTACCTGGAGGCAATGCGCGAACGCGGCATCCCGGTGGCCTCATACATCAGCCGCCCGCGTTCGCCCGAAGTTACCGGCACGATCCGTCTGATGTTCTGCCCCGATGTCGATGTGGCCGCCGGGCGCGGCGCCAATTGCTCAGTCTGTAGCGATGTCGCCGCCGGGCGCCCGCCATCGTGCCGGATCTGCCAGGGCCTGGTGGATAGCGACATTCTTGCGGAGCAACTGCGCGAGGGCGAGCGCGGCCCAATCTTCGTCTCGATGAGCCGGATCAATGTCGAGCGTTATGGCCTGCATCTGATCCACTTCTTTCATCTGCGGATTGGGCGTGAACTGGCGCGGATCGAGATTCCGCGTTGGGTTGCCGAAGATGCCCAACAGGTTGACCTTGTACACAGCCTCGTGTACGATCAGTGCGCCAAGGGTGATGGTTACCCGGTGGCGCTGGCCCGCGCCCACGAGCAGGCCGTTGTGCGTAACACCGATCGCCGCGCCTTCCAGCGCCTCGTCGAGGGCAGCCTGCTCCGTGCCGAGGTGACGAAGACATCTTCGGCCAAGGCCGACAGTAAAACGTTTAGTCGTAGCTAAGGGACGCTTGCATGGAGCGGATTGGCGAGATCATCGAGTCGTCTACCACAACCTTTACTTCCGGCGCCTACGAACTGCACACCGCGCCGCCTTTCGGCGCTCTCGTGCGTGCCGCCACGCGCAGCGAAGATCTCGCCGTGTATGGCCTGGTGTATGAGATTCGCACCGGCAGCAAAGAACCCGGCGGGCGGGCGGTGGTGCGCGGGCGTACCTACACTGGGCGCAACCTCTACGACGCAGAGATCTACCACGAGCATCCCGATCTCGCCGAAGTGCTCCAGACCGAGTTCTCGGCAATTACCGTCGGTTTTGCCACCCGCGAGCGCGTCTATCAATACCTGCCGCCCCAGCCGCCACCCGTCCACTACTCGGTTTACCCGTGTTCACCGGCGGAACTGGCCCGCTTCGCCGCCGCGTGCGACTTCTTTCGTGCCGTGCTTTTCGCAGCCCACATTCCCAGCGATGAACTACTCGCCGCCGCGATTCGTGCCGCCGCTTATGCCCACCCCGACGGCGATGCGTATCGTCTGCACGCTGGGCGTGAATTGGCTGGTTTGCTCAAAGATGATTATGATCGGCTGACGGCAATTTTGCGCCGGATCAAGCCCTGATTCAGGCGGCAGGCGGCGAATGTACGGGCGGACCAATGTGTGTCCGCCGCCCCACACGCCCAATCTGCTATGCGCGCCGTGTCCGCAAGGACATGCCGCCAGGAACAACCCAATGCTCCTCGATGTAGCCAGTTCGATTGACGCCAACCCACTGCCGACGATCACCGCTCTGGCCCGCACCGCCGAATCCATTGGCGCTGCAGCGGTCTGGACGCCGGAAACCGGCCACAACAGCTTTCTGCCGCTTGTGCTTGCCGCCGAGCATACCCAGCAGATCCAGCTTGGCACCGCTGTGGCGATTGCCTTTCCGCGCAGCCCAATGATTACTGCGCAAATCGCCTGGGATCTCGCCGCCTACTCCGGCGGGCGTTTCGTGTTGGGCCTGGGCACTCAGGTGAAGGCGCATATCGAGCGCCGCTTCAGTACACCCTGGGATGCGCCTGCTGCGCGCCTGCGCGACTATATCGCTGCCTTACGCGCAATCTGGGCTAGTTGGCAAACCGGCGAGCGGCTGAACTATCGCGGTACGCACTATCAGCATACGCTGATGACGCCGTTTTTCAGCCCCGGCCCGATCAAGTACCCCGACATTCCAATCTATATCGCCGGAGTAAACACCGGCCTGGCACATCTGGCCGGCGCCGTCTGTGACGGCTTCCATGGTCACCCGCTCACCAGTCCCAAATACCTGCGCGAAGTGCTGCGTCCGCAAATCGTCGCCGGCGCCGAACAGGCCGGGCGCGATCCCGGCGCATGTATCGTTGCCGGCAGCGCCTTCGTGATCACCGGCCCCGACGCCGAGACGCGGGCGAAACTGCGCGCCTTTGTGCGTCAGCAGATCGCCTTCTACGGCTCGACGCCCACCTACCGTGCGGTGCTTGCGTGCCACGGCTGGAGCGAACTCGGCGAACAACTCTCGCAACTCGCGGCTCAGCAACGATGGGCTGAGATGACGGCGCTAATCACCGCTGAGGTGGAGCAGACCTTCGCGGTCGAAGCCGACATGGCCGATCTCGGCGCTGCCCTGCGTGAACGCTACAGCGGCCTCTATGATCGGATTACGCTGTATATGCCTTTCGTTCCCGGCCAAATGGATGACTGGTGGCGCGCCCTCGCTACAGAACTACGCGGCTAAAGAACAAAGGAACAAAGCGCCTGGTAACCGTGAAATGGCTTGTTCCTTCGTTCCTCGGTTCTCGTCGCAACGCATCACTCGTCACGCAATACGCAATACGCAATACGCATACGCATCACTCCCATGCCTGGTACATTCGACGATCTCGAACTCAGCCCAAACGATCTGGAACTGGCCCGGCAGGCACGTGCGTCCGGCGCCGGGTATCTTGATCTGACCAGTTCCAACCCTACGCAGCAGGGGTTGCACTTCCCGCCGGCGATCCTCGCCGCCGCCGCTGCTGAGTATTGGGCCACCCGGCGCTACACGCCTGATCCGCGTGGGCTTCCGGCGGCCCGCGCCGCTGTTGGCGCCGCCTATGCGGCCCGGACGCCGTCGCTGCGCCTGGAACCCGACGATATTTTTATGACCGCCAGCACCAGCGAAGCCTATAGTCTGCTCTTCGCCCTGCTCGCCGATCCCGGCGACAATCTGCTTGCGCCGAACGTCACCTATCCGCTCTTTGAGTATCTGGCCGCCCTGCGCGGTGTGGAGTTACGCAGCTACATGCTCGAAGAAGCGCGTGGCTGGGCAATTGACGCGCACTCATTGCTGGCTGCCGCCGATGCACGCACCCGTGCGGTACTGATTGTCTCGCCGCACAACCCAACCGGCATGACGCTTACTCAACCTGTCGCCGCCCTGCGTGCGCTGGGCCTGCCACTGATCAGCGACGAGGTGTTCGCGCCATTTGCGATCGCAGTTCCCCATGTGCCGCCCGTGGCTGCGCTTCACCCCGATCTGCCCGTCTTCACGTTGGACGGCATTTCTAAGCGTTTCGCCCTGCCCGATATGAAGCTGGGCTGGATTGCATTGAATCCACCGGCCCGTTCCTGGGCAGCGCGCCTGGAGCTGATCAACGATACTTTTTTAGGTGCAAACGGTTTAAGCCAGTTCATGCTGCCCACCCTGTTTGCGCAAGGCGCGCCCTTCGTGCAGGCGATGGCGGAACGGGTACGCACCAACCTCGCAGCGGCAGTTGCGCACCTCGCCGATCATCCACGGATCAGCGCCATAGTGCCCGCCGGCGGCTACTACCTCTTCCCGGCGATCAGCGACTGGCCCGACGAAGAAGCGCTGGCGCTGTACCTGCTGGAACACGGCGTGCTCGCCCACCCCGGCTACTTCTACGGCGACGTACCCGGCGCGCACCTGATGCTTTCCGCACTTACTGAACCGGGCACATTTGCGGCCGGCGTGGCGCGGTTGGCCGAAGCACTTACTGATCGGCGATAGGCCCTCCGCGCTCAGTTTTCCGCTCTTTCCCGTGAATGCAGTAGCTGACAAGCCACAAACGTCTGCACAAAAGCGGTGATCGGCGCGTCGGTAAGGCGCGAGGGAGCCAGCGGGTCTGGCGCGGTGGGCAGGCTAGCCCAGAGTGCGTTCTGGGCGGCGCGCAAGTCTGCGAGCGTCACCTCAGTGCCGATCTGGAGATAAGGGCAGGTGCAGCCATCTTCATCAACGAGCGCTGGGTCGCTGATGATGCCGGGATAATTCAGCAGCGTCCAATCGAAGGGTTGGGCTTGGTGGCGGAGGCGTAGTTCGACGGCGAGGCGGTCGCCTGAACCCGGCTGAAAGCGAATGACCAGGTTGGCGCGGGCGCGCTGGCCGCGGATGAAGCGCTGGGCATCGCGGGTGCGCTCCTCTGCGTGAGCGTGGACTTCGGCGGCTGTATAACCGCGCTCACTGACATCACGCTTGAGGCGCCATTGATGGATCAAGTCCGGCGCGGGATCGAGGTAGACCGTCAGGTCAAAGAGTTCGGTGAGCGTGGGCGGCGTCAGCGTAAGCATGCCGTAGGCAATCACCAGGCCCATCGCCGCAACAACTTCCGGCCCGCGCAACACACCCTGCCGATGGTCGTAGATCGGCTTCGTAATGGTACGGCCGGCGCGTAATGCGGCCAGATCGCTCGCCATCTGCTCCAGATTATTTGCCGCAGGATCGCTGGCGGTGAGGTGGCGCTGGGCACGCTCGACGCGCTCATACCGATGATAGTCATCCAGGCAGATCGGCGTAACGCCGTTGCCGCCGAGCAACCGCGCCACACCCCGCGAGAGCGTCGTCTTGCCGGCGGCGCTCTCCCCGACGATCCCAAGCATTAGTGGCCGAGTTACGTCCATACGAAGTGAAGACGCAGGACGAAAGTCGAAAGTCGAAAGCCGGATATCTCTTGCCCCTGAGTTCGGCCTTCGTCTTTGGTCGTTCGTCTTTGGTCATCCCTGATTCAAGTTCCAAACTGCGAATTGTCCGCCTGCGAACTGTCAGGATGATCTACCCTCGCCCCTTCCAGTCGGCGAGGAACTGCTCAATGCCGCGGTCGGTGAGCGGGTGACGCATAGACTGCCGCAGCACAGGGAAGGGGCAGGTGGCAATATCGGCGCCGGCAATGGCGGCATCGATGATATGGCGTGGGTGACGGATCGAGGCGGCCAGGATCTTCGTGCTGATCTCGGCGTCCTGGCGGTAGATCGCGCTAATCTCTTCGATCAGCGCCATGCCGTCTACGCCAGTGTCATCCACGCGCCCAATGAACGGGCTGATGATAAACGCTCCGGCGCGGGCGGCCATCAGCGCTTGCGCGGCGCTGAAGCAGAGCGTGACGTTGGTGCGGATGTTCCGCTGCGCCAACTGGTGAACTGCCTTCAACCCCTCGGTGGTGCTGGGCACCTTGATGATCACATTCGGGTGCCACTCGGCATATTCCAGCCCCTCGCTCACCATGCCGTCGGCGTCGAGCGAGATCGTCTCGGCGCTGATTGGCCCACTTACCAGAGCGGCGATCTCCTGAATCGTCGAGCGGAAATCGGCGCCCTTCTCGCGGGCAATCAGGGTCGGGTTGGTGGTAACGCCGCTCAAAATACCCCAGCTTGCCGCCTCGCGGATCTCATTCAGATTCGCCGTATCTAGATAGAGTTGCATGCCCTGTTCCTTACGTCATTGGCTGCGATCCAATTCGGACCGCTATAGATAGTCTCGGTTGCGGCTCTAGTATAACACGCTCATTGGTATAGGCGCATTTGCATATGTGCGGTATGATATGTACTAACGATTGCGAAATATTTGGAGGTCGCTGGTTTTGTCGGCGTCTGCAACCGCTACAATACCGATCCTCAATTCTACAGGAACGGATGCCATGACGCAGCCGATTGTTGGGCCAATGCGGACAGTGGAGCCTTGGGAGCGGGTCGAGGGCGCACCGGCGCCGCTTGGCGTTACCTGGGTACCGGCTATTCAGAGTTACAATTTTGCGCTTTACTCGCGCCACGCCACCGCTGTCACCGTGCTGCTATACAGTGCGAATGATCACTTTAACCCGATCTTTGGGTACCACTTTAACTATTTGCAAAATAAAACCGAGCGGGTCTGGCACTGTGTCATCCCGGCCACCGCTGCTCCCGGTGCCCATTATTATGCCTATCGGGTTGATGGCCCGAATGATCTTGAGGCCGGTCATCGCTTCAACAGCAGCAAAATTCTGATCGATCCTTTTGCCCACGAAGTTTATTTTCCGCCCAGTTACGACCGTACAGCAGCGATCAATCCGGGTCATAACGATGGGCGCGCCGCGCTTGGCGTGCTGCCGCGCAAGGAAGATCATTTCGATTGGGGCGATGACACGCATCCGCGCCATACCCACGACACGATTGTTTACGAAGTGCATGTGCGCGGTTTTACCGCTCACCCCAACTCCGGTGTCAGCCCGGAGCAACGGGGCACATTTTTGGGCCTGATCGCGAAGATTCCGTATCTGCAAGAGCTCGGCGTAACCGTGGTGGAGCTCCTGCCGGTGCATCAGTTTGATCCGCAAGAGGGCAACTATTGGGGCTACATGACCCTCAACTTCTTTGCGCCCCACTCAAATTATGCCGCCGGTGACGCAATCGACGAGTTTCGGCACCTCGTGAAGGCAATGCACGCCGCCGGAATCGAGGTCTGGCTCGATGTGGTCTACAACCATACCAGCGAGGGCGACGAACGCGGGCCGACCTATTCGTATCGGGGGTTGGATAACCGCAGTTACTATTTGCTCAGCCAAAACCGGCGCTATTATATTAATGATACCGGCACCGGCAATACGCTGCGCTGCGGCAACCCCGGCGTGCGCGGCATGGTGCTGAGCAGCCTGAGCCACTATATCGAGGTGATGCGCGTCGATGGTTTTCGCTTTGATCTGGCGTCGATCCTCACCCGTAACTCCGACGGCTCGATCAACACGGTCGAACCGGCCGTGATCACCGAGATCAGTCGCTTGGCTCGTTTCCACGATGTGCGTCTGGTGGCCGAAGCATGGGATATCGGTTCGTACCAGCTTGGGCGCACCTTCCCCGGCTTAAGTTGGCGCCAGTGGAACGGCAAATTCCGCGATGATATGCGCTCGTTTGTGAAGGGCGACCCAGGCTACGTGCCGGCGCTGATGCTGCGGCTCTACGGCAGCGACGACCTCTTTCCCGACAGCTTGCACGACACCTGCCGCCCGTTTCAAAGCGTCAATTTTATGACCGCCCACGACGGCTTCTGCCTCTACGACCTGACGGCCTACCACGATAAGCGCAACTGGGCCAACGGCCATAACAATACCGACGGCGCCAACGACAACCGCAGCTGGAACTGCGGCTGGGAGGGCGACGAAGACGCGCCGGCGGAAGTCCTGGCCCTGCGCCGGCAGCAGGTGAAGAATTTCTTCAGCCTGTTGTTGCTCTCCAACGGCACACCGATGTTTGTCGCCGGCGACGAATTCCTGAACACGCAGGGCGGCAATAACAACCCGTACAATCAGGATAACCCAACAACTTGGCTGAACTGGGATCTGCTCGAACAGAACCAGGACATCTTCCGCTTCTTCAAGCAGATGATCGCCTTCCGCAAGGCCCATCCGACGATTATGCGTTCCCGCTTCTGGCGCGACGATATTCGCTGGTATGGCGTACACGGCTCGCCCGACCTGGCCTACGACTCGCACACGCTGGCCTACTGTTTGCGCGGCGCCTCGCAGGGCGATGTTGATCTCTATGTGTTGATCAATGCGTTTTGGGAAGATCTGGAGTTCGGCATTCTTGCCGAAACGCCGGGCGGTTGGCGGCTGGCTGTCGATACAGCCCTGCCTAGCCCCGACGACATTGCCGAGCCGGGCGCAGAACTGCCGCTTGTAGAAATGAGCTACACCGTGCGGGCGCGCTCGATAGTGGTTCTGGTTGGGGCAGCGTGAACAGTAGGCCTATTTCTTCCGAAACAGAAACAGATACTCGTGCTTGAAGACATAGAATCCGCCGACCAGGGCGCGGTAACGCCAGAGCTCTTGCTGGCTGCGTTTGCCGGCGGTGGACTCGAAGTTCTTCACCACAATGCTCTTGAGCAGAACCTTGCGCTGCAAGATCGCGTTCATAGCCTGGAACCCCAGCGGGTGCCATTCGCCACGAGCGTATTTGTCGCCGATCACCAGCGCCAGGTAGCGCCCGCGGTCGAGATGCGGTAACAGCCGATCGACCAGATCGCCCAGGCGCTGCAAAAAGTCGGGGATCGTCGCTGCATTCGAGAGATCGCGCAGGTCGTCACTAAAGCGGATGATATCGTGGTACGGCGGGTGGATGATCACCAGTTGGGCGCTGCGCGCACCGTGACGTTTCAGGAGCGCGCCATAATCCACGCTCAGGCTATCGCCGGCCTCGACGACACAGGTGCTGTGCGGGCGGTTCGGCTCGGCGGCGAGCAGGGTGCGCGTGTGCTCAACCATCTGCGGCTGAAGGTCGATTCCCAGCGCATTGCGCCCCAGGCGCTGGGCCTCGATCAGCGTGGTGCCCGATCCGGCGAATGGATCGATCACCCAATCGCCCCGGCGCGTGTAGCGACGCATCAATTGATTTGGAATCTGCGGCACAAAATTGCCCCAATAACCCGCAGTGTGAACGCCGGAGTTGTCGCGGCGTTCGATCATCCACAGGCTATCGGTGATCAGATCGCTGTAGCTCTTCCAGCGGTTGAGGTCGATATCGTTGATCGCGCCGGTGCGCGGCCCCTCGGCGCTGCGGGCCAGTCGGCCCAGATAGTAGATCGCTCGCTCTAACCCCTGCGCCGCCCCGATCTGCGCCAACTCTTCGTCCAGGTAGCGCGTAGTGTACTCCACAACATTGTTGGCGTTGCGCGCCCCAAGCGATCCGGCCGGATCACGCACCTCGCGCCGCAGCGTAGCAATTTCGGCACGGAGCACATCAATGCTCGGCGCACTCACCAGCGCCTCAAGTCGGCTCAGTAAAGCTTGCTGATCCAGGCGCAACAGCGAATCATCTTCGACAGATTGTTTGTCAGATCCATGCGCGATCATGGCCTCTCCACGCGATCCTGGCTTCAAAACTGTACACCATGTTGTAAACCATAGTATACACGTCGCCCATGATCGTGTCTAGTAGGAGCGACGGACGAAGGACGAACACGTTCGCAAAGCTGTATCCGGCGTTGATCATTGGTCGTTGACCGAACTAAGTACGATGAGACGGTCGTAGTCAGACTGCTTTGCGCCCGCTTCTGCGGCGTGATACACTGATGGGAACATATTCACGCTATAGCAGCGAGCAGATCGATTGGGCCTGTCATCGGCAGGCGCAAGCGCAACGAGCCACTAGAATCAGTGCCTCAATCGCTCAATCATTCCGCTCAGTGCGCTAAGGAAAGGATGGCCCGTGGCTAAGCCAACCCCTGATATTCGCCGTCTGGGCGCCGTACTTCTGCTCGGTGTCGTCGCTGGCGCAGCGGCGCGTTATTATATGGAAACCCGCACCCGCACCGAAACGTGGCGGCCGCCGGGGCTGATCGACTGGGATCAGGCCCGCTCTGTAGCGCTGCGCGTCTCGCAATGGGAACAGGCGCCGATCAATGATCGCGCCTTCCGTCGTGAACAGTACGCCGATCTCGTCCAGCGCAGCGAACCGTTGATTGCTGAATATCTCGGCACGGCCCTGCCCGAGCCAATCAACCGAGTCTACGTCTTCGACCGTCGTGAATGGTTGGAGGCGAACTTTACCTCGTTCGCGCATCTATTCGCCCCGATCGAGGAGATCTACGAGCGCCAGGGCGGCGCGCGCGGCCCGCTTGCGCTATTGCTCGGCGATTTCAACGGGCGCCTGCTTGGCACACAGATCGGCGTGCTGCTTGGCTACCTCGGCCGGCGCGTGCTCGGCCAGTACGATCTCAGCCTGCTCTCGCCCGATCCGGTCACCAGCGGCGCGCTCTATTTCGTCGAGCCGAATATCAATCGCGTCCAGCAGCAACTGGGTCTGAGCGACGAGGATTTTCGGCTCTGGATCGCGCTCCACGAGGCGACGCACGTCTTTGAGTTTGAAGCCTACCCCTGGGTGCGGCCGCACTTCAATGGCCTGCTTCAGCGCTATTTCCACGAACTAAACGGCCAGTTGGAGAACCTGGGCGGCGGCATCGCGCAGATCATCGGGCGTTTGGCGCAAGGCTGGAACAGCGACCGACACTGGATCGAGTTGATGCTCACGCCTGAGCAGCGCCGCATTTTTGAAGAACTACAGGCGCTGATGTCGCTCGTCGAAGGCTACGGCAATCACGTGATGAACGCCGTGGGGCGTAAACTGCTGCCCTCCTTTGATCAGATCGAGGCCCGGATCGCCCAGCGTCAACAGCGTAAGACCCTCGCCGAGCACCTTTTTAACCGGCTCACCGGCATGGATCTGAAGTTGGCTCAGTATCAACAGGGCGAGGCGTTTGTCAATGCCGTCGTTGCTGCGCGCGGGATCAACTTTGCCGCCCGCGTCTGGGAGCGCGCCGAACATTTGCCCAACATGGACGAGATCCGCAACCCGCAGCGCTGGATCACGCGCATGGACGAGGACGAGATCCGCTAAGCCCTTCATGTTCGTGTGCAAAGCGGGGAGGTTTGGAGGGGCTTGCCAATGACGCTGCAACAATCACCGGTGTGACCGCGCTCTGCGATCTCGGCGCCTGCGCATCAGGTTGTAATGATCTGAGTTCAGCCTGCGCAGTACAACCGGGAGGCTAAACTCAGCCAATCAAAATTTGCTCTTCCGGGTAGACCAGCGACTGCGGTTTGCCCTGCTGCTGCGCCAGCGCAATCACAATCGTCAGTGCGCCGAGCCGACCCCAGAACATTACCAGAATGATGATCAGTTGGCCAAAGAAGTTGAGTTCATTGGTCAGGCCGAGGGTCAGGCCGCAGGTAGCGAAGGCTGAAATTACCTCGAAGGTTACGACATGAATTGGTACATCATGGGTCATCAGGATCAGCCAGGTAGCCAGCAGCACCAGAAAGAGCGCCACAGTAAGCACAGCGGCCGCCTTGCGCACGGTGCCCACTGCGAATGAACGCCCGCCGAACTGTGCCGCCGGGAGCCCGCGGGCAAAGCTCCAGAACGAGATCGATAGGATCGCAAAGGTGCCGGTAGTAATTCCGCCGCCCATCGAGGCCGGCGGGCAGCCGATGAACATCAGCGTCATCATCAACACCTGGCTTGCGCCGGTCAGGTCGTTCAGGTCGGGAATCGCCGCAAAGCCGGCCGTACGCGCTGCCGTGGAGGCGAACCAGGCCGTCAGCAGGCGCCGGCCCAGGCTTTCCTCGTTGAGTGCGCCGATCAGCCGCCCTTCGGCCAGAAAGAAGCCCAACGTGCCGCAGAAGAGCAAGAAGGCGCTGACACCAAGCGTGATCCGGGTGTGCAGCGAGAAGTGATGCCGCCGCCGGTAGGCCAGCAGATCGGCGATGACCGGAATGCCCAGCCCGCCGATAAAGATCAGCAGGCCGAGCAGGATCAGCGAAAGGTTGTCGCGCGGGATGCCTTCGGGGTAGCCCGGCAGACCGGTGAACAGGTCGAATCCGGCGTTACAGAAGGCCGAGACGGCATGAAACAGCCCAAAAAAGGCTGCCTGGCCTTCACTCAGTCGCTCGTCGCTGCGCCAGTGCAGGTACAGCAGTAGCGCCCCGGCGCCTTCGAGCGTCAGCACGGTAGCCAGCACATTGCGCGTCAGTTTCACAATGGCCCCCGGCACCGGTAAGCCCAGCGAGTCGGTCAGCGTCAGTCGATCTTGCAGGCTGATCTTGCGCCCCAGCACGCGCAAAATGACCACCGTCACTACCATAAAGCCCACGCCGCCAATCTGGATCAGCACCAGCAGCACGATTTGCCCAAAAAGTGATAGATCCGCGCCGGGAATGATCGTTGCCAACCCGGTTACGGTTAGCGCCGAGGTGGCGGTAAAAAGTGCTTCGTCGAAGCTCAACGGCTCAGTGGCTCCAGCGATCGGCAGCATCAGCAAGAAAGTGCCGACGGCGACCAATAATGCTAGCCCCAACACGAGCCGTACCGCCGGCGGTATCGGTCGCTCGGACGACGGGTGAGCAGGCCGCCGCAGCCAGGATGCAAAGGGTTTCATAAAAGTTTGGGGTGCGGGCGCGTTGCGGCGCGCCCATGTGGGTGGGATTTTACCCGATAAGGAGCTGTTCTTCAGGGTAGACCAGCGGCTGCGGTTTGCCTTGCTGTTGCGCTAAGGCGATCACAATTGTCAGCGCGCCGAGGCGGCCCCAGAACATCATTGCTACGATGATCAGTTGGCCGAAGATGTTCATCTCGCTGGTGAAGCCCAGGCTCAAGCCGCATGTGGCAAAGGCCGAGATGACCTCAAATGCAGCCTGGTCGAGCGTTGCGTCGGGGTGGGTCATCAGGATCAGCCAGCTGGCCAGCAGCACCACAAAAAGCGAAATCGTTAATACCGCCGAGGCTTTGCGCACCGTGCCAACTGCCAGCGAGCGCCCGCCGAACTGGGCCGCCGGTAGCCCACGCACGAAGCTCCAGAGCGAGATCGTCAGCACGGCAAATGTGCCGGTAGTGATCCCGCCGCCCATCGAAGCCGGCGGCGAACCGACGAACATCAGCGTCATGAGCAGCACCTGGCTCGCAGGCGTCAGATCTTCGAAGGTTGCAATGCCCACAATCCCCGATGAGCGTGAGGCCACAGCTTGAAAGAAGGCCAGCAGCAGCCGTTCGTAGGTTGGTTTGCCGCTAAGTACGCCTACCTCGCTGCGGCTCTCGGCAAAGTACAGCCCAACTGTGCCGCTGACAATCAGGAAGAAAATCACGATCAGCGTAATCCGGGTGTGCAGCGAGAAGTGGCGCCCACGCCTGTAGGCCAGCAAATCGGCGACGACTGGAATGCCCAACCCGCCGACAAACAGTAGAATGCCGATGATTAGCAAGCTGAAGGCGTCGCGTGGAATGCCGCCATCATAGCCCGGTATACCGTTGAACAGGTCGAACCCTGCATTACAGAAGGCCGAAACGGCGTGAAACAGCGCAAAAAATGCCGCCTGCCCTTCGGTCAAGCGCGCATCGCCGCGCCAGTGCAAGTAGAGCAGCAGCGCACCGATCCCCTCGATCGTCAGCACTGTCGCCAGCACATTGCGGGTGAGATGCACAATTGCCCCTGGGGCAAGCAACCCCAGCGAGTCGGTCAGCGTGAGCCGGTCGGTCAGGCTGATCCGGCGGCCCAGAAAGCGCAGCACAATCACCGCCGTAACCATAAAGCCCACGCCGCCGATCTGGATGAGCAGCAAAAGCACGATCTGCCCAAAAAGCGACAGATCGTTCACCGGGGAGATAATCGTCAAGCCGGTAACACTAAGCGCCGAGGTGGCGGTAAACAGCGCTTCATTGAAGGCGAGCGAGCGATTGGCGCCTGAAATCGGCAACATCAGCAAGAGTGTACCGATACAGACAAGCACTACCAACCCCAACACCAGCCGGAGCGCCGGCGGGATGGGCTTGCGTTGCGTGCTGGGCAGGCTGCGTCGTGGGGCTGCAGACAGCCCCACCCATTGCAGCAGACGGTTCATAGATTCTGGCTACAGAAATTGCTAATATTCGCGTCGGAGCCGATCACCAGGAGTAAGTCGTCATTGGTGAACAGCAGATCGGCGGGTGGCGTGATGATCAGGCGGCTGTCACGCCGCACGGCCAGCACATTGATGCCATAACTTCGCCGTAGACCGCTGGCCATCAGCGTCTGCCCTACCAGGGCGCGCGGCACACGAATCTCGGCTACGCTAAAGCCCGGCCCCAACTCCAGATGGTCGAGCACGCGTGGTTCCACCAACCGGTGCGCCAGCCGTGCCCCGGCCTCGTGCTCGGGTAACACGACATAATCGGCGCCGACCTTGAGTAAGATCTGCTGCTGCCGCTCATTCACCGCCTTGCAGAAGACCCGCTTGACGCCCATGCCCTTCAGGGTGACGGTCGTCATCAGGTTACTCTCAAAGTGGGTTCCAATCGCCACGACGACTGTGTCGAACGACAGAATATCAACAGCGCGCAATGCATCCTCGTTTGTCGAGTCCAGCGCGACAATCTGTGTCATTCGGTCGGCCAAACGTTGAACTATTTCCGGGTCGCGGTCGATCCCAAGAACTGTATGGCCTCGGTCGAGCAGGGCCAAAGCCACACTGCTCCCGAAGCGCCCCAGGCCAATCACCGCGAACTCCCGCTTCCCATTCCTGCGCGCCATGCGCGTATCGCTCCTTAAGTATTTCTTACTGCCTATTTGCAGCCTTCACATTGTACCGCTACTGCTGTGTTATGCAATCTGCGTAATCTGCGCAATCTGCGGATGTCGCCCTGCCTATGCTACAATGTCGGCATGTCTGAGTCCTTACGCCTGATCGACACGCACGCCCACCTGGCGCTTGAACACTATACTACCGACCGCGATGCCGTGATTACCCGTGCCGCCGCAGTCGGTGTTACGCGGATGATCGAGATCGGCTACGACCTGGAATCGTCGCGGGCGGCAGTAGCGTTGGCGGCGCGCCATCCGGCGATCTTTGCGGTTGTCGGCATCCAACCGAACCATGTGCATACTGCTCCCGCCGATTGGAGCGTGCAACTCCGGGCGCTTGCCGGCCAACCTAAAGTGGTCGGTATCGGCGAGATCGGTCTCGACTATCATTGGATGCAGGCAACGCCCGGCGTACAAGAGCACTTCTTTCGTGCCCAACTCGCGCTTGCACGTAGGCTTGAACTGCCGGTGGTGATCCACAGCCGCGACGCGCAAGCCGACACTTTGCGCATTCTCGCCGCTGCGGCCCGCGGTCAGTCCGGTGTGATGCATTCGTTTTCCGGCGATTGGGCCTATGCTGAGGCGTGCCTGGAGGTGGGCTTCCTGCTCTCGTTCTCCGGCCCGCTTACCTTTCGCAAGGCGACTGAACTCCACGACGTAGCGCGCCGCGCCCCGCTCGACCGACTGCTTACCGAAACCGATAGCCCATACCTGACGCCGCATCCCTATCGTGGAAAGCGCAATGAACCGGCGTATGTCCAGTATGTGCTTGCCCAACTCGCCGCCTTACGCGGCGAACCCCTAAGCGCGATCGCCGAAGCTGTCTGGGCGAATGCCGAGCGGCTGTTTCGCCTTTCGTAACTCCTATGGCAACAACAACAATCCCCCGTCCCGCGCCCGCCCGCCCGCTCAGCAGTGAGTTGGGCGAAGTGATCCCGGGCGCATTTCTAGTTTTGCTGATCGTCGGCGCGGTGATCCATAGCCTCGCCAATTCGAACTGGGCTTCCGGCCTGGATGTGTTGATCCCGATGAGCCTGCCTGCTTTGCTTATCGGGGTGATCTTTGCTCGCCTGCGTTGGTTGCCCGGCTGGCTCGCGCATACGCTCAGCGCCCTGCTCGCTGTGGTGTGGATGGTGCAGTTGCTCGGCGATCAGATGAGCGACCGCTTGCTCACCTGGCGTGATCAGGCCACCGAATTGGTCATTCGCAGCCTGATCTGGGGGCGCGTGTTGGCCGGCGGCGGACGCGGCGAAGATATTTTGCTGTTCCTTGCGGCGCTGTGTCTGCTCTGCTGGCTCCTGGCCTATGGCACAGCCTGGATGGTGTTCCGGCGCGGCTGGGCCTGGCGCGCCGTGCTGGCCAATGCGCTGCTGTTCCTGGTCAACTATACCTATGTGTTGCCTAAGCCCACGGCGGCTTTCTTTGTGCTGCTCGGCGCCGCCTTGCTCTTGGTTGTCTACCAGAATGTGATCCAACGCCAGGCCACCTGGGATGCGCAGCAAATCGATTACCCCGATCTCTTGCCGCTGCGCTTTGTCAGCACGGCGGCCGTTGTCTGTGGCGTGCTGATTCTGGTTACGGCGCTGCTCCCCGGCCAGGTCTCGATCGATCGGGCGACGCGTACCTGGGATACGCTTAGCCAGCCGTTTCGCCTGGCGCGTGAGACATGGGAAGATGCCTTCAGCACGATCACTGCGCCGCCGGGAGCGGGCAGTGGCGCCTTCACCGCGCGCGGGGCGGCCCTGGGCGGTGCGCGGTTGCTCAACAACGGGCCGGTCATGGAGGTGCGCTCGACCGCCTTCGATTATTGGCGTGCCGTTGCCTTCGATAAATACGATGCAGGCGCCTGGCAAAATACTACCGGCGAGCTTGCCCGTTCGATTCTTGGCGCCGGCACTGCCGAACAGGCCCGTACGCCGTTCGAAGCGGAATTGCCGCTCCAGCTAAACGATACGCGGGGCCGGCGGGAAGTGCAGCAAGCCTTCACGATGACGGCTGATCGCCTCGACGATCTGATTATGGTTGGGGGTACGCCGGCCCAGATCAGCCTGCCGACGCTGGTGGAACATAACTATCTTGAGCAGGATGGCAGCCGCCAGCCTAACTACGACGATCTTGCTCTGATCACTGCTGCTGAGCGGATGCGCGCCGGCACGGTCTATACCGTTACTGCGCTTGTCTCACAGGCCGATGTAGCAAGCCTGCGCGCTGCCGGCACCGATTACCCGGCGTGGGTACGCGAGCGCTACCTGCAACTGCCCGACAGTGTGACTGATCGTACTCGCGAACGTGCGCTGGAGATCGTGACGACTACGGGTGCCACAACGCCCTATGATCAGGCGTTCGCTATTCAAGAGGCGCTCCGCGTGCTGAATTATAACGAGCGCATTCCCAACCCGCCCGCCGGTGTTGAACCGGTGGATTGGTTCCTGTTTGAGCAGCGCGAAGGCTATTGCGACTATTTTGCGTCGTCGATGGTCGTGATGTTACGGTCGCTCGGTGTGCCGGCGCGCTGGGTGCGTGGTTATGCCGGCGGCGAGTTCGATATCGAGCGCGGTGTGTACGTCGTGCGTGAGAATGTCGCCCACAGTTGGCCTGAGGTCTACTTCCCCGGCTTTGGCTGGGAGCGTTTCGAGCCGACGCCGGCGAGCTACACGGCGCCGCCGCTACGCCCGCTTACCGGCTCGCTGGGCGCTGATCCGAGTGAAGGTGGGCCGCTTGGTTCGTTTGGCGAGGCATCCGACCCGGCGCAGTTTGAGGATCTTGATCCGGGTTTGGAGGAATTTGTTCCCAACCCCGGCGTCGGTGGTGCAGCAACGCCAACGGCGACCGCCATCGAGCGTACGCTGAGCATTCTGTTCGGATTGGTCGGATTGTTGGGTTTGGCTACTGCGGTGATGTACGGTCGTTGGCGCTATGAATTTCGCGGTTTGGCTGGTTCGCGCCGCGCCTATGCCTCGATGGAGTTTCTGGCGAGTTGGTCGGGGATGGGTCAGGATCAACACCAGACGCCGCGTGAGTATGCGGCCCAACTTTCCGCTGTGTTGCCCGAACATCGGGCAACAATCACCCGCATCGCCGCAGCCTACGACAGCGAGCGTTATCGGCCGGGGCGGGGCGGTTCACTCCCCTCAGCCGTCGATCAGAACGAATTGTATAAAGACCTGATCCGCCACGTCTTCACTAGCCTCGGCGCACGCATTCCCGCGCCGCGTGAGCGGGCGTGATTCCAGGAGTCAGGCTTCAGGAGATCGTTCTCTCCTACCACCTCCTGACTCCTGATCACCGCGCCATTGCATAGAACTCGTCGTTGGGCTGCATACCCAGCGCCGAGGCGACCCGGTTGCTGTAGTTGAAGAAGGCGGCCACCTGCGTCAGATCAAAGATGTCGGCGTCGCTGAACCCATGGCTGCGGAGTTCGTCCAAGTCGGCTGGGCCGACAGCAGCTGAGGCGTGGGTCAGCTTTACGGCGTAGTCGAGCATGGCCCGCTGGCGCGGCGTGAGATCGGCGACCCGATAGTTCGCAGCGACCGTATCGGCCAGTTGGGCGTCTTTGCTGCGCACCCGCAGCGCCGCGCCGTGGCTCACCAGGCAATAGTGGCAATGGTTCTCCGCCGATACGGCCACTGCAATCAGCTCGCGCTCGGCCTTGCTCAACCCCGACTCCTCAGCCATGAGCGCATCGTACAGCGCAATAAAACCCCGCAACGCCGCCGGGCGCAGACTGTAGGCCTGAAACACATTTGGCACAAACCCTGGTCGCTCACGATTCTTCGCGAACAATGCCTGCAGATCGGCGGGCAATTCCACCTCAGCAGGTATCGGCAAGCGCGAAAGCGGTTTAGTAGACATAATTAATTGCCCCATTGCTCTTGACGGCGAATACTGGATTATTCCCGCTCGATCGCGCGCTCACGCTGAATCCCCAACAGCGTAATATCGTCGGCAAGTACGTCGCTGGCAATGTGGCACTGGATCGCATGCTCGATGCGCTGCATAAGCGCTTGCATATCGGTGGGGGCGCCAATTGCCGCAAGGAGCCGATCTTCCCCCAACAGATCGCCGGTGGCGTCGCGGGCCTCGGTTGCGCCGTCGGTGTAGGCCAGTAGCATCTCACCCGGTGTGATCGTTGTGGTCGCCGTGGCGAACAAGCTGTCGCCCATAAACCCAACCGCCGGGCCGGTAACGTCGAGCAGTTCGAGCGTATGTTGTGCACTGATGCGCACCGGTGGCGGGTGCCCTGCGTTCACATAGGTCAGCGTTCCGCTGGCCGGGTCGAGCAAGCCAAAAAAGATCGTGGCGAACATGTGGCTCTGCCGGTGGTGGCGCACAATATAACTGTTGGTGAGGCTCACCGCCTTCAGCGCGTCGTTTGGTTCACGATCGGCCTGCTCGGCGAAGGCGCGCACCAGGCTGCGGGTGAGCGCCATAAACAGCGCAGCGCCAACTCCTTTGTCGCAGACATCGCCGATCAGCAGCCCGAGCCGGCCATTTGGCAGTTGGAAAGCGTCGTAGAAGTCGCCGGCCACTTCGCGCGCAGGCAGAAAGGTTGCCGCCAAATTCCAGCCACTCAGTTGCGGTAACGTGCCGGGTAAAAAATCGGCCTGCGTACGTCGCCCCAACTCCAGTTCCTGGCGCACCGAAGCCAGATACGCCTGCTCACGGTCGCGCAGGCGCTTCTTCTCCAGGCAGGCGTCGATTTTGGCGTTCAGCAGCACTGGGTTGAAGGGTTTGAAAAGATAATCTTCGGCGCCGAGTTCGATGCAGCGCACGACGCTGTCGAGGTCGCCAAGCGCTGAGACGACGATCACCGGGATGTGGCGCAGCGCGGCGTCGACGCGCACATGCGTGAGCACCGTATAACCGTCCATTACCGGCATCATAATATCGAGCACAATCAGGTCGAAGCGCTGCGCACGCAGTTTGGCGAGTGCGATCGCGCCATCCTCGGCTGTCACTACACTGTGTCCGCGCCGCGTGAGCCGCCGAACCAGCAGATCACGGTTGTTCTCATTGTCATCGACCACGAGGATGTGACCTTGCTCAGGTGTCGTCATATGTACCCTAGCATAGCATACTATGGCTCGTCACGACGCAGATAACCCAATACAAGGTTGCGTACGTCGCGCAGCAACTCTTCGTGGTGGTAAGCGCCTTTTTGCAGTACTTTCTCGACGTAGCCGTTCAGGCGGACTCGTTCGGCATTGTTGAGATCCATCGCTGTCAGCACGACAACCGGGATTGTACGCCAGATTGCCGTCGAGCGCAGCGCGCCGATGACTTCAAAGCCGTCCATCTTCGGCATCATCAGGTCGAGCAGAATGAGGTCGGGCCGTCGCTCGGCAACCCGCCCCAGCGCGGCTTCGCCATTGTCGGCTTCGGCCACCTGCCAGCCTTCACGCTCCAACATCTTGCGCAGCATCTCGCGGGTAGTTGGGTCATCTTCGACGATCAGGATCTGCGGGCTGCCGTCGCTGGAGCTAAGCTGGGTCGGGCGGTACGCGCTCACCACCTGCACCAGGCGCTCGCGATCAACCGGCTTGGTCAGATATTCGGCAGCGCCCAGGGTTAGGCCGCGCTGTTTATCATCGACCATGGTTAACATAATAACTGGAATGTCCTGCAATTCTGGGTCGGCCTTGAGTTCGCCAAGCACGGCCCAACCATCGAGGTCAGGCATCATTACATCGAGTGTGATCAGGTCGGGCGTTTCGCGCCGAGCGGCGGCAATCCCGGCGGCGCCATCGGCGGCACTGATCACGCGCAACCCTTCACGCGCCAGGGTACGGGTGATCAAGTCGCGCGCAACCGGATCGTCATCGATTACTAGAACGGTTGCCAGGCCCGGGATCGGGCGCAGCAGGTTCGGGATCACACGTATTGCCGGTGTCTGCATCCGGCTTACGGGCAGGGTAACGGTGAAAGTTGTGCCGACGCCGGGCGCGCTGAAGACCGCGATCGCGCCACCCATCATCTCGCTGAAGCGCCGGCTAATCGCCAACCCCAGGCCGGTGCCGCCATATTTGCGCGTGGTGCTGGCGTCGGCCTGGCTGAACTCCTGAAAGAGTCGGTTCAGTTGTTCGTCGCTCATGCCAATGCCGCTGTCTTGGACTTCGAAGACGAAGGAGGGCTGATAAATCACGGGTGGCACAACTTGGGCGTCATCGCTCGCGATTATTGGTTTTTCGGCGCGTTTTACGCGCAGAGTGATCATCCCGTTTTGGGTGAATTTGGCCGCGTTGGAGAGCAAGTTCAGCAGCACCTGACGCAGTTTCGTCAGGTCGGCATACATTATGCCGAGATCAGCGGCGAGATCCAGCACGAGGCGGTTGGCGTTCTTCTCGACCAATGGAGTAACGGTTACGGCTACCTCTTCGATCAAGCGTTGCACCGGGAACTGTTCTTCGTAGAGATCCATCTTCCCAGCTTCGATCTTCGAGAGGTCGAGAATATTGTTGATCAGCTCCAGCAGATGTTTGCCGGCGGTGCTGATCTTGTCCAGATCGGGGGCAAACTCGTCTTGACCGAGATCCTCGACCTCTTCGCGCAGCATTTCGCTATAGCCGATAATTGCGTTTAGCGGCGTGCGTAGTTCGTGGCTCATATTGGCCAGGAAGGTCGATTTAGCGCGGTTGGCGGCCTCGGCGGCCTCTTTAGCCTGGATCAACTCGGCCTCAAATTGTTTGCGCTCGGTAATATCGCGGATGGTACCGGTATAGAACGGCTCCTGGTCAACCCGATTTTCGGTGATCACGAGTTCAAGCGGAAAGCGGCTGCCATCGGCGCGGCGACCAACGATCTCGCGGCGCTCACTGTTCAGCGCAGTAGCGTCGATAAAAGCGCGCGCTTCATCGACGTTCTGGTAGCGTCGGCTGCCCACCAGCAATGTCACCGGCTCGCCAATTACTTGGGCTTCGGTATGGCCGAAAATTGCCTCGGCTGCCGGGTTGAGCGTGCGAATCTGGAGCGTCTGCTTGCTGAAGGTGACGATTCCATCCATTGCCGTCTTGACGATCGCTTCGGTACGGGCCACAGCGTGTTCCAGCGCGTCTAATACACTGTTGTAGCGTGCGGCGATCTGGCCTACCTCGGTGAACGGCTCAACCGGCGCACGCTGGCTCAAATCGCCGGTATGCGATTGGCGCTCCATAACAGTGAACAGGTCGAGCAGATCGGTGGTTGCGCCGTGCTCGCTGACATTCAACCCGGTAGCCTCATCCGCGGGGCTGATCCGCAGCGGGAAGAAGCGGTTGAGCAGGCGCAGAAAGAGATACATTACCCCAAAGGTCCATGCGCCGCATACGACGATACCGAGCATCTGGACGCCGAGTTGTTGGACGAAGTTGAGCCCGGTGCCCAGGCGCGCCGGGTCGCCGAAAATCGCCACGGCAAGAGTACCCCAGATTCCGGCGGCGAGATGAACCGGAATGGCGCCGACGGCGTCGTCGATGCGCAAGCGCTCCAGCAAGCGATCGCAGGCTAACATCGCCAATCCGCCGCCGGCGCCGACCAGGATTGCCTCCGGTGTGCTGAGCACATGTGCACCGGCCGTGACGGCCACCAGCCCCCCCAGGGTGCCGTTAAGCGCGAGGAAGACATCGGCTTGGCGGCGGGTCTGCCAACCGACGAGCAAGGCTGTTGTCAGCCCGGCAGCACCGGCCATGGCGGTATTCAGCAAAATACTCGGCACCTGATTATTAAAGGCGAAGGTGCTGCCGCCATTGAAGCCGAACCAGCCGAACCAGAGCATGAGCGTGCCCAACGTAGCCAGCGGGATGTCGGCGCCCTGCATACGGCGGCTTGGCCCGGTGGCCGGGAAACGCCCGTTGCGCGAACCGATCACCAGCAGGGCGGCGAGCGAAGTCCAGCCGCCGAAGCTATGGACTACCGTCGAGCCGGCAAAATCAACGAAACCGAGCCGACCAAGCCAGCCGGCCGGATTACCGTCAGGGCCAATATTCCAGGCCCAGTGGCCGAAAATCGGGTAAGCGATTCCAGCGATCATGACCATCACGAGCATATACGCGCCAAAGCGCATCCGCTCAGCAACGGCGCCGGCGAGGATCGTTGCCGCTGTGCCGCAGAACATCACCTGGTAGAGCAAAAAGATCGTCGGCCAGGCTTCAGCCTCGCTCAGATCGGGGGCAAAGCTGCTCGTGCCGAGCCAACCAGACTGACTGGCGCCAAACATCAGCGCGTAACCAACCAGCCAGAAGACCAGGGCCGAGATGCCGAAGTCGGTCAGGTTTTTCATCGCGACGTTGATGTTGTTTTTGCGTCGCGTAAGACCTGCCTCCAGACACATAAAACCGGCTTGCATCATAAACACAAGGCCGGCGCAGAGAGCTACCCAGAGGATGTTCAGGAGCGCTTGATCCATGGTTGGTGCATTCCTCGCCGTGGATAAAAAGGTCAGAAGTCAGAAGTCAGGACTCAGGATTCAGGATCTGCCATGCTGCCTTCTGAATCCTGAATCCTGAGTCCTACATTGGCGCGTATCATAGCAGAATTCGCGAACCAGGCGGCGCCGACTCAGCTATAATAAACCGATATGAAACATGAAGTACTAGATCCAACGTCTATTGGACGCGATCTTCGCACAACAACACTTCCGGGCGCGATCCACTGCTACGAGCAGGTTGACTCAACGATGGATCTGGCCCGTGAGTGGTTGGCAACGGCTGCCTCGGCTGAAGTGGCGCTGCTGGTGGTAGCGGAAGAACAGACTGCGGGGCGTGGTCGGCAAGGTCGGCGTTGGCTGGCACCGGCGGGAAGCGCACTGCTAATGTCGCTGGCCTTACGCCCAACGTGGTTGGCGCCGGCCCAGGCTACCGCCTTAGTGCAACTAGCTAGTGTGGCCTTATGCGAGGCGGTTGAGGCCCAGGGCGTGCCGTCGGGCCTGAAATGGCCTAATGACCTGCTTGTGCCTGCCGCCCCGGGCGCTACGGCTTGGGCCAAAGTGGCAGGGATCTTGCTAGAGACACAATCAGATGGGCGCCAACTGAGTTCAGTGGTGATTGGGATTGGCGTCAATATCAGTGCCGCACCGCCGCCGGAATTAACCCGTTATCCGGCGACAAGCTTACAGCAGGCTACTGGGCAGCCAATTAGTCGGCTGGCGCTCTTGCGCGTGCTGCTCCAACGGCTCGATGCCTGGTATACCCGGCTTGAAGCCGGCGACACAGTGGAACTCTTCACCGCCTGGCGCTCCCGACTGCGAACGCTCGGCGCGCCGGTGACGATTGAACTTGCCACTGGTGTTCTCCATGGTGTAGCCGAGGATGTCGATGCCAGCGGGGCATTACTTGTCCGTGACGCCTCTGGTCAGATCCAGCGGGTCAGTAGTGGCGATGTAGGTTTGATCCAGGCGTAGTTCACGCTAATCTCAGGCCCCAATCAGGTAAAGCCAGGGTTGGCGTTTTTGAGGCCTATTCATCATGTGGTATAGTAGACCGGGCCTCGCGCCAAATCCCTATAACGGAGTGCTGGAGGTATGCCCATTCCAAGTCGGCGCCATGTTCTTAGCGCCTTTATCATTGTCAGTCTACTGGCGACAGCCATGCTGCTGCGCCTTGCCTACGAATGGCGACAGGCTTTAGACGACATCAATTCAATGATCGTTACACCGGCAGCAATCCCGCTGCCTACCGATAGCTTGGCCGCTGCTGATCTTCTTCAAACAGCCTCGGATGCGCGTTCACCGTCGAACGAAACCACGATTGAACCGCAACCAGGCGTTCAGTTGCCTCAGGCAACGGCGCAGCCCTCGCTTGAGGGTGCCCCGAGCCTCAGTAGCCCGACGCTGAATATTGTGCTGCTCGGCACTGATGCTCGGCCCGGCGATGAAGATCCCACGCGTACTGATGCGATCGTTGTTGTGCGGCTCAACCGCGACACCGGGCGGGTGAGTATGCTCAGTATTCCGCGTGATCTCTGGGTAAGCTATCCGACGGGCGGCGAAGGGCGGATCAATGCGGCGTATGGTCGGGGTGAACGTAATTATGGCCCCGGTAGCGGTGCAGCGCTTGTGAAGGCAACTGTCGGTAAGTTGCTCGATATCGAAGTTGATCATTTTATTCTGATTAACTTTCAAGGCTTTGAGACACTGATCGATCAGCTAGGCGGCATCCGGATCGATGTGCCGGAGGCGATCTATGACCCGGCATACCCCACTGATGATTACAACACAGTGGAAGTGCGTTTCCGCACCGGCCCGCAGTTGATGGACGGCGAGCGGGCATTGGTCTATGCACGCACGCGCCACGCCGATAGCGATTTTGGGCGCAACCAGCGCCAACAGGTTGTCTTGATGGCGATTTTTGATCGGGTGCGTGAGCGGGGTTTATTGCAACAACTTACCAGTCTGGACGATTATACCGGCGCGCTGCGGGGTTATGTCCGCACCGATCTTGATCATGGCACAATGCTCGAAGCCGCAAACTTTGCGCGTGGCCTGAGCGCCGCTGATGTGCAGCGGTATGCGATCGACAATAAAACGATCATTGAATTGCGCCCGCCGGCTACCTTTGCTGTCGAGCCCACGGCTTTACGCCGCATTCGCAGCCAGTTTATCGGCGATACAGTTTCGGCCGCCGGCGGCGAGTAATTACGTGTTTCAGTGTGCTTTGCAAAGACGCTCCGCTGGGGCGTCTTTATGGTTTTATTGCGATGTCTGCTCCGCAGTCTGACTCATCTATAGCTCCATCCAGTGCTATGCGCAGCGTCGCGGTTGCGGCGCTGCTCATTAGTTTGGGCAATGTGGCCAGCCGTCTGCTGGGCCTCGTGCGCGAACCAACAATTGCCTATTTCTTTGGGCGCGGGCTAGAAGTAGACGCGTTTCAGCTTGCGTGGACCGTACCCAATACGGTTTACGATATGTTGATCAATGGGGCGGTGAGTGCTGCGTTGGTGCCGGTTTTCAGCGAACTAGTGGAAGAAGATCGCGATGACTTTTGGCGGGTAGCCTCGGCCGTGATCAGTATAGCATTGGCGGCTCTGGTCGCACTCACGGCGCTGATGCTCTGGCAAGCGCCGTTTGTCGTGGGGTTGCTGGCGCGACCAGAGCAGGTTGAACTGCAAGCGCTGGCCGTGCCGCTGGTGCGCCTGCTGATGCCCGCTGTGTTGCTGATGGGTGTCTCGGGACTCACCACGGCGATCTTGCATGCGCAGCGCCGCTTTCTGCTTCCGGCTTTTGTTGGGGCTACCTTCAACGCCGGGATGATCCTTGGCATTGTGCTGTTCGCCGATAGGTTAGGGCCAACAGCTATGGCGGCCGGCGCGCTGATCGGCGCGGCAGGCCAGGTCTGCGTTCAGTTGCCGGGGCTACGCGGAGCGCGCCTGCGGCCCAGCTTTAGCCTCGAACATCCAGCGGTGCGCCGCATTCTACTCCTCTATGGGCCGGTTGCGCTCGGGATTGGTTTCTCGATTCTTGGCACGGTAATCGATCGCTGGCTCGCCTCGGGCTTCCCGGCGGCGCTGGCCACAATGCGCTACGCAACAACCCTGGTGCAATTTCCGCTGGGCCTGGTGGCCTCTGCCGTGGCCCTGGCCGTGCTGCCGACGCTGGCGCGCCAGAGCGCTACGGCCGATGAAGACGCTTTTCGTTCGACATTGGCGATGGGGCTGAAGGTGGTATTGCTGCTGGTGTTGCCGGCAACGGCGGGTCTGGCGGCATTGGCCCTGCCGATCACCCAACTCTTGCTTGAACGCGGCGCTTTTAGTGCCGCCGACACCGCAATTACTGCCACAGCGCTGCTGCTCTATCTACCCGGCCTGCCTGCCGCCGCGATCGACCAGGTGCTGATCTTTGCCTTCTATGCACGTAAGAATACCCTCACGCCCAACCTCATTCAGGGCGCCGCGATCCTCTGTTACTTACTGGCTGCGCTTCCGTTGCTCTTTCTGACCGAGTTGGGCTTTCTGGCGCTGGTGGTCGGCAACTCGGCGCAGTGGATCGGCCATGCGCTGATTACGTATTGGCTGCTGACGCGGGTGGTGCCACTGGGCGGGCAGCGGCTCGGCGAGGCTGTACTGAAGGGGTTGCTGGCGAGCGGCCTGATGGCGCTGGTGGTGTGGGGCGGTGCGCTGCTGTTAGGCGATCTGCCGGTGCTGGTGCAAGTCGCGCTTGCGGGCGGCAGCGGTGCGCTGCTCTACCTGGGCTTGAGTGCCGCGTTACGCCTGGAGGCGCTAGGCTTCTTTACATCAGCGGTGCGGGCGCGGCTTAATCGCTCTAGCGCTGGGCGCCGCCAGTAAGCCGAAGCTGGCGAAAGGTCAATCGGCCAGATGCCGAGGCACTTTCCGAACCCGCTATGGCCTGGGCGATTGCTTTGGCTGAACGGTCGCTGCCCAGCACACGCCCATTGCCGATGCGCTTAGCGACATCCCGCGCTGCAGCGCCCGGACCGCACCTAACCTCTAGGATCCGAAGCCCCAGCCGCAATGGCAGAGCGCTCATGATCAATGCAAGTCGCGGTGATCGATCACTCGTCATAGCTCCTGCTTATTGGATCCTATGCGAAGGCTTTGTCTGCGGCCTGCGATCTACTCGACGGGGTTCCCGCCGGCCTGCCAGCCCTGAAACCCTTCGGCAAGTGCGATAACTTGCGGATAACCAAGTTCCATAAAGATCTGCGCGCCGCGCCGGCCCGACTCGGGGCGAGTGGCGTCGCCATAGGCAATGATCACCGCGCCGGGGGGTAGGCTGCGCAGGCGGCTATCGAGATCAGCCGAAGTGATTGTAAGCGCGCCGGGGATATGGCCGGCGGTAAAGTCGGTACCGGCCCGCATGTCGACGAAGATGGCTGTACCGGCGTCAAAACGCGCCCGCGCATCGGCGACAGTAATTTCGTCAACCGCTGGCCCGTCCGGGTCAAGACCGCCGTGCGTGTTCGGTAGAGCCTCATCGGCAGTAACCGGTGGCGCCTCAACGACAGGGGCAGCTACAGGAGCAGCGGGTGCGGGGGTGACCATGGCCGGCACGCCGCTTGTGAGCACAACGGCGACAAGGGCGGCAAGGGCAACGAGTACACCAACCAGCACAGGCAATAACCAGGCCGGCTGGCTACGGGTGGGCGTTTGTGAGTCTTGTTCAAGCATAAGAGTATTCTAGCAATGCTACGCCGATGTTGCAAACACAATCCAAGCCTGCCGTATGCACGACAGGCTTGGAGGGATTGTTCTGACCTGCCGCCTCTAGCCATAGGCACAAGCGCAGCGAGCCACGCGGCTCAGTGCTTCAGGTATTCAGTTGGCTGCTCAGTGAGCCTGGATGTGGGACGACGCGAGCGTAGCGAGCCACGCGGCTCAGTGCTTCAGGTATTCAGTTCGTTGCTCAGTGTTCTAGGTTTACGGTGTCGCGCTGGGATCATCGCGTAGGGGAAGGCCACGCTCAACAATAAGGTCCATCGCCCGATCGATCGGGATATGCACCCGACCTTCGAGCGTATTGCCGTAGCTGCTTAGCAGCACGTCGGCCTCTTGCGTATACTGGCGATAGTTGATCCCTTCCGGGAACTGCGGCTGCGGCGTCACAGGTATGCGCCCGGCGAAGAGCACCAGGAAGCTGACAATTACAAATGTAACGAGCATCGCGACCATAATCCGGCGCGCGCTTGGGAGAGCCTGCTGTTGCGAAGCATACTCCGGGGTGCGGGGGCGGTAGCTCATTAGTGGTGCCCTCCAGCAGCGTTATCTTCAGCGTGGTGCTCGTATTGCTGAGCCAGGTACAGTGCCATCATCTCCGGATCGTTGCCGGGCAAGAGTGGCACCTTCTGCACATTCCAGGCGAAGAGCGCCAGGAAAATACCTGCGAGTCCGATCGGTGCGACGATATTGCTCCAGGTTGCGACTGCCTCACCCACTGTTTCGTGGAAGTAAGGCAGCATAATCCAGCTTATATCGATGAAGCGCATGATCAAGATCCATCCGGCCATCCAGGCCAACGGGGTCAGATTGCGCTTGTTGGTGCGGAACAGCAAAATAAAAAACGGGAAGAAGAACTGGAAGCCCATCAGGAACAGGATGGGATAGAGCCAGCCGCCGCTGATTCGATCAAGATACCAGGGCGTAAATTCGGCGACATCACCGGCCCAGATAATTACGAACTGGCTGAACGACATGTACGTCCACAGCACCGTAAAGGTAAAAATAAGCTTACCCAGGTCGTGGATGGGCTTTGTCGGCACATTGTCCGCGATCACCGGCGAACGGCGGATCAGCGTAAGCACCAGGATGCTGAACGAGAGCGTGATCAGTGCGGCATTAACGATATAGTGCGCGCCGTAGATCGTTGAGAACCAATGCGGATCGAGCGACATCGAAACATCAAAGCTGAAGAACGTCACGGTGACGACAAACAGCGCGGTCCCGAAGCCACTGATTTGCGACAGCCGATCTTTGAGTGCGCGGCTCGGTGCACGATCCTGTTGAAGTGAGCGCGAGCGCAGCAGCCAGGCCAAACCCGACCAAATCACGAAGAAGATCACCAGGCGTGCCGTCACCCAGATTGGACTGAGCCAGGGCACCTTGTGGGCGATAATCGGGTCGAACTCGGGGCTGCCGGGCGTAATCACCTCCGGCACCGCCCACTCAAAGATCGAGTGGCTGAGCCCGAGCGCCTGCGCCGTCTCGTTGAACATGGCCAGGATGATCGGTATGGCGAGTAAGCCGAAGACCGGGATCGTCAGCGTGCCGGCTTCGAGCATCCGGCGTACCGCCACACCCCAACCGCCACCCATCAGGTGATGGATCATCAGTGTGGCGAGACAGCCGAGCGGCAGGGCGAAGACGAAGTAATAGCCGAACAGATAGGCGTGGAAGAACGCCTCAGGCCCAGCCAGGAAATAACTGGCCAGCAAGGCTACGAGCCCCACTGCGGCCGCGACGATACCAACTGATTGGAGTCGGCTCAGTTGCGGAAGGCGCGTGGTTGGAATAGTTGTTGTCGCCATCAGAAAGCCTTTGAAGTCAGGCGCACGCCGACTAAGGCGCACACAACGTTTACCCGCCTACCGACCAAGTTGATCGCGCTGCTCGGGTGGTACATCGTCGAGCGTTGCATTCTGGCTCAACTGGAGTGCGCGCATATATGCCGCGATTGCCCAGCGATCCTCGGCCGTAATGCGCGAGGCATAGCCATACATCGACTGATACCCGTCATTCGCCGGGTCGCCGCGATAGACGCCATTCGAGATGACATTAAAGAAATGCCCAACCGACGCCTCGCGCAGGCGATCTTGATGGAAATTCGCCGGCACGATACCGCCGCGCTGAGCGATCATGCTGCGGCCAAAACCGGCGTTTCCATGGCAGACGGCGCAAAAGATCGTGTACTGTTCCTGGCCGCGCACCAGCAGATCTCTTGTTACCGGAAAGGGCATGACGTCGCCCGCAACGCCATCGACGAAGCCGGTGTAGAGATATTCGTCGGTTTGCGCCTGGCCAACTGCAACTGTTCCCGGCACAACCGGCCGCGACGCACGCCCATCGGCAAAAAAGCTGCTCGGTTCGTACGTCTGAAGCTTGGGCTGGTTGTACATGTCCTGGTGACATGCGGTGAGCAGCAGGAGGAGCAGCCCAATCCCGCTGTAACGGATCAGACTACTGATTGAGAACAAAGATTGCGGGCGAGAGATCTGCATGGTCAGTGTCCTTACCAGGTGCGAGCCAACATGTTGCGTGTTGCTAATACGGTACTTCGGAAACTTGTAACGACCCAAGACTCCGTAGGAATTGCGCCGTCTGGCCACGATCAAATAATGGATCGTTCGACTCGATGCACAGAAAGAAGGCATCCTGCGAGGCATACTCAAAGCGGGGTGTGTTGAACACCGGGTGGTACGGCATCGGCAGGCCGTTGAGCGCGAGCATGCCAAAGACGGCAGCGAACGCCGCGAGCAGGATGCCCAATTCGAAGGTGATCGGGATCATCGCCGGCCAACCGGTGATATCATTTGGGCGCCCGCCGATGACGAGCGGGTAGTCGATGAAGTTGCCGACGTACTGAAGAATGAAGCCGCTAGCGGCGCCGATAAGGCCGAAGAGCAGCACGAGGCGCGGTATACCGGTATCGCCGGGAGCGATTTCCTCGATGATCTCCTCGATCGGAAAGGGCGTGAAGGTGTCAATTTTGCTGTACCCAGCGTGCTTGACTTCCTTCGTCGCCTTAATCAGGGCCGCCGGGTCGGCGAACTCGGCGATTACCCCATAGACTTCATTAGTTCGGTTCTGCATATGCTGATCTCGCTATCCTGATGCTTAGTCGGTTGTGGCTGTGGGCCGCACGATCGGTTCAGCGTCTGTATTAGGCCCGAGCAGACGCCGCTTCTCCTCTTCCTGATAGAGGAACAGCCGCATCTCGAAGATGTTGATCATCGGCAGAACGCGGATGAACAAGAACAGCAGCGTGAAGAACAGGCCGAATGTACCGATGTAGAGCGACCAGTCCCAGAACGTCGGGTAGTACTGTGCCCATGATGAGGGCAAGAACTCGCGTTCGAGCGAGATGACGATAATCACATAGCGTTCGAGCCACATACCGATGCTGACCAGTACACAAATGAGCAGCAGTGCCGGAATATTCTGGCGCACGCGCTTGAACCAGAGCGGCTGGATCGCCACGGCATTGCAGAACAGCAGGCCCCAATACGCCCAGGCGCTCGGGCCGATCAGGCGGTTGGTGAGCAGATACTCTTCATAGACATTGCCGCTGTAGAGCCCAGCAAACGCCTCCATGAAGTAGCCGTAGACCACAATCATACCCGTCGCCAGCATCACCTTAGCCATCACATCGAGGTGGCGCATCGTGATGTAGTTCTGGAAGCCGTAGAAACTGCGGATCGGGATCATCAGCAAGAGCACCATCGCAAAACCGGCGAAGACGGCACCGGCCACAAAGTAGGGCGGGAAGACCGTCACCTGCCAGCCAGGAACCTGTGAAATGGCGAAGTCGAGCGAGATGATCGAGTGCACCGAAACCACCAGCGGCGTCGAGAGGCCGGCGAGCAAGAGCGAGGCGATCTCGTAGCGGTGCCAGTGGTGCGCCGAGCCGCGCCAGCCGAGAGCAGCCATACCGTAAATGCGCTTGACCCAGACATTCGTTGCCCGGTCGCGCAGGGTCGCGAAGTCAGGGATGAGGCCGACGAGCCAGAAGAGCAGCGAGACGGTGGCGTACGTCGTGATCGCGAACACGTCCCAGTCGAGCGGGCTACGGAAGTTCGGCCACATGCCGTGGGTGTTGGGGTAAGGGATGAGCCAGTAGAAGATCCAGGGCCGCCCAAGGTGCAGGATCGGGTACACACCAGCGCAGGCCACCGCGAAGAGCGTCATCGCCTCGGCGAAGCGGTTGATCGAGTTGCGCCAGCCCTGATTCAGCAGCAACAGAATGGCTGAAATCAGCGTACCGGCGTGACCGATGCCGATCCACCAGACGAAGTTGATGATGTCCATGCCCCAGCCGACGGGGATATTAATGCCCCAGATGCCCACGCCGCGGATGAACAGCCACGTAACGGACATCAGAAAGATCATCAGCAAAAAGAAAGCGACCGTAAAACCCGCCAACCAACCCTTGGGCGTTTTCAAGGGAGAGACAAGCGGAACATCGCCGATCTTCTGCGTAAGTGATGTGTAGGTTTCCCCCGGCAGGAGATAGCTTTCGCCATCGTCCGGCTGTGGGCGCGTGCGAAGCGGTTGCGCCTGTGCCATCGACTATCCTTCCAGCTCTAAATCCGGGTTGGGGTTGCGAACTCGGGCCAGGTATGTCGTGCGCGGAAAGGTGTTTAGTTCACCGAGGAGGCCGTAGTTGTGGCCTTCACCACGCCACTTAGCGACCCGGCTGGCCGGATCATTAAGATCGCCGAAGACAATCGCCGCTGTCGGACACGCCCCTTCACAGGCCGTCACAATCGTGCCATCGGCGATGGTATAATCGGTCTGCCCTGCCGCGACGGCTGTTTTCTTGGCCTCGATTCTAGCGTCGCTGATGCGCTGAATACAGAACGTGCACTTCTCCATCACGCCACGGTTGCGCACTGTCACTTCGGGGTTACGGGCTAGTTGCAGCGTGATCGTATTGAGATCGCTGTACTGAAAGAAGTTGAAGCGGCGCACCTTATAGGGGCAGTTGTTGGAGCAGTACTTCGTACCGACGCAGCGATTATACACCATGTTGTTAATGCCCTCATAGTCGTGGACGGTCGCTGCTACGGGGCAAACGACCTCACACGGTGCATTTTCACACTGCATACATGTGAGGGGCATAACATAGGTGTCGGGGTTGTCGAGGTCGCTCCCCGCGAAGTAGCGGTCGATGCGAATCCAGTGCATTTCACGCCCGACGGCTACCTGATCTTTGCCCACAATCGGGATGTTATTCTCCGACTGGCAGGCAACAACACAGGCGTTACAGCCGATGCAGGCATTCAGGTTGATCGTCATGCCCCACTTATTACGACCGGTATAGTCGACGCGGGGCATCAGCGATTCGTAGCCGGGCGAGTCTCTGCCGTACTTCTCGTTATAGATGTCGCGTGAGATCGACTTTGGATCCGCGCTGAACCGATCAAAGGTACCGACGCGGTAGATGTCGCGGCCTTCGAGCGTCCAGTGGTTCTGGGTTGAAACGAGTTGGTAGGTGCGCCCAGTCGCCGCCAGCGTCAGATCACTGCCGAACCAGAGCGCATCGCTGGTGCGAACGGGGTAGACATTCACGCCGATGCCGTCGCCAATCCGTCCGGCGTTGCTGCGCCCATACCCAAGCATTACCGTAATCGAGTCTTCGGCGTGGCCGGGCATCAGCCAGATCGGCAGTTCGACGCTGCCACCGCGATAGCTGAGTTGCACAACTGTGCCGTTGGCCTGGGTAAGTAGTTCGAGCGCGCGCTCGCGGGTTGCGGTGGCTGCTTTGTCTGCGTCGCCGCCGGCTGGTGCAATCAGTTGATCGACGCTAATTGGCAGGTTGAGCAACCGGATCGCCGTTCGCGGACTGATCAGGGCGGCATTATCCCAGACGAGTTGACTCAGCGGGCGGGGCAGTTCCATCAGCCAGCCGTTATTGGCATACTGACCGTCCCACAGGCTAGCGTCGGGGCGGAAGACAAGCTCCAGGCCGCTGGTTTCGGGTGGCGCGGCGGGAATGGCGCCGGTTTGCAGGGCTGGCGTAAGCGTTGGCGCAGCGCTGTCGGCAATTACGCCGGTAGCGAGCGCCGTCTGCCAGAAGATATCGAAGCTGCCGTTAGCCTGGGCCTGCCAGGTGTTCTGCACCAGCGCGAGCGGATCGGCATTGGCATCGCCGAGCATTGCAGCGAGCAGTTCGTGGCTGGTTTTGCCCTGGTAGAGCGGTTCGATCAACGGCTGAACGATGCTGGCCGTACCGTCGAAGGCACGGGCGTCGCTCCAACTCTCCAGCGCGTGCGCCAGCGGAATATGCCAAGTGGCCCGGCTCGCAGTTTCATCGACGAAGAGGCTGAGGTGAACGCTGAGCGGCACCTGGGCTAACCGTTCGGCGAAGCGCAGATCGCCGGGGGCGTTATACGCCGGATTGCCGTCGATCATCACCAGCAGTTCAACACTGCCGGCAGCGATCTCATTCGTCAGGGCGGCAAGCTCGCTGGTTTGCAGCGCCGGGCGAGCCTCGACGGGCGCGGTGTAGATCACCGTATTGCCGACATTGCCGAGGGCGGCGTTGATCGCATGCGCGATCGCGTGAACCGCAGGCGGCTGCTGTGCGCCGGCAATTACGATCGTGTTGCCCTGATTGGCCTGAAGATCAGCGGCGACGCCTTGAAGGAAAGCCTGCGCATTGGCCGGCACAGCTGCCCCGGCAGGCACATCGGCCACACCGAGGGCGGCGGCAAGCGCACGGGCAAAACCTTCAACCTGACCGGCTTTAAGCGCCAGGCGGTGTTCAGCCGTAATGCCGGTAGACGAGGGCGTCGCCTCGACGACATAGAGCCGGTTCATCGCCGTTGAGGCCGCATCGACGCGCCGGTTGTCGCTGAAGTCGCGGGCGTAGGCGCCGAAGCCGGGGCCAGGGGCGAGAAAATCGGCGTCGAGGCTGAGCACCACCTGGGCGGCACTAAAATCGTAGCGCGTGCTCACATCTTCGCCGAAAGCCAGGCGCGCCCCAGCCACAACATTATCGCGGTTAATCGGCTCGTACTGATACCAGTTTGCTTGCGGATAGGCCTGGAGAAACTGCTCAATCTGTGCGGCGAGTGTTGGCGAGGTAACCGTGGTAGTGAGCAGACGAATGCCTGCGCCCTGAGTCACCGACTGCGCGGTGAGGCTATTGCCGAGGGTGGTGGTGAACGCATCCCAGGTGCTCGCAGCGCCGTTGTTCAAGACCTGCGTTGAGCGGTCGGGGTCGTACATCGTTAGCACTTCGGCCTGGGCGAAGATGTCGGTGCCGCCCCGGCTGGCGGGATGGAGCGGGTTGCCCTCAACCTTCGTGGGACGGCCTTCGTTGGAGCGCACAAGTATGCCGCTGGCGAAGCCATTGAGCGTAAGCGCCGAGGCGTAGAAGAGCGGAATACCCGGCACTCGCCCGCCTTGCGGCTGCTCCACAAAGGGCGCGAGCTTCGCGCGGGGCATATAGGTGCAGCCCGTAACGCCGGCAAGCGCCAGCGACGCGCCCATCAGCTTGAGGAATGAACGGCGGCTCACGCCGTCGTCGAGTTCACTGGCGCCGCGGGGGAATTCACGTTCCACAAGCTCGCGGAAGGCCGTAGTATCTGCGAGTTGATCGATCGAACGCCAGAGTTGCGGGCCGCGGGCGTTACGAAGCTGTTCGCGAACTGCCTCAGTGGTCAGAGTCGGGCTTTGACTGGTCATATGCGTTACTTGCTAGATCCAGAGAACCGTATACCGTTCTCAGTTCTCAGGCATCAGGTATGCAGCGTCGGCAGCATATTTTAGCGATGGCAGACGTAGCAGTTCGTCAACTGAGCGGCAGGCATAATGCCGTACTCAGCCACAAGCTGGCGACCGATTTCAAGCTGGTTCGCCGGCTGAACATAATCGGCGTTATAGACTTCTTCACGCGGCCGGAGGAATTGCTCGGGTTGGCGGTGACAATCGAGACACCAGGCCATAAAATAGCCCTGGGTTTGCCAAACAACCGGCATGTTGTTGATCTGGCCATGACAGGTGGTACACCCGACACCTTTGTTGACATGGATCGAGTGATTGAAGTAGACAAAATCGGGGACGTTGTGAACCTTGATCCACTCGATCGGCGCACCCGTTGCGTAGCTCTCACGCACCACTTCGAGGTTCGGGCTGTATTGTGCAATCTGCGAGTGGCAGGTCATGCAGGTTTCGGTGGCCGGGATATTGGCGAAGTAGGATTGACCGACCGAGGTGTGGCAGTAGCGGCAGTCAACACCAAGGACACCATTGTGTAGTTGGTGACTGAACGCGACGGGTTGCTCGACAGCGACATTGATTTGACGGAAGTAGTTTGAGCGGAAGAAGACTCCGGTGATCAAAATGAGCTCGACCACCAGGAGCAGGCCACCAAAAATGCTCAATCGGGCGAGCAGATTGGCGTTGCGAGGGAAGATCTGTCCCATGCTCCGTTGCTTTCTAGGGGATACCTGTGCGCAAAGGGAATCTGCCAGTATTATAGTTCTGGTTGTCTTTAGTGTCAACCAAAGAACCTGTATATTCCATCACATAGCAGGATTATTCGCAATATAGTGCTGTGTCAACTGTGTTCTATAACACACGAACTCAGGTTTTTTTGCATATAATGCATTCCACACCGCTCAGCGCTACGGCGATGTTGCTTGTAAGAATGGGCAATTGATGTGCATTCCCTGTGAGAGAACCATAACTTTGGGTGCATTTGAACAAATGGTACGAACAGAAGAGCGCAGGCATAATCGGTCGGAAGGCGGTTTGATTGAGAAAAAAATCACATATAATAGAGGGGTGACATGGACGCCGTTGGCCGGTATGATGGAAAGTAATCAAGCAATCGAACGATCATAACGGTAAAGCGCATTCCGTAGGAACGCAACTTGTTGTGTCCTTATATGCTGGGATGCCGAAGGCAGCGTAAACCGAAGGGAGTTTTCTACTGATGCAAACTGAACATAATAGTCAGAACCAGACTCAAGCTACACCGTTGCCGCCGCCAAGCGATGAACAGTTCGCGCTCAGCGCCTACAGCCGTAATGGGGCGCGCACATGGCCGTCGGCACGCCCGCGGGTGGTGATCATCGGCGCCGGGTTCGGCGGTCTGAATGCCGCCCGCGCATTGACCGACAAAGATGTTGATGTCTTAATTATTGATCGAAACAATTATCACGGCTTCTGGCCGCTGCTTTATCAGGTGGCCACGGCCGGCCTGGAGCCGGAGTCGGTGGCCTACCCGGTGCGGGCGATTGTGCGCTCGTCCAGCAATATCGGTTTTATGATGGCTGATGTGCAACGGGTTGATTTTCGTCACAAGGTTGTTTACACCGGCGCTGCCGATGTTCCGTACGATTATTTGATCATTGCTGCCGGCAGCGCAAATAACTACTTCGGCAATGATACGCTGGCCGACCATACCTACGGCCTCAAGGATCTCGATGACGCCGCGCGGCTGCGCAGTCAGGTGTTGGCCAACTTTGAATATGCAGTAAGTGAACAAAATCCCCAGGTTCGTCGGCGTCTGATGACGGTGGTGATCGTCGGCGGCGGACCGACCGGCGTGGAGTTGGCCGGCGCCTATATCGAACTGATTACGCATGTGTTGGTGCGCGACTACCCGATGCTCGATATCTCCGAGGCGCGGGTGATCCTGGTCGAAGCCGGCGATAAGCTGTTGGCGGCTTTCCCGGAGAGTCTGCGCATCAGCGCGCTGCGCCGCTTGCAAAAGATGGGCGTCGAGGTGCGTCTGAAGACGGCGGTAAAGACAGTTGAAGGCGACAATGTAACTTTTGCCGACGCGAGCGCTCTGGAGGCGGCGACGGTGATCTGGGCCGCCGGTGTGCGCGGCGCGCACCTGGGTGATGCGCTAGACGTGAAGTTGGCTCGGGGTGCGCGGGTGCCCGTTGAGCCGACGCTAAATCTGCCCGAGCACCCCGATGTGTTTGTGATCGGTGATATGGCCTACCTGGAGGGTTATAAGCCGGGGATGGCCTACCCAATGGTGGCGCCGGTGGCGATTCAGATGGGTGAACGGGCGGCGAAGAATATTCTGGCGCGCACCAAGCGCCGCCCCATGAAGCCGTTCAAGTATTTCGACAAAGGCAATATGGCCACGATCGGGCGGCGTGCGGCAGTGCTCGACTCGTTCGGGATTCGCCTGACCGGCTACCTGGCCTGGGCCGGCTGGCTGGTGGTACACCTGATGTTCCTGGTCGGCTTCCGCAATCGGGTGTTGGTGATGTTTAACTGGGCCTATAACTACTTCACCTACGACCGCGGCGTGCGCCTGATCACCGGCGATAAGCCGCCGGAGTTAGTGCATCACCCCGAACGTAGGGTGATCCGGTAACATCCGCAGATTGCACAGATGGCGCAGATGACCCAGAAGGTGCGACACGGGGCGACGATCAGGGTCGCCCTTACGAGAACAGCACCTCCACATCCTCGCGCGTGAGCGCTTTGAGCATACTGCCGTCGGCGGCGATCAGTTGCTCCACCAGGGCCCGTTTGCGCGCCTGAAGCTGTAGAATCTTCTCCTCGACTGTTCCCCGCGTGATCAGCTTATACACAAACACCGGCCGCGTCTGCCCAATGCGGTGCGTCCGGTCGGTAGCTTGCATCTCCACAGCCGGGTTCCACCACGGATCGACGTGAATCACATAGTCGGCGGCGGTGAGGTTTAGGCCCACCCCGCCGGCTTTCAGGCTGATCAGAAAGAAGGGCAGTTCCGGCCCGGATTGCTGAAAGCGATCGACGACTTCCTCACGTTTGCGCGTTGAGCCGTCGAGGTAAGCGTACGGGATCTTGCGCGCATCGAGTTCGGCGCGCACCAGAGTGAGCATCTGCACGAACTGCGAGAAGATCAGCGCTTTGTGGCCCTCGGCGCGCAAGGTGTCGAGCGTTTCCAGCAATGCTTCAAGCTTGGCCGATCCGCCCCGATGGCGTGGATCGACGAGCTGCGGGTGGTTGCAGATCTGGCGCAGGCGCAACAGCCCTTCGAGCACCTTCAGGCGTGCATCGTTGATGCCCTCGTCGTCAATCAGGCCCAACAGCAAATCGCGGTAGTGATCGCGGGTTTTGTTGTAGAGTTTGCGCTGGTTGGGCTCCATGTCCACTTCGAGCAGTTCTTCGCTGCGCGGCGGCAGATCGAGTGCAACCTGTTCTTTGGTACGGCGCAGAATGAAGGGATGCACCATCTTGCGCAGAAACGTTGCCGTGTCCTGATCTTGCTTGCGCTCGATCGGGTTCACAAATTCTTCGCGGAAGTAGTCGAGATTGCCGAGCAGACCGGGGTTGAGGAAGGCAAACTGCGCCCACAACTCACTGGCCGAGTTCTCGACCGGCGTGCCGGTGAGTACGAGGCGATGTGCGGCATTGAGGGCGCGCGCGGCGCGCGACGTTTCGGCGAGCGGGTTCTTGATCGCCTGCGACTCGTCGAGAATAGCGTAGTGGAACTTGTAACTACGCAGGAGTTCAAGATCGCGCAGCATGACGCCATAGGTGGTAAGCACCAGGTCGTGCTTATTAAAGTCGGCGGCCTCGGTGATCCGCCCCTGGTCGGCGTGGGTGTAGACGCGCAGACCCGGAGCAAACTGAGCGGCCTCACGCGCCCAATTAAAGAGCAGCGAACGCGGCATCACAATCAGGTTCGCCGGCGCATCGGGATGCTGTTCTTTCATCGACTGCAGGAACGCCAGGGTGCTGATCGTTTTACCAGTGCCCATGTCGTCTGCCAGGCAGCCGCCGAAGTTATAGCTGTTAAGGAAGTGCATCCAGTCGAAGGCAGCCTTCTGGTAGGGCCGGAGCGTTCCGGTGAAGCCCTGCGGCAGCGGCTGCGGTTCGATCCGCTCGAAGTTGCGTAGCCGTTCGCGGCGCTCCTGGAAGGCAGTGTCGGTCTGGGCGCGATCGGCTTCGGCGAGCACCTGATCGAGCAGGCCGAGGTGATGATTGGAGAGGCGAAGCTCTTCGCCGGTATCGTCGGCGAGGGCGAATAGGTGCCGGTAGCGCGCGAGCCACTCCGCCGGGATCTCGCCGATCGTGCCATCGGCGAGCTTAATGAACCGCTCACGCTTACGAATGGCACGGCGCACCTCTTTGAGCGGGACGTGCTGATCGCCGAAATTGACCGTCGCTTCGAGGTCGAACCAGTCGATGCCGGAGCTAACCTTGAAGCTAATCTCGGGGCGATTGCGGTTCACGCGGGCCGATTTGAGCGTATCTTCGCCGAAAATCGTGAAGCCGGCCCCGGTAAGCCGGGGCACCTGGCGGATGAGGAAATCGATCGGATTGACGTTCTTGCGCAGGAGGAACTCGTGGCCGACCTGGCCACGCTTCAGGCCGAAGTCGCTCAGGCTTTCCCAGGCGGCTTGTTCGGCGCCGAGATCGCGGGTAATGCGGACGAGCGTGCGGCTATCTTCGCGGCGGCGCAACGATTGGACGCCAGTTGTTTTGCTGTAAGGTAATTCAAACTCTTCGTAACCAAAGCGCAGTTCGGCCAGGAGATCGCGCTCACGTTCGCTAAGATAAAGCCGCGGCTCAGGCGGTACGCTCAGGTTCTCGAAGGTGATCGCATCGCCGGTGAGCGGGATTCGTTCGACGAGCGCCGGTACGAAGTGTTCGAGGAATTCGGTTTCGTCGCTGGCCGGAATGCGCACATCGGGGTACTGCGCGAGCGCGTTGGTCGTTGCGGCGCCGCCTTCAAGGGGCAGCACCTGATCGCCGACGAGGGCCCAGGTTGGATCATGGGTCAGGATCGTCACATCGGCGCCGTGGAGCGGCATGCGCGCCTCACCAGTGGCGATGACGGCGCGGACGGCGAGATCGGCATCGGCGCGTGAGAGTTCAAGCTGGACTTCACCGGTTTGTTCAGTAACGCGCAAGCGTTTCTGGAAAGGCGTAGCAGAATCACCCTGATAGACAAGACATGCCGGCAGCAAGGTGAGGATGCCGGCAAGTTGGCGCGGGCTGCCGTGCCAGTAGTTGTTGTACTGGTTGCTGGATCCGAGGGCTAATGCTGCGGCGGTGAGGGCTGGGGCGGGCATTTCGGTATAGTTGGTTAAGGTAGAACTACTGCGAATGGGCTTGAGATCGTTCCAGAGTTTGCGTTGTTCGATCGCTCCTGCAATAATGTCAGGGCTGCCGCCGTGGCCGGCAGGTAGGTTGCGGCCGGCCAGCGAGTACGGCTGAACGAGCCACGAATGGCCGGAGGACTGCAAGCTAAAGACGATTGCGCCATTAGAACCGGCGCTACGTTGGGGTGCAGGTGTCGGCGTGCTGATCGCCTGGCTGAGGACGGCTCGCCAGAGGCTCGGCGGGTGCAGGTGTAGGTAGTCGCGCAGGGTAAGGACACCGGCAATGCCGTGTTTGCACGCGCCCCATGCGTATGGCCCGCGGCAACTACAACTCAGCGAAACCTGTGTGCCGCTGAGGCGTACCGTGACCTGGGCGGGGCGCTCGTTGGGTGGGCTGACACTAATAATGGCGATTGTCGGCTCGCTGCTTTGCACATGCGCATCGCCGGCGGTGTATAATGCGCGGCCCTGCTCGGCGGTGCGCGGCGGTACCATCCGGATGAACTGATCGACGGGAAGCGTATCGGCAGTAAGTAACGAAATCATAATTAATCTTGGCTCGCGTCATTCGACAAAATGCGTGAGGTTAGGTACAATCGAAAACCTTATGAACGCACTGCGTTATATTGTCTTATTCATCGGCCTGCTTAGCCTGGCCGCTTGCGAAGTTCAGGGCGGCGTCGCCCGCCCCACACCGAGTCTTCCGCCGGTAGCTGTTACAGAACCCACTGATGCAGTCGCGGCCACGGAAGCGCCGATCGAAGCGGTAACCGCTAGCCCGACGGCGGCGCCGGTGCGCGACGGCAGTTTGCGGATCGGCATGCGCCTCGACCCGGGCGACCTCTTGCCCTACCACGCCGATAGCGCCGACGAGCGCGCCACCGGGCCGCTCAGCGAACTGCTCTTTCCTGCGCCACTACTGACCCTAAGCTATAACTACACCACTACCGGCGTGCTTGAGCGTGTACCAAGCCTTGCCAACGGCGATGTTGTGATCGATATGGTCGATGTCTATCTCGACACGTCGGGCGTGATTACGAGCACAGTCACCGATGTGATCACGCAGGTTCAGCAGATCAATGTCACCTATCGCTGGAACCCCGATCTGCGCTGGTCGGACGGGACGCCCCTGACAGCGGCGGACTCGTTGTTCGCCTACGAATTGGCGCAGCAAGGCGACCTGGGCCAAGAGGCGGCGAGTAAGCTAGAGTTGCTCGCTCGGTATGAGCAGATCGACGACCATACGACGCGCGCCGTTCTTAAACCGGACTTCACTGATCCGAGCTATGTTACCACCTTCTGGACGCCACTGCCACAACACATGCTTGCAGAGGTTACACCTGAGGCATTGCGGACCAGCGACTTTGCGCTCATGCCGGTTAGTTATGGGCCGTACGCCGTTGCGCGGCGCGATCAGGGCAGTTTGCGCCTGGAGCGCAACCCGCACTACGCCGGTTCGGTGCCGGAAACCGACGTGGTGACGTTTCTCTTTCGCGATAACCCGGATTTGCTGCGCAGTTCGGTGGTAGGCGGTAGCCTTGATGCGGCCGCGCTGGAGTTGCCGACGGCGGAGTTGTTTACCGCGCTCAACGCCGACGCGGCCAGTGGTGCGCTGCAACTTGGCGCGGTGACAAACCCGATCTGGGAACATCTTGATTTTAACCTGGATGTGCCGTTGTTGCAGAACATCAATCTGCGGCGGGCGATTGCGCATGCGATCAACCGCCAGGCGCTGATCGACGCACATCTCGGTGGTCTGGCGCCGGTATTGGACAGTTGGATCGTGCCCGACCAGTGGGCGGCGGCGCCGGCGGATCAGCTCACGCGCTACGGCTATGATCCGGAAACTGCGCAGCGGTTGCTCGATGAGGCCGGGTTTGTCGACACTGATGGCGACGGACTGCGCGAGGCGAATGGTGCGCCGGTAACCTTACAACTGCTCACTACTGAGGGATCGCCGTTGCGCCTGGCAATTGCTGAGGGCATCCAAGCCGATCTGCGCGCGGTTGGGATCACCCTGGAGATCACGCAAATACCGACAGCGGATCTCTACAGCCTGGATGGGCCATTGTTCCGGCGCGGCTTCGAGTTGGCGTTATTCGCCTGGATCGCCGGCCCCGATCCGCGCGGTTGGGAGCGCTGGAGTTGTGTCAGCGTGCCGAACGAAGGCAATAGCTTTACGGGCAATAACTTTGCCGGTTGGTGCTTCTTCGAGGCCGATCAGGCGATTCGTACGGCAACAACCAGCCTGGATCAGGCCGAGCGTACGGAAGCCTACCTGCGTCAGCAGCAGCTTTTTACCCAGGAATTACCTGTGTTGCCGCTCTTCCAGCGCGTTGATGTGGCCATTTTTGCGCCTTCAATTGAGGGTTTTCAGCCTGATCCGACGGCGCCGTTTACCTGGAATTTGGGTGTGTGGGCGCGGAAATAGGATCACTGAGCGGAATGATGCGGCGCTGCGCGCACTGAACTGAGGGCACTGAGCGGAATGATGCGGCGCTGCGCGCACTGAACTGAGGGCACTGAGCGGAATGATGCGGCACTGAGCGCACTGAACTGAGGGCACTGCGCGCACTGAACTGAGGGCACTGAGCGGAATGATGCGGC
>JBBRUG010000006.1:0-44107 GCA_038247995.1 Chloroflexales bacterium | reverse complement strand
CCGACGGCAGCGCAGCCGCCGATTGGCCCAGCGCGCCGGTGTTACTGGAAACCCACCAGCCGGCGCCGTTCGCCCCGACGCCAACGCTTGGCGCGTTAGCTGAAGCGCAGGCTGTTGTGAATGGCGCGCCATGTATGTTACCGGTCACGAAGACGCTCCTCGACGCGCTGCGCGAAGATGCCGGCCTCACCGGCACAAAAGAGGGCTGCGCCGAGGGCGAGTGCGGCGCGTGTACAGTTTGGCTCAATGGCCAGGCGGTAATGGCGTGTCTGGTGCCTGCCGGGCAGGCCCACCAGGCCGATGTACGCACAATCGAGGGGTTGGCTGCCGTCGCGCCCAACGCTGCGGGGCTGCACCCGCTTCAGTCCGCCTTCATTCGGCACGGGGCCGTCCAGTGCGGCTATTGCATCCCAGGCATGCTTATGGCCGGCGCCCGCCTGCTCGAAGAACATCCCCAGCCCACGCTGGAGCAGATCCAGTCGGCCTTAAGCGGGAACATCTGCCGCTGCACCGGCTATCGCAAGATCATTGATGCAGTGCTGGATGCGGGAAAGCGCTGAACTTATGTGTAACGGATGCAGCTTAATCACCGCTGCCGGAAACCAGCCCATCGATGCGCCCGCCCTGTTCGCGTACTGCGCTTGGGTGGGTCGGCTTGAAGGGCGTCGGTTGCGGCGCCGGCACATGCTTGACCAGCACAAGTTCCGGCACCGGCGTATGCTCAGGCTGCGCGGGCGCTGCCGGACGATTGCGTAGGCTCCTCCAGATCCGGTTCAGCGCGCCGCGGCGCACCGGTTGCTCGACAAAGCGATACGAGAGTTCGGCCAGCAAGATCGTGATCCCGATCCGCACGGCAAACAGTTGCCATCCGCTCAGGCTCACATCCATGCCGGGGCGCGTGATCTGGAAGATCGGCCAGTGCCAGAGGTACAGGCTATACGAGCGCATGCCAATCCAGCGCATTGGCGCGGAGCCGAGCAGGAACGGCAACAGGCGGGCCTGCGGATGCGCAACGACCGCAATTACAACGGCAGTTGCCACAGACACCAGGGCAAAACCGCCCTGATACAGGCGCGGATCTTGGGCGAAGAGCTGTGCAAACGCATACCCCAACCCAACCAATGCTCCCAGACCGCCAATATCGAGCAGGCCGCCGACTCGTCGGCTCTGCGCCGCCGGTATACTTCCCGGCGGCCAAACAATTGCCAGGGCGGCGCCAAGCAGCAACTCGCTTGCACGTGTATCGGTGCCAAAGTAGACCCGCGCAGGATCCATGCCCGGAGTATACATCAGGGCCATCAGAACAGAGCTAGCCGCCGCGCCGATCAGGGCGAAAGCCAGCAGGCCGCGCAGACCCATCAGCCGCATCCAGGCAATAAAAAGGAGCGGCCAGATTAAGTAGAACTGCTCCTCAATTGCCAACGACCAGAGATGCTGGAGCAGCGGTGGGCGCAGGGTAGGATCGAAGTACGATTGTTCACCGAGAATAAGGTTCCAGTTCATCACATAGCCGAGCGCTGCGAGCATATCGCGCTCGTGGCCCGGCGTTTCACCGGCAGGCAATAACCACCAGGCGATCACGCCTGTACCGGCAATGAGCAGCATGACAGCCGGGAGCAAGCGCCGAAAGCGCCGGCCCCAGAAAGCGCGCAAACTGATGCGCCGGTTGGCGCGCCATTCTACCAGAAGCAGCGCTGTAATCAGGAAGCCGCTAAGTACAAAGAAGGCTTCGACGCCAAGAAACCCGCCCTATACCGGTAAGCCTGCGTGATAAAGGAGGACTGCAATCACACTTACGGCGCGAAGACCATCGAGGCCGGGTAAATACGGCAGGCGTGGCTCAGCAGGATGAGTTTCGACCGTTCCATTTTCGTGCGTATTCATCTGCTTATTGCTCCCGTATACCAGCGGCGCTGCTCACTCGGAGTTGCTGCTGCAAAAGAGCGGGTGCCTTCCAACTGCTCACTTTAGAACAGAACAGAATAGTTGACGTTTCAATATCTTCCAGCTACTACATCCATAGTACGTCAATTCTGCGCCTAAGGACGGCCAGAATTGGATGAGAATGTCATTGGAACATCACGGGTATATTAGTTTACCACAGACTGCGCACTTCTTTATCAGGCAAGAACTATGCCAGGACGCGGCAGACGGCGGCACGCGCAAGCGAGACCTGACAAGCTTAGTAAAGCCTGTCAGGTCTTCGAGCAGCATCCGCTTATGGGGATGGAGTTGGGGAGGGGGTTAGGGATGGAGTTGGGGAGGGGGTTAGGGATGGAGTTGGGGACGGAGTTGCCTGAAGCATCAGATCGCTGAGGCGTCGTACATCGCCCCAGTTCGTCTCGCTCTCAACCGGCGCAATCGGCGTGTACAGCGTGTCGAGCGCGAACACCTGCACGGCATAACGCTGGCCGCCGACGCTGATCACCCGACTCTCGGCCAGTGGGGCGCCCAGCGGATTGCCGGCGCGCGATTGGTCGAGCATATAGGTGTGAAACGCCCAGGTTGGCCGAAAGCTCAACTCAGCGGCGCTAAACGTCTCGCTGACCAGCGCAATATCAAGCGGATCGTTATAGGTTGGCAGGGTGAGCGCCGGGGTTAGGCGCTGGCCGGACCAGGACGCGACGGTGCTGCGAATCACATTGATGTACGATTCAGGGACATTGCCGTCGGAGCGGGGCGCATAGACTGGCACGGCCTTCTCGACGGTGTCGAGCCCGCGCCCAACGTAGCGGCCCAGAATCAGTTCGCACCAGTCGCGCACACTATCTTGCCAGGTGTTATAGCGCACAAAGCCATCGACGAGGCCCGCGCTGCGTTCAGCGCGGATCGGGCGGCGTTGCATGCCCCAATTCTTGAGGTCGTTGCGGGCACAGCGTCCGGCAGTACAGAATGACGACTCGTGGCGAAAGAAGGCCAGGGCCACCGCCGGATCGATCCCGTAGCCCACGATAATGTCGTAGAGTTCACCGCCAACACCGGCGGCCGGCGAGTTGCCACGCTGCAAAAGCGCTACAAATGTACTCTGCCCGATCCGCGGCGGCGCACGAAAGGTGAGCCCATCCTGGGCATAGACTGGCGGCGGTGGGTTAGCCATGCCCAGGCTACCGATGAACGTGGCCAGCAGCAGAGCGCCCAAAAGCGCGATCCGACGGCGCTCAGAGCGTAATACGCCGGGTAGGCGCAACCCGAGTAGCAGCAGAGTGGCCCACACAAGCAGGATGGCAATCCGTTGTACCTGAGCGCCGGTAATGAAGTTGAGGAGGTAAAGCGGCGGAAGGCTCAGCGCGAGGAGCGCGAGGATGGTTAATGCGGCGGGTTCACCATGTTCACGCCACCAGTGCGACAAGGCAGCAGACGGACCGGCCATCAAGCACCTCCTTGACAGGGTTGGTGTTCTCTAGCCCGTCAGTATAGCATGTAGGCTTTGTAAATGTAAAGCGCTTTAATCTGTCAGCTCAATCAGACGCCCTAACTGGCAGGCTTCATAACGCGCTCCCGCAGTACTTACAGAATTCCGCATCAGGATCATGGCCGTCACGGCCGCAATTGGGGCAAGCTTCAGTCGAAACCAGGGTCGGGGTTGCTCGCGACAATTCCAGGGTAACAATACCCGTCGGCACGGCAATGATGGCGTAGCCGAGGAGCATCACAACGACGGAAAATGCTTTGCCGATTGGCGTTTGAGGCGATAGATCGCCATAACCGACGGTAGTGAGGGTTACGACAGCCCAATAAATACTGATTGGAATATTGTTGAAGCCGTAGGGTTCACCTTCGATGACATACATCAGCGCGCCGATGATCACGACCAGCGTCAGCACGGTTAAGAGAAACACGCTGATCTTGCGCCGGCTGGCGTAGAGCGCTCGCCCCAGCACGCCCGCCTCGTTCAGGTACTCGACGAGCTTCAAGACGCGGAAGATCCGCAGCAGACGCAGGATGCGGATGACCAGCAGGTACTGCATGCCCGGCACCAGCAGGCTGATGTACGAAGGTAAAATTGAGATCAAGTCAACAATGCCGAAGAAGCTGGTCGCATATGCGCGGGGCTGGCGCACCGTGACCAGGCGCAGAATGTACTCTACCGTAAAGATGATCGTAAACATACATTCGATGCTGATCAGCAGCGGCCCGTAGAGCGCCCGCACACTGGTGACGCTTTCCAGCAACACAACCAGGACGCTAAGGGCGATACTCCAAAGCAGCAGCACATCAAACGCCCGACCAGCGGGCGTTTCAGCCTCAAAGATAACTTCGTGGAGCCGATCACGCCACATGGGTTTCCAGGCGGCAGGCGGCACGATGCAGGAAGCACGCGGCAAGCGGCAGTCTGCAGTTTCATCCTGCCAACTTGTTGCTCGTCTACATCTGCGCCATCTGCGTAATCTGCGGATGGTGGCGCTTAGCATGCGCCCTGCGTCCAGCCTTCTGCCTCTCGCTTAGTTGCCGACTGCTACCAGCGACCGCTCGATCAGGAAGATCACCGGGGTTGGAATGAGGCCGATCAGCAAAGTTGAAATCGCCGCGAGGCCAATGTTGAAGGTAAGGCCGCGGTTGAGCGACAGTTCCACATCGCGCATCGGCTCTTGCATGAACATGCGCACGACGACGCGCAGGTAGAAGAAGGCCGCCACGGCGCTAGAGACAACGCCCACCAGCGCGAGCCAGCCCAACCCGCCTTCCCATGCTGCCGTAAAGACGTAGAATTTGGCCATAAAACCGGCTGTTGGCGGCACACCGGCCAGCGAAAACATGAATGTGGCCATCGCTACGGCCAGCATCGGGCGGCGTTGAAACAGCCCGGAAAAGTCGTCGAGGCTCCAGGCCAATTCGCCGCGCTGTTCAAGCGCGATCACTACTGCGAATGCGCCCAGGTTGGTCAGCGTATAGGCCAGCAGGTAGAACAGAAACGCCTGCGCGGCAAAAGCATTGGCAACGATCACCCCGAGCAGGATATAACCGGCGTGGCCAACGCTGGAGTAGGCCAGCATGCGTTTGACGTTTGTCTGCGCCAGTGCGCCCAGGTTACCGACGATCATCGTCGCGGCGGCGAGGCCCGACAATACCGGCAACCAGTACGGCTCCAGTTCCGGCATTGCGGCCAGAATGCGCAGCAGCGCCGCCAGCGCCGCGCCCTTCGTGCCGACGCTCATAAAGGCGGCTACCGGTGTCGGCGAGCCTTCATACACGTCGGGCGTCCACATATGGAACGGCACCAGGGCGACTTTGAATGCGAAGGCGATCAGCACCAGTCCGGCGCCGATCAACAGCAGGGTCTGATCTTCGCCGACAAGCGTCTGGCGCGCCAGATACTCGGCCATGGCATTCAGATTCACTGTGCCGATTGCGCCGTAGATCAGCGCAATTCCGTACACGAAGAACCCGGCGGCGAAGGCGCCTAGCACGAGGTACTTCATCGCCGCTTCTTCCGAGGTCAGGCGCGGATAGGCGAAGCCGGTGAGAATGTAAAGCGTGATCGAGAGTGTCTCCAGGCCCATGAAGAGCACAATCAGGTCGGTGCCCTGGGCCATGAGGATCATTCCGGCCACAGCGAACATGATCAGCGGGTAAAATTCGCCCTGCTCAATCCCCTGGCGCGGCAGGTAGTCCAGCGCCATGATCACACTCAGCCCGCCAATCAGCAGGAAGATCCAGGTCAGCGTCAGCGCGTAGTTGTCGAGCACGAGCATGTCGCTAAACGTTCTCCCACCGACATTCCACAGGGGGAGCGCCGTGAGTGCCGCGACCACAAACCCGCCGATCGCCAGATAGCCGGTGATCTTTTTGCGACCTTCCGGCACGGCGAAGACATCCACGAGCAGCAGCACCGTCGCCCAGCTTACCACCACCAGCAAGGGGGCGAGCAGCCGAAAATCGATCGGTGGGATGATGATCTGTTCCATACGTGCTACCGTCCAGCCACTACGGCGGTGAGGCCATTAATTACATCGGCGACGCTATGCTGCATACCGCCGAACAGAATACCAGGGAAGAGGCCGATCGCTACAATCGGCACGGCGAGAATAACCAGCGTTGCCAGTTCGCGCCGGCTGAGGTCGGGCAGATTGGCGTTGGCCGGTTCGTTTACCTCGCCCATGAACACGGCGCGATAAAATTTGAACAGGTAGGCCGCCGCCAGCACCACGCCGACTACGGCAAAAGCGACGAAGATCCAGCCCAGGTAGTCGGAGCGGAACGCGCCTTGCATAATTGTGAACTCGCCGATGAAGCCGTTCAGCCCCGGCAGGCCCGCCGACGACAATACAATCAGCAGGGTCAGCCCGGCGTACACCGGCATCACCTTCCAGATCCCGCCGTACGCGCTCAGTTCGCGCGTGTGGCGGCGTTCGTAGAGTACGCCCACCACGAGGAACAGCGCGCCGGTGCTCAGGCCGTGGTTGATGCTCTGCAAGATCGCCCCACTGACCCCCTCGGCGTTCAGCGCAAAAATGCCGAGCACAATAAAGCCCATGTGGCTCACCGACGAGTAGGCCACCAGCTTTTTCATATCGGTTTGTGCAAAGGCCACCGCTGCGCCATAAATGATCCCGATCACTGCGAGTACGCCGATGGCGGGGGCCGCCCAGCGCGACGCCTCGGGAAAGAGGGTCAGGTTGAAGCGGATCATGCCGTAGCTGCCGAGCTTGAGCAATACGCCGGCCAGGATTACTGAACCGGCGGTGGGCGCTTCAACGTGGGCGTCGGGTAGCCAGGTGTGGAACGGCCAGAGCGGCACCTTCACGGCAAAGGCCAGGAAGAATGCCCCGAAGAGCAAGCGCTCGGCGGTCGTGCTGAGTTGCAAGTTGCCCTGGCGCAGATCGCTGACGATCCGGCCAAAATCAAGCGTGCCGCGGAAGCTTGGATCGACCTGAGCGATCTGGCCGCGATGGATAACGTACATGCCGATAATCGCCAGCAACATCAGCACCGAGCCGGCAAAGGTGTAGAGGAAAAATTTGCGCGCGGCATACACCCGGTTCGCGCCGCCCCAGATCCCGATCAGGAAGGTCATTGGGATGAGCGTGAACTCCCAGAAGATGTAGAACAGCAACAGATCCTGAGCGAGAAAAACGCCGGTCATTGCGGTCTGGAGCAACAGGAGCAGGGCCAGAAACATGCGCGGCTGCTTGTGAACCGAATCCCAGGTGCTCAGCACAACAATCGGCCCGAGGAAGGTGGCCAGCATCACCAACCAGAGGCTCACGCCATCGAGGCCCAGGCTGTAGCTGATCCCGAAGGTAGGCAACCAGGGCAGGCTCTCGGTAAATTGCATCACCGGCGGCGCGCCGACCATCATAATCTGCGCCGGCGCCGACTCGAAATTGAAGGGAAGCACAAGCGAAACGAGAAATGTGAGCATCGCGCAGGCGAGCGCTACCCGCCGCGATGTCGCATCGCCCATGCGCGGGATCGCGATCAGCGCCAGCGCACCCAGGGCCGGCAGCCAGAGCACGAGCGAGAGGATGGGAAAGCCTAACTGGTTCATAAGGTCTCCGACTACCGCGCAAACGCCAGGAAGCCCAGCACAATCACTACGCCGACCGTGAAGACCAGGGCGTAGGTGCGTACATAGCCGCTCTGGGTGCGGCCCACGCCAACGCCGAGTGCGCCGAACACGCGCCCGATGCCGGTAACGACGCCATCGACGCCGCGTGGGTCGAGCACGCGCGCTGCAAAATCGGCGGTGCGCTTGAAACCGCCCACCACGACCCGGTTATAGAATGCATCAAGATACCAGGCCTCCGACATACCATCCCAAATATCACCGCTGTAGCGGTAGGCCGGATCTTTGCCGCCGACCTTGACCCGGTTGGTATTGCGGGTATACACCCACCAACCCGTGTACATCATCGCGGCAGCGGCCAGAGTGGCAATGATCGCCAGCACATAGTTACCGACGCCCCAGGTTACGGCTTCTTCATTCAGCACCGGCTGGAGCCAGTCGGTCAGCCAGTGCAGGTAAGGCAGGTTGATCGCCCCGGCCAGCACTGCGCCGACGGCGAGTGCAATCAGCGGCAAGCGCATCACCTGGCCGCTCTCGTGGGCGTGGTAAGTGCGGTCGCGCTGATCACCATAGAAGACCAGCGCCACCTGGCGGCCCATATAAAAGGCGGTGAGCAGCGAAGTGGCGAAAAGCACGAAGAAAGCCGGCAGATAATTGTGGAACCAGGCGTGGCCGATGATCTCGTCTTTGCTCCAGAAGCCCGCGAAGGGGAAGATCCCGGCCAGGGCGAACGAGCCGACCATGTAGGTCCAGAATGTCGTCGGCATGGCCTTGCGCAGGCCGCCCATCTTGCGCATATCCTGCGTTTCGTGGGTGCCGTGGATCACCGAGCCTGAGCCGAGGAACAGCAGCGCCTTAAAAATACCGTGGGTGAGCAGATGGAAGATTGCCGCCACGTAGGCGCCCATGCCACATGCGGCCACCATAAAGCCGAGTTGCGAGACGGTGGAATAGGCCAGGACGCGCTTAATGTCCCACTGCGTGAGGGCGGCTGTGGCCGCGATGAACGCGGTAAGCGTACCGATCCAGACTACCCAGGTCTGCGTTGCGGCGCTGAGGGCAAAGATTGGTTCGGTGCGCGCCATCAGGTAGACGCCGCCGGTAACCATCGTTGCCGCGTGGATCAGCGCCGACACCGGCGTGGGGCCGGCCATCGCGTCGGGCAGCCAGACGAAGAGTGGGAACTGCGCGCTCTTGCCGGTGGCGCCGATCAGGAGCATAAACGAGATCCCGGTGGCAATGCCGATCTGCCACCATTCGGGGCCGAAGGTGAGCCCGATAATCTCGCCCATGCGGTTGAGGAAGCCCTCCTGCACCGCACCGCCATACTCGACCGTGTAGAAGTTAAGCGTGCCGAAGTTGGCGTAGATCGCCATCATCGCCAGGATGAAGGCGGCATCGCCGATCCGGTTGACGACGAAGGCCTTGACGGCAGCCTCGCTGGCGGATTTGCGCTCGAACCAGAACCCGATCAGGAGGAACGAACAGAGGCCGACGCCTTCCCAGCCGAGGAAGAGCAACAGCAAGTTGTTCGCCATCACCAGGAAGAGCATCATGGTGATGAAGAGGTTCAGGTAGGCGAAGTAGCGCACCACCCGCGAGTCACCGTGCATGTAGCCGATCGAGTAGACGTGGATCAGCGCGCCGACGCCGGTTACCAGCAGCGCCATCACTGCCGTGAGCGGGTCGAACATAATTCCGAACGGAACGCGGAATCCGCCGGTGTTGATCCATTCCCAAGCAACGGACTGAACCCGCCGCGATTCTGCGGGCATTCCGGCCAGATTCGCTACGGCAACGAGGGTCAACACAAATGAAGCGCCGACCATGGCGCTAGCAAGGATACCGGCGACGCGCTCGTTGCGAATGAAAAAGACATTCAGCAAAAAGCCGATGAACGGCAAGAGCAGGATAAGCCAGATGATGAGTTCCATGAAGGACACCTTATCTGTTACGTACTAAGACGGAGGACGGAAGACGAAGGACGAAAGCCGGGCTTTCGTCTTTGGTCAACCCCTCAGGGTACTCACCTCGTCCACATCGGCCGTCTGTTTGGTGCGGAAGATCGAAACGAGCAGCGCCAACCCCACGGCCACCTCGGCGGCAGCGACGGTGATCACGAAGAAGACGATCACCTGGCCATCGATGCTCAGCCGCTCGCGGGCGAAAGCTACCAGCGCCAGATTCGCCGCGTTCAGCATCAACTCGACCGACATAAAGACCACAATTGCGTTGCGGCGCAGCAAAACACCCAGCACACCGATGATAAACAGCGCCGCGCTTAACAAGACGTAGTAACTGGTGGGAACCATAGGTCGCACTCCGGGCTTATTCCAGAATTCAGGATTCAGAATCCAGGAGAATCGTGAACCAGTCGTGTGGTTTCCAGATGCACCTTCTTCAGGCTGAATCCTGACCTCAATCGCCAGCAGACGGCTTTGCTTTCGCCGACTGCCGAGCGCGTTGGTTCAGCACGACCACGCCGATAACCGCGATCAGCAGGATGAAGCCGGTGATTTGGAAGGGCAGCATGTAGGTGGTGAAGAGCAAGCGGCCCAATTCAAACGGGTCGCTAAAGGCGATCAGCGCCTCGCCGCCGGGTGGCAGCGTTACGACACCGCGTACCCCGGTAACGCCGGCCACAACCAGCAATGCTGCGCCAAGCAGTAGGGCGACCGGGCGCTGCCAGGGCAGGCGGTCGGGTGTGTCTTCGACGCGCTCAGCGCCCAGGAGCATCATTACAAAGAGGAAGAGCACCATAATTGCGCCGGCGTAGACGATAAGCTGGATCGTAAAGAGGAACGGCGCGTTCAACAAGAGAAACAGTACCGCGATTGCGCCGAAGTTCAGCAGCAGAAACAGCGCGCTGTGGACAGCATTGCGGCTAATCAGCATCGCGCCTGCGCCCACCAAGGCGATGATTGCGGTAATGATAAAGAGAACAAGCTCCATAACGATCTCCAAAGGCGCATGTAGAGCCGAAGCTCGCTTCGGCTCTACATGCGCGTCACAAATCAATTTGTGCCGGCGGGCTAGGTTGGCGGTTCAGTTGCTGCAAGATCGGCGGCGGATCGCCGTGGCCTTTATCGACCGGCACCAGTAACATCTCTTTGTTGTAAATCGCGGCGCGGCGGTCGTAGAAGGAAAGTTCGTACTGATGCTCCAGCACGATTGCATTGGTTGGACAGGCATCTTCGCAATAGCCGCAGAAGATGCAGCGCAGCATGTTGATCTCATAGGTGGCGGCGTAGCGTTCGCCCGGCGAGTTGGGTTGCTGCGGATCGTTTTCGGCCGGAACCACCAGGATCGCGTCGGCGGGGCAAGCCGCCGCGCACAGTGAGCAGCCGATACACCGCTCTTGCCCGTTCGCAAAGCGCTTCAACTCGTGACGGCCTCGGAAGCGTTCGCGCACAGGCCGCTTGACCTCCGGGTACTGCACCGTTACCGGTTGACGGAACATATAACGCAGGGTTGTGCCCAGGCCTTTTAACAATTCTCCAAGCATCTCTATTCTCCTAATCGCTTGTTCCCGTCGGTTCGCGCGTGCCCTTTACAAAGGTCACGTTGTCGGTAGCCTTGGGTACGCTGCTGAAACTCAGCGCAATCGCCAGGCTCACCAGGCCCAGCGCCAACAGGATGAGTGCCGGCATCACGCGTTGAGTGGGGAACAGCACAAATACCACTGCTGTGAAGGCGATGTTCAGCAGGGCCAGCGGCAGCAGCCACTTCCAACCCAAATCCATCAGCCGGTCGTAGCGCAAACGCGGCCAAGATGCGCGAATCCAGACTGAGAGGAAGAGGAAAAAGACGACCTTGATCAAGAACGACCCGAGCGACGCGAGGCCCACTGCAACGCTCCCGGCCACCGGCCCGGCTAACTCGGTCACGCCGCGCCCAAGCGTCTCCAGGCCAGGAAAGCGCCAACCGCCGAAGAAGAAGGTTACGGCAATTGCACTAACGGCGATCAGCTTGATATACTCGGCCATAAAGAAGAGCGCAAATTTCATCGAGCCGTATTCGGTGTTGTAGCCGCCGGCGATCTCCTGCTCGGCCTCAACCAGGTCGAACGGAGCGCGCACGACTTCCGCCGTTGAGGCAAACATAAAGATCACAAAGCCGAGAAACTGCGGCACAATGCCCCACAGCCCCGCTTGCTGGATCACGATCTGGTGCGTCGAGAGCGTGCCGTAGGTCATTACAACGGCCAACACAGCAGCGCCAAGCGCCAGTTCGTACGAGATCAGTTGCGCCGCTGAGCGCAAGCCACCGAGCATCGAATACTTGTTGTTGCTCGACCAGCCGGCCAGGGTGATCCCATACACGCCGATACTGGTGACGGCGAGAATGTAGAGCACGCCTACATTGATATCGGCGATCTGCAAAATATTGCGCAACCCGGCGGCATCGGGGTCGGCGCTGAAACAGGCCTGATAATCAAAGTTGAGATTAAAACAGCCGAAGGGAATGACGGCCCAGATGATAATCGCCGGGATCACCGCCATCGCCGGCGCGAGCAGGTAGACCGGCTTGTCGGCCAGGGTCGGGATGATATCTTCCTTGAAAAAGAGCTTGACGGCATCGGCGGCGGGCTGAAGGAACCCTTGCGGCCCGGCACGGTTCGGCCCAATGCGGTTCTGGAAGCGGGCCAGTAAGCGCCGCTCGAACAGGGTGAGGTAGGCAAATCCCGTCGTTACCGCCAGGGCGATCACAAAGCATTGCGCTACCAGAATAAGAATGTCGACCCAGGTCATAGATGCCTCTTTTTGCCGTATGTACGGCCCGTAGGTGTGCGTTTGCGCGCCTACGGGCCGACACAACCCTACTCCGTCACTATCTTGACCACATTTACGCGGGTCTGCGGGCCGGTTTGCAAGTTTGCCAGGCCAGTGCCCGGCACGTTTGCCGGAACAAGCACCACCCCGGCAGGCAAGTCGATCACCACCCGCGCCGGTAAGATCACCTCGCCCCGATCAGAGACGAGGCGCACCCGATCGCCGGGGTGAATGTTCAGTTTTTCGGCGTCGGTAGTACTGAGGGCGACATAGGCGCTGGGGATGTGCGCTTCCAGTTTTGATCCGCGCAGCAGGGCCCCACCGTCGTAGGCGAGTGGCTGGGCGAGCAGCAGTGTGGAGCGCTCGCCGGTTGGCGTTGGCGCCGCGCGAGGCGCAAGATCTATCGTTCCCCGCGCTCGTTCGGCGAGGCTCGGATATTGCAACCCAACGCCCTCGGTATTCTCGTAGTTGGTGCCATCGTAGTAGACCGCTTCGTTCACCTGACGGCCCCACGCGCCCGGCTTGCCCGTGGCGGTAAGGGCGGCATACGTGATCCCGGCGTAGCCCGGCACCCGCTCGGCGATCTCGGCGGCAATATCGCTAGGCGTGATGTACCCCCAACCCGGCGCATCAGCGACGGCAGCCGCGCCGACGCGCCCATTGCCGGCTGCCCGCACAGCGCTGCGCTCGGCAACCAGTTGGGCCACCTGCTGCACCACTTGCCAGTCGGCGCGGGCCTGAGCCAACGGCGGGCGCGCCTGCCGCGAGCGCTGCACCCGGCGCTCGGCATTTGTATAGGTGCCTTCGTGCTCGGCGACGCTGACTACGGGGAGCACAACATCGGCGAGTTGCGCCGTAGCAGTGAGAAACAGATCCTGCACAACGACAAACTCGGCAGCTTCGAGTGCGGCACGGGCGACCTCCAGTTCGGCCGCCGGGTCGAGGCCGGCGATATAGAAGGCGCGCAGCTTGCTGGTCCACATTGCATGGGCGCTCAGGCCGGGCTGCTTGAGCATAGTGTACCCAGGCGCGGCATCGGGGCGTAGGCCCAGATCCAGCGCGCCGCGGCTGTTCCCGCCCGGCAAGAGTGCAATCAGGCCACTGTTCGCCCGCCCGGCCTTGCCCGCCAGCACGACGAGGGCGGCCAGATCCTGAGTTACGGCTTCGCCGGCGCTCTGGGCCTCCGCGCCATACACAATAATGCCGTGCTCGGCGTCGAGGAAGGCCTGCGCCGTGGCCTTCAGCGCCTCTTCGCTTACTCCAGCGGCCGCCGCCAGGTCGGCCAGGCGCTCTTTGTTCAGGGTAGAACGCAGTTCGTCCATGCCGGAGTGGCGCAACTTCTGGGCGCGCTCAACCCCGACGATTTCATAGACTGCCCGCAGCAGGGCCCGCGTGAAGCGCTGTTCGCTCCCGGCGGTGTAGCGCAGGCGCGTCGTGGCCGAACGTTCGAGCTTGGTCGGGCGCAGGTTCGCTGTAATCAGGTTGCCGCCGCGTTGGGCGATGCCGCGCAGGCGCAGCATATAGAGCGGCGCTTCTTCTTCAGGGTCGGCGCCGATTACCAGCACCGTTGCGCCCTTTCCGAGTTGCATCAGGTCGGTGCCGACACCCACGCCAAGCATTGCGCCGGCCGTGTCGAGGCCCGCCTCGCCGGGTGCGCCAAGACGATGATCGAGGTTGTGGCTCTCCAGTACCTCGCGGAAGAACTTCTGGAAAGCGTAGAGGTCTTCGTTGCTCAGGCGCGGGCTGGCCAAGCCACCGATCGCGGCGCCGCCGTGCGCAGCGTGGATCGCGCTCAACTTTTCGCTGATCAGTTGCAACGCCTCGCCCCAACTCGCCTCCACCAGCCGATCACCACTACGTACCAGCGGTGTCTCTAGGCGAGTGCCATGCTCAATGAAACGATGGCCGAAGCGGCCCTTGTCGCAGATCCAGATATCGTTCACCGCAGCATTTTCGCGCGGCATAACGCGCATCAGTTTGTCGTGGCGCATGTCGAGAGACACGTTGCAGCCCACCGAGCAGAGCGTACAGACTGCCGGCTTACTCTCGAGTTCCCAGACCCGCGCTTTAAACCGGAAATCGCTGGTGGTGAGCGCGCCCACGGGGCAAATGTCGGTGGTGTTGCCGGAGAACTTGCTATCGAAGGGCGGATCGCTCTTGGAAATGATCATCCAGTTGCGGCCGCGGTTGTCGAAGCCGAGCACCGGATCGTCGGCGAGCTCATCCTCAAAGCGCACGCAGCGCGCGCAAAGGATACAGCGTTCGCGGTCGAGGTAAATCAGATCGCCGAGCGGCACCGGCTTCGCGAAGTGAACTTTATCGTTATAGTCGAAGCGGCTCTTCCCTGGCCCCCATTGCATCGTCAGGTTCTGCAATGGGCACTCGCCGCCCTTATCACATACCGGGCAGTCGAGCGGGTGCGAGGTGAGCAGGAATTCCAGCACACCCTTCTGCGCAAACTGCACTTCTTCGGTGGTGGTTTTAACGACCATGCCCGCGCTGACCGGCGTAGTACAGCCGGTAACCAGCTTAGGCATCATCGCGATCACGGGCTTGCCGTCGGCGTCGAAGACCGGTTGGCGCGTCTCGCGATCAATCTGCGGCGTGCCGATCTGCACGAGGCACATGCGGCACATGCCGACCGGCTCCATGCGCGGGTGGTAACAAAAGACCGGCACAGCGATCGTGGCCAGGCGCGCCGCATCAACAACATTTGTGCCGGCGGGCACGGTAACCGTCACGCCATCGACTGTGAGAGTAACATCTGGCATAAAGTAGCTCTCTAATGTTTCGCCATCATAAGCGGAATCGCGTGCTTGGCACCATTGCCGTTTGTCTGCACCAGGGCTTCGAACTCTTCAGGGAATAACCTGAGAGCGCTCTTGATTGGCATCACAGCGCTCTCGCCCAGGAGACAGAAACAGTTCCCGGCCATTTGTTTGTAAATGCCATGCAGGGTCGGAATATCGTCGGCCTCGGCGTGGCCTGCATTCATGCGGTGGAGTGTTTTCACCAGCCAGTGCGTACCTTCGCGGCATGGCGTACACTTCCCGCACGATTCGTGCTTGAAGAATTCGTCCATCTTGTAAGCCAGGTGCGGCGCGCTGACGGTGTCGTTAAGGATAATGACGGCGCCCGATCCGAGCATCGAGCCGGCGGCGGCGATACTCTCATAGTCGAGCGGCAAGTCGAGGTGCTCAGCCGTCAGCCAGGGCGCCGATGCGCCACCGGGAATGATAATCTTCACCGGGCGACCGCCCTTCATCCCGCTGCCGTAGTGCGGACTTTCGATCAGTTCGCGCAGTGAGGTGCCGAAGGGTAGTTCATAGTTGCCGGGACGGTTCACATGGCCGGAGAGCGAGAAGCACTTGGTGCCGGGACTCTTGGCGGTACCGAATGAGCGGTACCACTCGACACCCTTGGCGATGATCGGCGGCACATTGGCCAGCGTCTCGACATTGTTGATGATCGTCGGTTTGCCGTAGAGGCCGGCCACGGCAGGAAAGGGCGGCTTGTTACGCGGTTGGCCGATCTTGCCCTCCAGCGACTCCATCAGCGCCGTTTCTTCGCCGCAGATATACGCGCCGGCGCCGCGATGGACAAAGATGTCGAGGTCGTAGCCGGTGCCGAAGATATTCTTGCCGAGGAAGCCGGCGGCATAGGCCCGCGCAATCGCCTGCTCCAGGATCAGCGCCGATTTAGCGAACTCGCCGCGCATATAGATGTAGGCGGTGTTCGCTTCAATCGCAAAGGCCGAAATCGCCACGCCTTCGATCAGTTGGTGCGGATTGTGGTCGATGATTTGATGGTTGTTGAAGGTGCCCGGCTCCGATTCGTCGCAGTTGCAGAGGAGGTAGCGTGGGTAGAGGCCTTTGGGCAAGAAGCCCCACTTCACACCGGTGGGAAAGCCGGCGCCGCCGCGGCCGCGCAACCCGGCGTCCTTCACCATCTGTACCACATCGGCGGGAGTCTTCTCGGTGAACGCCGTGCGCAGCGCAGCATAACCGCCATGCTCCAGGTACACCTCAAACAACCCGATATTCGGCACATCATACTCACGCATCACAATATGTTCGGTAAGCGGCATAGGGTTTTCCATTTCCAATCGTATCGATCGCCGTTGTAGAGCCGAAGCCGGCTTCGGCTCTACAACGGTTCTACCACGGCGACGCCGTGCGATCCTTGCGCCGGGCGTGGCCGGAGTTGGCTTCGGCGGGTGGCGTAACCGGCCCTGGGGCGGGCGCTGCCTCCGGTGTATTGCGGGCAACGGCCCAGCGATCCGTATACGGCGCGGCAAAATCGATCTGAGCGAGTGCGCCTGCGGCATTCCACGCGAAATCTTCGGCGAAACGCCCCGACACACCCCGGCGCTTGCCGTCGGCGGCGCGGGCGCGCAGGTCGCTCAGCAGCGCATCGACTTTGTCGGGCGTCACGTCGTAGATATAGTCGAGATTCGCCTGAAGCATCGGCGCGCGGTCGCAGGCGGCCAGGCACTTCACGCGTTGGAGCGTAAACACACCATCGGGCGTCGTCTGCTCTTCGTGAATGCCCAGGCTCAGCTTCAGTGCGTCGATCAACTCCTCGGCGCCGCAATAGCAGCACGGCACGTCGTCGCAGACCTGCAGCACCCATGTGCCCATCGGTCGATCGTAGAAAAGCGTATAGAAGCCGACAACCTCGAAGACATCGGTGGGTGGTAAGTTAAGGATCGCGGCTACTTCGCGGATCGCGGCATCGGTCAGATGCCCATAGGTGTCCTGGGCGATGTAGAGCAACGGCAGCACCGCGCTGCGCTTGGCGGCATAACGGGCGACGATGGTTTCGATTTCGGCCTGATGAGTATCGAGAAGCATAGGCTGACTTTCGCTCGTTGGGGGCGGCCACGCGGGGCCGCCCGTACACGCTCTGCCTCGATCGGTAGCGCGGACGGCCAGGTAGGCTCGTCCGACCAGATTTTCCTTACTGCGTGCGGCCACGCGGGGCCGCCCGTACACTTAGCGATCGACTTCGCCGAGCACCGGATCGAGCGAGGCGACGAGCGCCACCAGGTCGGCGACGAGACGCCCCTTCGACATGTGCGCCACCGCTTGTAAGCTGATGAACGAAGGCGCCCGAAAGTGAACCCGCCAGGGCTTTGGGCTGCCGTCACTCACGATATAGCAGCCAAGGATGCCCCGCGGACTCTCGATGCCCACATACACATCGCCGCGCGGCGGCTTAAAGCCCTCGGTCCAGAGCTTGAAGTGGTGGATCAGCGCTTCCATGCTGTGGGTGATCTCGGATTTGGGCGGCGGGGCGACTTTGCGGTCGCTCGTCACATACGGCCCCGGCCCCAGCGCATTCAGCCGCTCCCAGGCCTGGCGCGCAATCGCGACGCTCTCACGCATCTCGGCCATGCGCACCCGGTAACGATCATAAATATCGCCCCTCTTGCCCACCGGAATCGCAAAATCGTAGGTTTCGTAGCCGGAATAGGGCATCGCCTTGCGCACATCGTAGTCGATGCCGGTGGCGCGCAAGTTGGCGCCGGTCAGGCCGTAGGCGATGGCGGCATGGGCGTCGATCACGCCCACGCCGACGGTGCGCTCCAGCCAGAGCGGATTGGCCGTGAGCAGGTCTTCGTACTCGTCGATCTTAGCGGGCATCACCTGGAGCAGCGCATCGACGGTCGGCAAAAAGTCGGCGGGCAGATCGTAGGCCAGGCCGCCAATGCGGAAGTAGCTCGTCATCATGCGTGCGCCGGAGACGAGCTCGAAAATATCGAGGATCTGCTCGCGTTCGCGGAATGCATAGAGGAACACACTCATCGCCGCCAAGTCGAGCGCGTGCGTGCCCAACCAGACCAAGTGCGAGGAGACGCGCTGCAACTCGGTGAGCAGCACGCGCGCGGTTTGGGCGCGTTCCGGGATCTCCACGCCCATTAGTTTCTCAACGGTGAGGGCATAACAAAGGTTATTCGAGAGCGGCGCAAGGTAATCCATGCGGTCGGTGAGCACCACCGCTTTCTGGTACGTCTTGCTCTCCATCGTCTTCTCAATACCGGTGTGCAAATAACCGACATCGGGAGCGACGTTCACTACTTCCTCGCCATCAAGCTCCAACACAAGGCGCAGCACGCCGTGGGTGCTGGGGTGATGCGGCCCCATATTGAGCACCATCGTGTCGGAAGTGCCCGCCATTGCCGGGCCGGTGATCTCTTGCGGCGTGGGGACGTGCAGGGTCTGGGTCATATGCTTTGCCTTCAGTGCTCTGTACGGGCGCGTCGCGACGCGCCCGCACAGAATCCCTCATTCCTTCGCAAACGGCTTTTGCGCGTAGATGCGTTCCTGGTTGAAGCTGAACGCGACTTCCTCATCGCCGAGCGGGTGATCTTTGCGCAGCGGGTAACCGACCCAATCGTCGGGGAGCAGGATGCGCGTGAGCGATGGATGGCCGGCAAAATTGATCCCGAGCAGGTCGAACGTCTCGCGCTCCTGGTAGTTCGCCGTCGGGAAGAGCGGCGTGAGCGAAGGCACCTGCGGGTTTGCCTCAGGTGCGCCAACTTTGAGGCAGATCCGGTGCAAATGCTTGATGCTGACCAGATGGGTTACGACTTCAAAGCGTGGATCGCGCCCGAGGTAATCGACGCCGCAGAGGTTTTCGAGGAAGGTATACGCCAACTCCGGCGTGTCGCGCAACAACTCTGCTGCCGCGAAATACGCCGCGCCGGTCAGCGTCACACTCAGATCGCCATGGCGCTCGTCTGCCGTTAGTACGCCCTGCGGAAAGTGTTCGTGGATGAATGCAAGCACTGTGTCGTTATTCATAGTTTATCAGCGCAAACTGCGGATCGGACTCTGCGCAATCTGCGGATCCTATTGCACCTGAATCAGCGGCTGCTGCAGCGTGATCGCCGGTTCCTTTACGCCGTTGATCTTCTCGCGCATAACCTTCTGATGCAGCATCATAATGCCGTCGATCAGCGCCTCAGGGCGCGGCGGGCAACCGGCGACATAGACATCGACCGGCACAATTTCATCGACGCCCTGCACAATCGCATAGTTGTTAAAAATGCCGCCGCAGGCGGCGCAATCGCCCATCGCGATTACCCACTTCGGCTCGGGCATCTGATCGTAGAGACGGCGCACGACAGGGGCCATTTTGCGGCTCACCCGCCCGGCGACGATCATCAGGTCGGCCTGGCGCGGCGACGCGCGGTTCAGTTCCATGCCGAAACGCGAGAGATCGTAGTTAGCGCCCTGCGCGCCCATCATCTCGATGGCGCAACAGGCGAGGCCGAAGAGCAACGGCCACATCGCATTCGTACGACCCCAATTCACCACATATTCAAGCGACGTGGTAACAATCCCCAGTTCGCCGGCTTTCTGTTCTATTCCCATTTGAGCGCCCCTTTCTTCCATTCATACACAAAGCCCACCAGCAGTACCAGGAAGAAGACTCCCATCGCCATCAACCCAGGTACGCCAAGTTGACGGAAGACCAGGGCAAAGGGGTAAAAGAAGACCACTTCAATATCGAAGACGATAAAGAGCATGGCTACCACGTAAAACTTCACCGGCATCCGCCGGATCGCCGGGCCGATCGGCTCCATACCCGACTCATAGGGGGCAAGTTTGCGAGCAGTACTCTTGCGCGGGCCGAGAAGCGACGACAGCACGATCACAAAGACCGCAATGAATACCGCGATCAGAAACAGCACCAGGATCGGTAGGAAGTCGGCGAGCATACGGGTACTCCCTCAGGGCGACGGGCGAGTGGTGACAGGTGCGTACATGAGCTGGGGCAACGTGCAGATGTACAAGTAATGTGTATGGGAATTATACGCCATCTCTAGCTTGTGTCAACGCGCACGATGGCTGCGCAATGCCTTTGCGAAGCTGGAAAAATGCCTGTGCAATGTAATTCTTTCGGCAAAGCATAACGCTAAGATTGGTTCTACGCAGCATTTGTTTAGCGAATGCACAGAAAAGATGGTGCGCAAACTGTGCAAATGCTTTACATTGTGTTGGAATTATATTGATCGATCGATAATGCTCATGCTGATCAACATCGGCTATAATAGGTGCGCAAACGCACGCAGAAGGAGTCACTTAATGAGCACTACACAAAGTGCCCTCCCCGTTGGGGAGCCAATTACGTTGCAGGATGGTAAACTTCATATCCCCGACAATCCGATTGTTCCATTTGTTGAGGGCGACGGTATCGGCCCCGATATCTGGCGCGCCAGTGTGCGCGTTTTTGATGCGGCCGTTCAGCGCGCCTACAATGGTAAGCGCAAGATTAACTGGTATGAGGTGCTTGCCGGCGAAAAAGCGTTCCGCGCGACCGGAAGCTGGCTGCCCGACGAAACTGTTGCCGCCTTCCAGCAGTATCTGGTGGGGATTAAAGGGCCGCTTACCACGCCGATTGGCGGCGGTATGCGCTCGCTGAACGTGGCGCTCCGCCAGTTGCTCGATCTCTATGTCTGTTTGCGCCCAGTGCGTCACTTCGCCGGGGTGCCCTCGCCGGTCAAGCATCCGGAAAAGGTTGAAATGGTGTTCTTCCGCGAGTACACGGAAGACATCTACACCGGGATCGAGTACCGCGGCGGCACGCCCCAGGCCAAGAAGGTGCTGGAGTTCCTGCGCACCGAGTTTGAGCGTGATTTTAACAACATCCGCTTTGGCACCGTCGAGAAGACCGACGCCTACCTGAAGCTGATCGGGCAGCCTGCTGAGGGCGAGGCCGAGGTCGGCGTCGGCATTAAGCCGGTGAGCCGGGTCGGCACCGAGCGCCTTGTCGGCGCCGCGATTGACTACGCGATCACCTTCAAGCGCAAGAGCGTGACCATCGTTCATAAGGGCAACATCCAGAAGTACACCGAAGGCGCCTTCCGCGATTGGGGCTATGCTTATGCCGAGCGCGCCTATGGCGATTATGTTTATACCTGGGCGCAATGGGAGCGCACCAAGGCTGCGCAGGGCGAAGGGGCGGCGAACAAAGAGCAGCAGGACGCGCTCGCCAAGGGCAAGATTCTGGTCAAGGACGCCATCGCCGACATTACGCTCCAACAAGTCCTCACCCGCCCTGATGAGTTCGATGTGATCGCCACGCTCAATCTCAATGGCGATTATCTCTCCGACGCGCTCGCCGCGCAGGTTGGCGGTATCGGCATTGCTCCCGGCGGCAATATCAACTATGTCACCGGCCACGCAATCTTCGAGGCGACCCACGGCACCGCGCCGAAGTATGCGAACCTCGACAAGGTGAACCCCGGTTCGGTCATTCTTTCCGGCGAGATGATGCTGCGGTATATGGGTTGGAACGAGGCCGCCGATCTGATTATCGACGCGCTAGAACTGACAATCGGCGACAAGACGGTTACCTACGACTTTGCACGCCTGATGGACGGCGCCAAAGAAGTGAAGACATCGCAGTTCGCCGATGCGATGATTCGTAATATGGATCGTGCCCTTGCCGAGCGCAATGGGAAGGCCGGCGGCGATGCGGTGCAGCCGAAGTTCGGCCCTGAAGTGCTGAACCACACCCAGGGTAAGCAGTATCCGCGCGCCTCGGTCGGCTCGGTGATGATCCGCTCATTGGTAACCATTCCCGGCGCCGCCACCCTGAGCGAGACGGCAAGCTTTATGCAGAACGCGGGCATTCACAGCGTGGTGGTGAAGCCGAACGGTACGGGCGATTGGGGCATCATGACGATGCGCGATGTCGTGAAGAAGATCGTGCGTGAGGGCCGCGAGATGAACGGCATCGCCGTCGATGAACTGACGACCCGGCCGCTGATCACGATCGCGCCCGAGGCGAGCCTGCGCGACTGTGCCGCCCTGATGGTCGATCGCAACATCCGCCGAGTTGTGGTGGTCGAAGACGGTCAACCTGTTGGCATCATCAGCGAGACCGACATCTTCCGCTGGGTGCAGGAAGGGTAGTTTGGTTGGCGGTAGGGGTGCGTCGCGACGCGCTCCTACCGCCGATTTTCTACAACCGCCCCTGTGCTTTGAGCCGTAAGTACGCGTTCACAACGCTTGTAGTGAGTTGGTCGGCGGGGACATCGATCGTGAGCACGCCGCCGCGATTGAGCGTGTCGAGGATCACCTGGCGTTCGTCGCGGAGCTGTTCGGCCACGGCCCGCCGGTACACCGCCGGACTATCGCCGACCGGATGGTGCGCCGCTGCGGCCACGTTTGGGTCGCTGATGGTAATACAGACCGGCAGGTGGGTGCGCGCCAACCGCGCCATATGCCCGATCAGCGGGCGCGCGGCGTCGAGGGTGACGAGATCGGTAAAAATGAGCAAGAGCGCCCGCCGCTTCTGTTTGCGCGCCAGGTAGCTCAGCGCCGTGGCGTAGTCGGCCTCAACCGGCTCAGGTTGCACATTATAGAGCGCCTCCAGCAGCCGCTGAAACTGCGGTTTGCCTCGTTTCGGCTCCAGGTAACTGACCACCTGATCGGCAAACGTCAGCATCCCCACATGGTCGCCCTTGAGCGTGGCGACATAGCTCAACAACAACGCAGTATTAATGACATAATCGAGGCGGGCCAAACCGGCGCCTGCCGTCGGATCGCCCACCGGCGGCGCCATGAGCCGGCCGGCATCGATCACACAGACGATATGTTGGGCGCGTTCGGTTTCGTACTCGGCGGCGATCGGTTGGCCGCGGCGGGCGGTGGCCTTCCAGTTGATCCGCCGAAACTCATCGTCGGGCGTATACTCGCGCAGCCGCTCGAACTCGCCGCCCTGGCCGTACACGCGCGCGGGCCGCAAACCGAGTTCGAAGAGCAAGCCCTTGCGCGCCAGGAGATCATACTTGCGCACCTCCAGCACATTTGGGTACACCTTCACCTCGGCTGCTGCCGGATAGCGCGCCTGGCGTTGGAACGTGCCAAGCAGGCTCTGGTAACGTAGCACGACATCACCGAAGGCGTAATCACCCCGGCGTAACGGGCGCAAATGGTAACGCGCCTCATAGATGTCGTACGCAGGTAGTTCGCCGCTGAGAAACTGCGCATCACTAGGGATTGGGTCGGGATACTCATCGCGCAGGGTGAAGCGCAAGCGGTGCGGGCTGGCATTGGCCAGGATCAGCGTGATCAGATTCTGCGCACCGAGCGAGAGCCGCTGGTCGTGTATCCGATCAACCTCGATGGCCAGCGGGCGCGGGGTGATCACAATGTCACTGATTACCAGGCCCACCACAACGAGCACATACACAACGGCGAGCCAGATCAACGGCGGAGCAAAGGCGGCCCCGGCAATCAGCGGGGTGGCGAGAAGCAACAACATGAGTAGGCGCGGGGTCGGCAGCATAATGAGGCAAATATAGCATATCTCAACCGATGATGAGGTTGAACGGATCACCGTAAACCGATGACCGACGCCCCAACATCATCAATCATCGGCGTGTGGGGCCGAAGCGTCGCGCTTGAGGCAGTATTTAGGATCGCAAGCAACGTTCAGGTGGCGCTGCTTCGGCCCTCCGGGCGTGTGGGAAGCGTGATCCGCCGTGGTGGTGGGGACGGGCGTACGGGAATCGTGATCCGCCAATGGGCGTCGCAGCGCGCAATCTGCGCAATTTGCGGATTCGGCCCCAAACATGGCGTATACTACCCGTATGAATGCGCATAACCGACGTCCGAAACCTGAAATTATGAGCCCGGCAGGCTACTGGCCGCAACTGGACGCGGCAGTGGAAGCCGGCGCCGATGCGATCTATTTTGGCCTAAACCATTTTAGCGCCCGCGCCAAAGTAGGGTTTACGCTCACCGAATTGCCCTATGTGATGCAAACGCTGCACCAGCGCGGCGTGCGCGGCTATATCACCTTTAATACGCTTGTATTCGAACATGAACTGCTTGAGGCGGCTCGCGCACTTGCTGCGATCGCCGCTGCCGGCGCCGATGCGATCATTGTTCAGGACATCGGCATTGCTGCGCTGGCCCGGCGGATTGCGCCCGAACTGGAGATCCACGGCTCAACTCAGATGAGCATCACCAGTGCGGAAGGCGTCGAACTCGCCCAGCGCTTTGGGGTAAGCCGGGTGGTGCTGGCCCGTGAACTCTCACTTGCCGAGATCCGCAAGGTACGCGCCGCCACCAATGTCGAGTTGGAAATGTTCGTGCATGGGGCACTCTGTGTCAGTTACTCCGGCCAGTGCTTCTCTTCGGAGGCGTGGGGCGGCCGCAGCGCGAACCGGGGGCAGTGCGCGCAGGCTTGCCGCTTGCCCTACGACCTGATCGTCGATGGCCGCCGCCGCCCGCTTGGCGACGCGCGCTATCTGCTCTCGCCCGGCGATCTCTACGCGCTGCCGTTGATCCCGGAAATTGTCGAAATCGGTGTTTCGGCGCTGAAGATCGAGGGGCGCTATAAAGATGCCGAGTATGTTGCGCTGACGACGCAAGCCTATCGTAATGCCGTCGATGCGGCCTGGAACGGCATGCCCAGCCTGCCCGCGCCCGCCGAAGAACTGCGCCTGGCTCAGGTTTACTCGCGTGGCCTCGGGCCGTTCTTTCTCAGCGGCGTCAATCACCAGGCCGTGGTGCAAGGTCGGGCGCCGCGTCATCGCGGTGTGCTGATGGGCCAGGTCGAACGGGTATTGCCGCAGGCGGTGCTGGTGCGCCCGGAGGCAGGCCGTGACGTTGCCCCGCTGAAACCCGGCGACGGCGTGGTGTTCGACGCTGCCGACTGGCGCAGCCCTGAGGAGCACGAAGAAGGTGGCCGGATCTATCAAGTAACGCCGGCCGGTGCAGGTTTGCTAGAGTTGCGCTTCGCCAACGAGGCGCTGAACATGGCCCGCATCCGCCCCGGCGATCTGCTCTGGCGTACCAGCGATGTTGACGTGGTGCGTGCGGCGCGGCCCTTCTTGCAACCCGCCGCGCCGGTACGGCGTCAGGCGGTTGCCGTACAGGTACGGGCTGCCGTGGCTGCGCCATTAGAACTTACCTGGCGGCTGGTCGAGCGCCCGGCGATCATGGTTACAGTGCGTTCGGAAACGCTGCTTGGTGTGGCCCAAAAGCGCGCGATTAGCGAAGCATATCTGCACGAGCAATTGGGCCGGCTTGGCGACACGCCCTACAGCCTGGCCGAACTGACGCTCGATCTCGCCGGTGCGCCCTTTGCGCCAAGCTCGTTGCTCAACCAGTTACGGCGCGAGGCCACCGATGCACTTCAGGTGTTACAGGCGCACCTGCCCGCGCAATCAATCCTTGCGCCGGAGGCGGCGCTCGCTGCGGTGCGCACGAATCCTGCCGGTAGCGCCGCCGCATCTGCATTAGATCCTGCCGAACCGCAATTACACTTGCTGGTGCGCACGCCGGAACAACTCGACGCGGCGCTGGAGTTGCGCCCGGCGAGCATTACGCTCGATTACCTGGAGTTGTATGGATTACGCCCGGCGGTGGAGCGGGTGCAGGCTGCCGGGATCGAAGCGCGAGTGGCTAGTCCGCGCGTGTTGAAGCCCGATGAGCAGCGGATCGTCCATTTCCTGCGCAAGCTGGGCTGCACGATTCTGGTTCGCTCGACGGGGTTGTTGCACACCTTGGCCCAGGCGGACGGACCGGCGTTGATCGGCGACTTTAGCCTGAACGCGGCGAACCAACTCACCGCCGATCTGTTGTTGGGGTTAGGGTTAGCGCGAATCACACCAACCTACGATCTCAATGCCGCGCAGGTGGCCGAACTGACGCACACGCTCGGGTCGGAACGGGTGGAGGTAGTGGCCTACCAGCACTTACCGGTGTTCCATACCGAACACTGTGTCTTCTGCCGCTTCCTCTCGACGGGCACAAGCTACAAAGACTGTGGTCACCCGTGTGAAACCCACCGCATTGCCCTGCGCGACACGCAGGGGCGCGAGCACCCGGTGATGGCTGATGTCGGCTGCCGGAACACGGTTTTTGGCGCCGAAGCGCAGGAGGCAAGCCGACATCTCGATGATCTACGTGCTGCGGGAGTGCGCCATTTACGCCTAGAGTTCGTTCATGAGAGCGCTGCTGAAGTACATGCCGTAACAATCGCGTTCGGCGATGCCTTAGCTGGTCGGATCAGTGCCGGTGAGCTGAACCGGCGATTGCAGCAGATCGCACCGCAAGGCGCCACCGAGGGCAGCCTATTTGTACCGGGCAATTACTTGAGCGTACCATTGATGCATTAAGCTTCTACGGGAGCAAGCCCTACAATATGGCGCATCAGATATGAGCCAAAAGCTGGGGAAATGCGCTGCTCGGCCCGCCCTTGCATTGTGACATCGAGTGGTTCCAGCGCTTCAGTCTGCGCAAGCTGAAATGCTGTGTACATTTGTTCCAGGTGAATCGCACGGTTATTCCAACAGGTTCCATACTCCGGCGTGAGATTGATGCCCCACATCGTCCAGCGTCCATTCGCCGGCCAATGGGCTTGGGCCCGCTCGACAACCGTAGCCTGGCGCGCCGGCGTATAACATTCGGCCACATATAACACGCGTGGTTCGCCAACACTGTAAGCAATAACAATCGCTCCAACCTGGAGCGTAGCGGGTTTCTTTGCAAAATCGAGCTTAACGCGGTTTAGCCGATACTTTGTGCTCTGCTCAAATGCAATCTTTGGATCGCCCACACGCTTCACCCAGAACGTTCGCATCGCGGCACCGGCAATAATCGGTCGAAGAGTCTCGGCGTCCATACTCACTCCTTCGGGCCGCAACATTGAAATTAGCACGACCACAGAGTAAGTATAGCACCTGCTCGGTGGTTTTATTGACACTTAGGGCGGTATTTAGTTGCAGTTACTGTGGTGAAGCGCATAAACCGGTCAGTTAAAAAGCTGTATTTCCTGTAATTAGCGCCCAATTTCCTTGGATGCCTGCTGAGCGTAAAACTGGACAGACTTTTTAAATTGTAAATACTTTCCGCTGCCGGTTGAAGCATAAAAGCCGCCCAATCAGGGCGGCTCTTGTGATCAATGATTTTATTGAGGCGATCAAGCTGCGGAAGGCCGTGAGGCCTGATCGGACGCAGGTGCTGGTGCGGGCAGTGGGAGCGCCGGACCGCTGTAGTAGATCCGATTGCCGTGCCATTCGGCCAGGCCGACATCACAGAGCCAGGCGGCAATTGTGAACGCACGCCGCTGGGCAGTGCTATCGGCAAGCGGAGCCATGCTCTGGAGGGCCTGGGCCACGCCACGCCGATCAAGCCCATCGCTCGAACGGATTGCTAAGATGACCGAGCGTGTCGGCTCGCGGTAGAGCAGAATGCGGCGCAGTGCAGTACGCTGCTCAACGCGGTTGTACGTGGCGAATGCTCGTCCGAAAGGGGTGAGCTTTGGCGCAGCGCCGGGTGCGCAGGGTGAGACCATGCCCAGAATACGGGCCGCCTGCGTGTAATAGTTGCCTTGCCGCGCTACCTTAGCGCCAATGTATTCACCGATCGCGTCGGGAGTATTCCAACCGCGAGCGATCGCCTCAGGTACACGCGCAACATCCCACAACAGATCCGCCTGCGGAATATCGGCTGTCGTCAGATTCATCGCCTCACTCCTCTCCTCGTATACGCTCCGTAGATCCTCGTTGTCAACAGTAGTGTAGCATAAGCGAACATGCGTGTCAATAGTGTTGCAATTGGTTTGATTGCTTCGCCGTTAAACCAAGCGGCAACCACAGGATTTAGCTTTCTGCTGCGGTTTATCTTCACCACACTGCAGCAAAAAGCCAATCCTCACAGCGACGATAGTACTTTAGTACGCCACGTGGCGTCATTGACCAAGTAGGAGCATGTTGATCTAGTGTAGTTGCGACCAACTAGGTATGCTAGGACAGCGGGACAACGACCCCGTGAATTTACCCTATGGAGTACGCCAATGCTTGAGCCACGTGCGCTGGTTGTAGAAGAAGATGCGGCAACCAGACTGCTTGTTGAGAACCGCCTGCGCGCAATTGGCTTTGCGGTAACCGGCGTTGAAAACGGCGCCGCCGCCCTACGCCTGCTGCAATCGATTGCATTCACATTGCTGGTTACCGATCTCGTCCTCAATGAGTTCGATGGTGTCGCGCTGCTCCAGGCTGCCCGTGCGCTCGATCCGGCGTTGAGTGTGATTGTGTTGACTGCCCGCGCCACGCTCGAATCGGCAGTCAAGGCGATCAACAATGGCGCGGTGGCCTACCTGCTCAAGCCTGCACGAGCCGGTGAACTTGAACATCACGCTGTGACGGCCCTCGCCCGCCGCAATTCGCCACGCTATCTGGCCGACTCCCAACCACGCCAGATCGCTGAGCCGGCGCCGGTGTATCACCATCGTGGTGATACGCTTACGATCGGCCCATTGCAGATCGAGTTACGCCGTCATCGTGCGTCACTCGCCGGGCGTTCGCTGCAACTTTCTTCAGGCGATTTTGCGCTGCTCAGCTACCTGGCTCGCCATGAAGACGAAGTGCTTGGCGTCCCGACCATCGCTCGGGCAGTGCTTGGGTATCCGTGTAGCCCCCAGGAAGCGCGTGATCTGATCAAAGTGCGTATTCATAAGCTGCGCCAGAAACTCGAAGCCGACCCGACAGCGCCGCGGCTGATCCATTGTGTCCGGGGCGCAGGCTACGTGCTTAGTGCCACACGGCACAGTTAACAAATCTGTTTATTGACACGACACGATGCCCATGCTATAACATATATAACGCATCGCGTTATGCGCCACTCCTGTCTCATTCGCTGTCGATCAAACACCCGCCGGGCCGATTGTAGTAACGGATCGCCGGCGGCTTCGGATCAGCAGGATGGCGATGGGTTCCGGCTACAATGGCGTCGCCGCTACCACGCGACGACTGGAGGAGCACGATTATGGCCCCTACAACCCAGCCTTTTGCCAACCTCTCACGACTCTTTCAGCAGGTTAAACTGCCGCAGATGGTTCGTTCGCTTGGCGGTATTACGCCCCAGGAAGTCGGCCTGCTGCTCAAAAGCATTACCAGCAAGCGTCGGCCTAAGGTTCTGCCGCCGATTAATAGTGATTTCTTCGATATTGCCGATCTGCTTAGCCCGGAAGAGCGGGCGATGCAACAGGTCGTGCGCAGCTACATGGAGCAGCGCGTCCGTCCGGTGATCAACAGTTATTGGGAGCGTAGCGAGTTTCCGCATGAGCTTGTGCCGAGCTTCGCGAAGATGATCCACGAACTCACCGGCGATCGCCCTTATTCGCTCGATATTTTCGGCCCGGTCGGTACCGGCATCCTCTGTATGGAACTGGCCCGCGTCGATCCCTCGTTCTACACCTTCTTCGGTGTGCATTGGGGCCTTTGTATGGGCTCGATCGCCATGTTCGGTTCGGCTGAGCAGCAGCAACGCTGGCTTCCGCCGATGCAGCGCTTTGAGCAGATCGGTTCCTGGGCGCTGACTGAACCGGACGTCGGCTCGGCAACCGCCGCCGGCCTGACCACAACCGCCCGTCGCGATGGAACAACCTGGATCATTAACGGGGCGAAGAAGTGGAGCGGCAACGCACCGATCGCCGATGTGAATGTGATCTGGGCGCGCGACCTGGATGATCATCAGGTTAAGGGCTTCCTCGTCGAGCGCGGCACACCCGGCTACACGGTTGAAAAGCTGGAAGGCAAGATCGCGCTGCGCGTAGTGCAGAACGCTAATATCGGGCTGGAGAACTGCCGGGTGCCTGAGGCGAATCGTCTACCCGGCGTGAACGGCTTCCGCGATGTGGCGCGCCAGTTGGCCGTAACCCGTGCCGCTGTGGCCTGGGCCATGACCGGGACGGCCGCCGGCGCCTATGAGCACGCGTTAGACTATGCGAACAATCGCATGCAATTTGGGCGTCCGATCACGGGTTTCCAGTTGATCCAGAATGCGCTTGTGCAGATGCTGGCCAATGTGACGGCGATGGAGACGCTATGCATGCGAATGAGCCAACTCTACGCCCGCGATGGTAAGCTCAGCCACGAGCGCGCCTCACTCGCCAAGGTTTTTTGCGGCGAGAAGATGCGTGATACAGTTGCACTGGCCCGCGCCGCCCTCGGCGGGAACGGCATTTTGCTTGAACACGATGTGGCGCGCTATTTTGCCGATGCCGAAGCACTCTATTCGTATGAAGGCACGCACGAAATGAACACACTGATCGTCGGGCGCGCAATTACCGGCATGAGCGCATTTATTTAGCGCCAGAAGTCAGGCGTCGGGAGTCGGGAGTCAGGCGCCGGAAGCTGCGTTGAAAGAACGCAATCACTAGCTTTATGTTTCGCTGTGAGCGTGGTATGCTGTGCGGGTCTGATGGTAATCTGCCATCAGGCCCGCATGTTTTTTTACTCCTGCTGAAGCCTTGCTGAAGGTGCGCTGATGAATGCTTTCCCCAACGGCTACGCTTTAATCATTGGTGTTGGTGCATATGCCGACGCACAATGGAATGTGCCGATCGCAACCGCCGATGCGCAGGCCATCCACGCTGCTCTGATCGACCCGCAGCGCGGCGGGTATAAGCCGGATCAGGCCAAACTGCTGACCGGATCGGCCGCCACGCGTGATGGAATCATTGCGGCGCTGAACCAGTTGGCCGATCGCGTCCAACCCGCTGATACGGTGTTGATCAGCTTCACCGGCCATGGTGCGCCCGGCAGTGATGGGCTGTATATGCTTGGTGCATACGATATGACCTTCGACGGGCGTCAGATCGGCGCCGGCACCGCACTGAGCATTGCCGATTTGGGCCGCGCGATCAGGCGGCTCCGTTCTGAAAGCGTCCTGCTGCTGCTGAATGCCTGCTTTTCCGGTGCGGCGTTACCGGCCCTGGCCAACGGCGGGATCGCTGCTGAACCTGTCGGCGCAGTGATTAGCGATGCGCAAAGTAGTGCGTTGTTCCGCGAGGCAACCCCACCCGACGGCGCCGGTCGAGCGATCATTACCGCCAGTCGTCCTGGCCAACTATCACGTTTCGGCAGCGATCGCCCGCATAGCTTTTTTGGTCAGGCGCTGCTTAATGCGCTAGAGGGAACGAATGAGGTATGGGCGAACAGCCGCGTGATCGGCCTGTTTGAGCTGTATAGCTACCTGCATACGCAGGTGCCGCTGATGGTGCAGAACGCCCGTGGCGAAGCGCAAGAACCGATGCTGACCTTGCTCCAGGGCGTTGGCAATTTCGCCGTTGCTGCTGCGCAGGGTGGGAATGCCGCTCGCTCTGAACAACTCATGCAAACCCTGCCCGACAACACACCGATCCGTAGGATTGGGCGTGATCAGATCATCGCTCAGCCCGGTAGCACCGTACATATCGACAATCGGCAGGAGGCGCCGCTGATCAACTTCGGCGCTCATTCCAGCATTGGTGATGTGAAGATTGGCGATGTAGCCCGCGGCGATATTGTAAAGACTTATGGCGCCGGTAGCGCCCCATCTGCCGGCGACGACGAGGTAATCGACCCCGCTAAACTTCTGCCACGCCTCGCCCGCGAGATGGGACAGGCGCGCAATGTCGATGAAGACCTGCGCGACGAGGCCGCAAGTAAAATCGAACTTGCTGTGAAAGCCTTCGCGCGCAGCGATACTATGCGCACGATCGAGCGGATCAACGAGGCGCTGGCAATTCTGGCCCCACTCCGCGCCAATGGCTACGTTAATAGTCGGGCGCGCAAACTTGAACAGGTCCGGGCGGCGATCGAGTGACGAGGTTTGCTAACGGAATTGCGGGTTGCGGATTCCGCACCCAGATGACTGGATACGCAATCCGCAATCTGCAACAAACCATAGGTCTATTTGAGATCCTTGCCTTTTTTATTCGCCCCAAGTCTTCTTCAGCACCCGCACCCAGTTCGCATGGGCCAGTTTAGTAAGCTCGTCGGTGTTGAAGCCGTGCTCGCGTAAGGCTTCCAGCAGTACCGGCAACCCCGTTACATCGCCGATCGCCTGCGGAATCGTTGCGCCATCGAAGTCTGACCCGAGCCCCACCCGATCGATCCCAATCCGATCTACCAGATAATCGACGTGGCGCACCATCGTTGCGATGGGCGTATCGGCATCGTTGCGGCCGTCTTCGCGTAGGAAGCTCACTGCGAAGTTCAGCCCGACCATGCCGTCCGAATCTTTGATCGCATCGAGTTGTTTGTCGGTAAGGTTGCGCGTCGATTGGCAGAGCGTGTGGACATTCGAGTGGGTCGCCACGAGCGGCGCGTCGCTGAGGCGCGCAACATCCCAAAACCCGGCCTCGTTCAGGTGCGATAAATCGAGCATAATGCCCAACTGGTTGCAGGCGCGCACCAATGCCTTGCCTGCATCGGTGAGGCCCGGCCCGGTATCGGGGCTGCGCGGGTACGCAAACGGTACGCCATTGCCGAAAGCCGTGGGCCGGCTCCAGACCGGGCCGAGCGAACGCAGGCCGGCCTGATAGTAGAATTCTAGCGCATCAAGCTGGGGGTCGATCGCCTCAGCACCCTCGAAATGCAGGATCGCCGCGACGACGCCTTGTTCCAGACATGCGGCAAGCTCGGCAGCGCTGCGCACCACTTTGAAGCGCCCGGCTGCAGCAGCCTCCAGCCGAAACAAGAGGCCCGCCATCCCCAGCGCAATTCCTTGGGCATAACCAAGTTCGAGCGGCGCCGGCAGTGGCGCTTCGTACGGCGTAGAATCGCGCGGCAGGTTTGGCTTCAACCCGTCCGGTTGCGGCGGCGAGGGTACGTACACCGCGAAAAAACCGCCGCCAAAGCCGGCTTCGACGGCGCGCGGCAGATCGAGGTGACCGTGCGCGCTGCGCGTGAAGAAGGTGCGCTCTTGACCGGCCCCAGCGCGATACAAAGCGAGCAATGTGTCGTTGTGACCATCGAATACCAGCGGGAACGGGGCGGCAGCCATGACTACTCCTTACATGTTCGTTGGTGCGGGGTATACAGCCAGAGTAGCGCAGGCGGCGCGCTACGTCAATGTAGTAAGCGGGAAACGGGAAAGCGGGAAAGCGATAAAGCGCTAAAGCGCATCCTCTATGCTCCCCGCGCCCTTCACGCCCCAAATTGCTCGATATTTGCAAAATCCGAACAAAGTTTGTGCTCGTAGAGATAGATAAGCGCACGTTTTCGCTGCGCTAACGCCGCATAGACGCAAGTCATTCAGGGCGAAGTCGGGCGTTCTGCCGGCTTCACCCTGTTCGTTCCAGCCGATGCAACAGAGCATGGAGATGCGACCATGAACGCCAACCAGCCGTTAGGTGAACTGCATGTCGTAGGGGTGCGCTACCGGGGTAGCCGTCTCGCTGAGGACGACGAACGGGCGCTTGACGCCTATATTGCCTCGGCGGTGTATTGGGAGCCAGGGTTGTCGGTGGTGTATGGCGAGCCGCAGATGCCCGAGCGCCTGCGCGGCTCCGACGAACCACGGAATCTGGGCAGGATCTGCGCAACGATCGCCGATGCGGTCGCTGCCGGGCGGCGGGCCGGACGGGCTGTACTCGTCACCGGCGGCGACTGCACGCACAGTGTCGGCGTTTTTGCGGGCCTCCAGCAGGCGCACGGGCCGCTGGCGCGGATCGGTCTGATCTGGCTCGATGCGCATGGCGACTTCAATACGCCGCACACGACGCTTTCGGGGATGCTGGGGGGCATGCCGGTGGCCGTTTGTGCCGGGCTCGCTTATCCGCGCTGGCGCGAGCCGGCCGGTGTGCAGGCACCGCTGCCAACTGATCGGATTGTCTTTGTCGATGTGCGCAATCTCGATCCGCCCGAGGAGCAGTTGATCCGCGCTACGGAAGCGGTGATTGTAGCTACGCCAGGCCAGCCCGGCGCGGATCTCGCCGCTGCTGTGGCTGATCTCGCGGCGCGCGTTGATCTGCTCTATTTGCACATCGACACGGACATTCTTGACCTCAGCCTGGTGCCTAATCATGGTACCGGCGAGCCTGACGGCCCAGATATGGCCCAGGTTGCTACGGCAATTGACATCATTTTGGCGACGGGCAAAGTCGCCGCCACGGCAGTCGTCTCGGTGTATGGCGCCGGGCCGGGCAGTGACATCAGCGTTGCCTCTGGCACGGAACTCATTCGCACCTGCCTTGCGGGCTGGAAGCAGTACGGTATGGCGGGGTGACATTCCCGTCAGACGGAGTCGGACGGAGTACTAACGCAAATCAAGCGCTGCCTGCACTGCCGCATAGGCATCGACAACGCCGAAGCCGTACACATTCGATCCTGGCTCGTTGCCCGCGCACGCTAGCTCGGTTCCGCCCGTGTATGGCGCAACCGTATCGCGCAGCAACGCCTCGGTTGCCGCAATGTCGCCAATCAGCGCCGGGTTGGCCGACCAGACCAGGGCCACAACTCCAGCCACATGCGGCCCGGCCATCGAGGTGCCGCTTGCCGTGGCGTAGGTGCCGCCGGGTGTTGTTGAGAGCACATTGTCCCCCGGCGCGACGAGATCGGGTTTGGTCCGCCCGCTACCGTCTACGATCACCGGGCCGCGGCTGCTAAAATCGGTGATTGCGCCGAATTCGTCGATGGCGCCCACGCTAAACGCCTCGGCATAGATCGCCGGCGGGCTACTGACGCTGGAGCATTCCGCACCTTCGTTGCCGGCACTTGCGACCACAAAAATGCCTGCTGCGCGCAGTGCCTGCACACCGGGCAGCAAGCTTTCGGCATCGCAGCCCTCCAGCGGCGGGCAACCCCACGAGTTGTTCAGCACATGGGCGGCGCGGGCCGGATCGCCTGCGGTGAAGGGATCGCCGGTGGGTGCGTGCGGCGCCAGCATAAACTGCATACAGTCGAGATAGCGCGCCGGGTTACCCAGGTTGCGCGCCAGATTCGCGCAGGCGAACCAGGTAGCCCCCGGCGCCACGCCGATCCCGTTGCGCCCGGCAGCCGAACCGAGCGTGTGTGATCCGTGCTGGCCGTAGTCGCGTGGTTCCAACGTGCCATACCAGGGATCGAGCCAATTATACGCGTGATCCCCATCACCACCCCGATAGCCTGGTTCCAGATCCGGATGGGCCAGATCAACCCCCGAGTCCGACTGGCCGATCACAATGCCTTCGCCTGTGACGCCAAATTCATCCCAGACCCGGTCGGCGCCGATCATGGTGATGTTCCAGGGCGGCGTGTCCGGCGCATCGGCAGTACCCGGTTCAGGCGGCGGTGGCGCGGGCAGCGGGCGCAGGCGGGGGCTGGGCAACACCCGATCGACTTCGGGCCGACTGGCCAGATAAGCTCGTACCAGTGGCCCGCCATCGACTTCCAGGCTGTTCACCAAGTAATAGGGTAGATAGTCCACGCCGAAGCGATCCAGGTCGCGGCGCAGTTCGGCCTGTGTGGTTGTCGCGTGCTCGGTCAGGCTGGTGTAGACGAAGCGCAGGCGCTCGTCGCGGTCGGCAATGGCCGGCGCTGCACTGAGGTCGGCTTGCTCACGCAGCACCACAAAGAGCTGATCGCCGTGGAAGCCGGGATGGCCTATGGTAGCGTAGATTACGCCGGCCAATAACGTCGCGCCGATCAATGCCCCGCCGGCGAGTTGCGGGCGTACCAGGCGCAATAACGGCTGGTGGAACGCTACCAGCAGCGCGCTCACCAGGAAACCCAGGCCAAAGGCGCGCAAGGCTGTCTGCCCGGCCACAGCCGGAATATCGGCGCCGCCAAGGATGAGCGTGATCTCGTTTGGGTCGAACAGCGCCAGCGCCGCCGTAGCCCCGCCGCCAAACAACGCCGCCAGGGCTTGCCACCCCCGCCCTGCACCCCAACGCGCCAGCACCGCCGCCGCGCCGGCAAGCGGCGGGAGCGCGGCGAGCACTAACAGATTACTTGCCCCGGCGCCCATCCCAACGGCCAGGATCATCGTCGCGACGCCGATCACCAGCCCGCTAAAGGCGATGTCGGTTAGGGGCGCGTCCGAGTGTTCGCGCTGCATCGGCAGCGAGGTGTACTCCAGCAGCGCCGCGATCAGCAGACCTGCACCCAGACCGGCAGCACCCGCCAGCAGCGTATCGAGCAACGAGCCCAGCGCCCCGCCAGCCAGCCATGGCACTGCTGATTGCGCGATTGGCCGCGCCGTTATCCATTACTCCCGACTGCTTGCGGATCGCTAGGCGCAGTGTGAACGCCCCGCCCAGCCCAAGCAGCGCCTGGGCCAGCAATGTCGCCTGATACCAGAACGGCGGCAACCCGCGCGTCAGCCCGAACGCCGCCAGGGCCAGCGCCGCCAGGAACCAGGCCAACCCGGCGGCGCGCAGGCGCGGCGCGCGCACGAAGAAAGCGAACAGGCCGGCCGGCAACCCGACCAGGCCGGCCTGCACCAGCACAATCAACGGCTCGACATACCAGGGCCATTCAAGCCCTTCAATTACGGCAACATCGCGCACCAGCCAGATGATCGGCGTGCTCAGCGCCAGCAGAACGACAATCCAGAGCGTCAGAACAACGAACAGGCCAATCCGCAAACAGCCGCCGGATGCGGGGGGTGTATCGTTCGGGTCGTTGGTCACGGTCGAAAGTTTCATGCGATTCAATTCTAGCTTGTGAGCGCTGAGGGGGTGAGCGTGCGGGAACACTGCGGGCGTGAGGGTGAGAGCGCACTGATCCCGGCAGTATACAGGATCACTGCGGGCGTGAGGGCGTGAGCGCACTGAATAGGCCTTCAGCCTCAGTGGGTTCAGTGGGTTCAGCCGTTCAGTGATCCGGCAACCTGCGGGAACACTGCGGGCGTGAGGGCGAGAGCGCACTGCGTGGGCTTCCGGCCTCAGTGGGTTCAGTGGGTTCAGCCGTTCAGTGATCCGGTTGAGGATTCAGTTGGCGAGCCGGCGAATCTCCAGGCGCCGTGCGCCAAAATTGATCAGCAACCCGATCTTGAATCCCGATGCCTTAAGATACGACAGCGCCTGGACAAAATCAACGTCTTCCAGCATGCCCTTGGCTTTCACCTCGATCATCACATTTGCGGCGACGAAATCCACTCGCCGTCGGCCAATGTGCCGCCCTTTGTAGAAGATTTCAATCCACACTTCGCGCTCGCACTCAATCCCTTGAGCCGGGAGTTCCTGGGCAAGTGCCCGCTGATAGATGACCTCCTGAAAGCCCGGTCCGAGCGTACGATGTACTTCGAGTGCAGCGGCGATGATTACAGCGGTTGTTGCTGAATCTGGGTACGCCGCATTGACATAGTTGCTTTGATCTGAATGGTCCATAACCTCCCTCTTGCTACGTAACGGCCTCTGAAGGCAACCGATCAACCGCTGCGCAAACAAGAAGGATTCGTTGACCGATCACTCAGCGGGTGAATGGGTGCAGGCGCTGAGGCAGGAATGGTGTTGCATCGCATCAGCGCGGCAGTTCTTCAGTGCGCTCATGAGTTCACGACCTCAGTGATCCCGGGATATCTGGCCGCCACGCAAGCCGAAAATCCCCGCACGTCGGCTATACTATAGTGTGCATCAGTGTGCATCCCTAAAAACAGACCGCTCCAACTCCTTCGCTGCGGCAACCTACTACAGGCTGTACGAGAATGGTACACTAGGGCAGGCGGCAGGCGGCAGGCGGCAGGCGGCACTCGCTACTCATCACTCAAGTATCAGGCATCACAATGGAAGATCTCGACGATCTGCTTGTGCGCGTGCAGCGCAAGGGAACCCGCGGCGAAGATGCCCGGATCTATACGGTTGAAATGGTGCTTTCGGGCGGGCGCCGCGTGCAGGAGCGCCCCGAGTTCACTCTCGACGATTATCAGCACATCACCGCCGGCGACCCGCGCACGATTGCGGCGCACGGTCTTGCGCTCTTTAATCGCCTCTTCGTCGGCACGCTGTCGGTAACCTTCCAGCAGGTCTGGGCTGCCGCCAGTGTGCGCAGTCGGCGCTTGCGCTTCCGCCTCGCGCTCGATCCCCAGGCACCGGCATTGCACGCGGTGCCCTGGGAACTGCTGCACTTCGACGATAGCGGCGGCCTTGGGCCTCCGCTCCCGGTCGCGCTCGACGCGCGGCTGGTCTTCTCGCGTTATATCGATAGCGCCGATTTCGCAGAGGCCCAGCCGGTCGCCCATCGTCCGGTGCGCATGTTGACCGTGTTCTCGGCGCCTGATGACCTGGCGCGTTGGGGCCTCGTCGCCTTTGATCGTGCCAACGAAGAGCGTGATTTCCGGGCGCGCTTTGCACCGATCGAGCATTCCGGTCAGTTTCAGTGCGATGTGCTGCCGGTCGCTTCGGCCGCGGCATTACACAGCGCGCTGGTGAAAGGCCGCATCGACGCTGCCCCCGATGCCGAGCCACGGCCGCGCGGCTACGATGTACTGCTCTACTATGGTCACGCCCTGCATCACGCCCAGTCCGGCTCGCGTCTGGTGCTGGAACACCCCGAGACCCGGCGCGTTCAACTTTACCAGGGCGCCGAGTTGGTCAGCCGCATCCAAAAATTACTGCCAACCTTCCGCCCGGCGATGGTTGTGCTGGTCGCCTGCAATAGCGCCGCCGTCGCCGGTGAAACCAGCCTGAACAGCCTCGCCGCACGGCTGATGACCGAGGGCGGCGTGCCGGCTGTGCTTGCCATGCAGCGCCTGATCGAGATTACCATTGCGCGCAGTTTTACCTTCGATCTGAGCGAACATCTGCTGCGCGACGGCATGATCGACACGGCGGTCACTGCTGCGCGCTATCGTATATTTGAGCGCGATAGCGTGAGTTGGACCACGCCGGTGCTCTATATGCGCCATGCCACCGGCCGGCTCTTTACGCCCAACGCGCAGTTGGAATATGTCGAAAGCGTGCTGCGCAACCCCACCTTTTTGCGCTGGCGTGGCCCTGATTTTATCGACCTGGGCGTGCTTACCGTGGCGCCCGGCCAGGATTGGCGGTTGCTGCGCTATCGCCCTGAGGACGCCCCAGCGGCAACCGGCGTGCTGGAAGTATTTACGCGCAGTCTGATCCCCGACTCCACGGGGAGCGATCGGCGCCGCAAAGAGCGCGGTTTGCCGGCCGGCAATCTGTTTGCGCTGATCGGCCCGCCCCACTCCGGCCAGACAACGATCCTCCAACGGCTCTGTTACGACCTCGCTGAAGCCGTTACGCGCCAAGCTGATCCGCCGCCGCCGATGCTGCCGGGTATCTTTATTTCACTCGCCGGCTACGAAACACAGCGCGGCACCGGACGCCTCGAACGCCATATTGTCGAGCAGGCCCGCACCACCACAGCGGCGCTGGGTGATCTGCTGAGCACGCTGTTCCGTCCGTCAGGTAGCCTGACGCAGGCGCTTCAGCAACCGCGTTTCGTCTTTTTGCTCGACGATCTCGACGCCGTGCCGGAAAAAGCTCGCCAGGATCTTGCCAGCGAGTTGGCCGATCTGGCCCGGCGCATGCCCGACCAGGTTTTTGTGATCACCGCCTCGCTCGACGCCTACCCCGGCCACGTCCTGCCCAATGCCCAAGTGCTGGTGATCCAGCCGCTCACCGAGCAGCAGATCGTAAATTATTTGCGGAGCCGGGATGAATCGCGGGCACAGCACATTCTGCGCCAGATCCGCGAAAACCGCCTGCTCGGCCTCGCCAGTGAACCAAGCCTGCTTGCGCTGATCTATGAGCGCATGGCGACCGACGCCGGAACGCGGATTACCCGTAACCAGTTGGTGCAAGAGTATCTCGACCGCGCCCTCGCCAGTGTGACGCCGCGCTACAACCTTGGCGATGCCGCTCGCGAGAGCCTGGCGACGCTGGCCTGGTATGGGCGTTGGAACCACAAAGAACAACTGACGCTCAATGAGATCTTTCGGCTGCTCGCGATTGTGCGCCGCGACCGCGACTATAGCCTGGAGGAGTTGTATGCGCTGCTGATCGAGGCCCGGTTGCTCAGCGGCGTCGGCCAGCATGCGGCGCGCTTCGTCAACCCGGCGCTCTACTCGTACTGTGCGGCGGTGCGCCTAGTGAGTGTGCCCACCGCCCGCACCCGGATCGCCGACATCATTACGCTTTGTAGCAATACCGAACGCCTGGCCTGGTGGGAGGATGTGATCTACTTCCTCACCGGGTTGCTGCGCGATCCAGTACCGCTCTTTAGTTATCTGGCGGCGGCGATTCGCAACGGCAGCGCGATCCATCCGCTGATCGCTGCGCGCTGTCTGGAAGCACTGCCGGTCGATCAGGAAGATCTTCTTCCTCCGGCGATGCGCGCCGAACTGCTCGACGCCTGTGTGTTGCGCCTGCGCGCCGACCGCGAGCCGATCGCCGAGCGCCGCGAACAGATTGTCAATGCCCTCGGTCGCCTGAGTTACGCGCAGGTGCGCCACGAATTACGGCGTATTCTGGTGGAAAAAGTGCGCCCAACAACCAACGGCCCGCGCTACGAATACACCAATGTACGCATTGCCGCCGCTCGCGCCCTGCGCAATATCTACAGCCCCGACGAAACCCAATTGCGCCGTGAGCCGCTGCCGATCAGCATCCCTCTAAGCACTGCCGGCCTGGTATTGAGCGACGGCCGCGACGAAGTTTCGCTGGTTGATCCTGGCCCCGCTGTGACGCTGGGTATGCCGCCCGCCGAAGAAGAAGTGCGTACCGAGAAGATGGTGGTGGGCCTGATGCGTACCTGGAACCTGGGGATTGAGGGGCGCGAAGAGTTCCAGCGCATCCTGCGCGAGTCGCTCAATCCGCCCGAACGGGCAATTGCCGCCTTTGCCATCGGCGACATGCCCGATACGGCCACCCGGAAGTTGCTTGATGCGCGCGCGCTCTTACGCGTGATTGTGCCTGTGGGTGTGGATCAGGCGCCGGTCGATGCCGATCAGGAAGATACAATGTGGGCCGCCGCCGACGCGCTGACCCTCTTCGACCCCGACCAGATTGCGCCGCTGCTCGCCGGTCTGATCGAGCGCAACGATACCTTGCCCGACAGTTCGATCCAGCAGCTCGCATATCTGGCTGGGCGTGTGCGGAGCTCCTCAGAACCGGTACGCAACTGGCTGATTGGCCTGCTCATTTGCCACCCAAGCCAGACGATCAAAAGTAAAGCGCTCCAATCACTGGCCTGGATGGGGCGCGATGTGCCGCATCTTCGGCTCAAGCTTCCTGATGGGCGGGACGGCCCAACCCTCAAAGCCATTGTGCAAGATATTGCTGCCGGGCGGCCGATCCGCCGCTTGGCGCTCGGCGAGTACCAGGTAAATCTACGGTCTAGCGATAAGAACGGCCATTCCTTCTACCTGCGCCGTAAAGCCGTCGAAGCGCTGGCCTGGATCGGCGACCGCGCTACCCTGCGCGATCTGGCTGATCAGTTCGCCAATTGGCCGTTGGAACTGCGTGAGTATTGGTACAGCACCGCAGCCAGCATCGAGCGCCGCATGGCGGGTGGGGATGGAGCGGCACGGTGACAAGGCGCCGCGCTACCCGCTTGCGCCACACATCTTCCGCATTCCCTCTATGCTATACTGGCATACACTCTAGTTCTCGGTTGCTCTGAAAATGGGTAGGTTTGGGCGGGCGGAGCCCCCCAAGAAAACTCTTTGCATCCCATCAGTGTGCGGCGCAGCCGCATGAAAGTTGATCGGCTATGCCGGAGAGGAGCGTGGGCAATGAAGCGCATCGTTAGCATTAGCCTGGGCGCATCGACGCGAGATTACCGCTTTACTACCACCATCCTCGGTCAGCATATCGAGCTTCATCGGATCGGCACCGACGGCGATACGGCTCGCGCAACGGCGCTCATTCGGGCCTACGATGGCAACGTCGACGCGATTGGCCTCGGCGGACTTACGCCGGTGTTCCGCGTCGGCGCGGCGCGCTACCCGCATCAGGAGGCGCTGCATATTGCGGCTCAGGCCCAGCGGACGCCGGTTGTCGATGGCGGTGTGCTCAAGGCCACGCTGGAACGCTGGGCGGTGGCGCAGGCGTACAAATCCGACTCCAGCCTGTTCCGCTACCAGCGGATCCTGCTCACCAGCGGGATCGAACGCTATCAACTCGCATCTGCGCTGTCTCAGTACGATTCCGAGTTGCGCTGCGCCGATCCATGGGTGCATAGTGGGCTGAGCTTCTTGCCGTTGCCGCGTTCGTTGGCGCAACTCGAACTCTACGCGGCCACGACGTTGCCGATCCTCGCCCTGCTGCCTTATCGGCTCATCCATCCCGTAGCGCGTGGCCGTGAGGAGCGCGACGAGCGCGCAGTCGCCCTCTTCGATTGGGCCACCGTGATCGCCGGCGATTTCGCGTTTATCCGCCGTTTTGCTCCCCAAAATCTCAGTGGTAAAACTATCGTTACCGACGATCCGACACCTGATGAGATCGAAGACCTGCGCGCCCGTGGCGTCACGACCCTGATCACGATGACGCCGCCGCTCAGCGCTGCGCACCCGTTTGTCGCCACCGATGTGCTGGAGGCGGTTGTTACGGCGATCACCGAGGCGAACCGCCAACCCGGCGAGGCCGAAGTGCTCGACTTTATCAGCGCCGCGCATTGGAACCCGACGATCCAGCACCTCAACCCGCGCCCGCGCCCGAAGTTCGCCTTTGTGATCCATCCGCTGCGCACCAGCCTGATCGGCAACGACCCGCGCTTCGGTTGGACGAAGTATTTGCCGCAGGCGCTTGTGGAAGAGGTGGCCGCGCACATCCCGCCGCTCTACCTCTCGAAGATCCGCGGCATTCGCTCGAAGGCGACCGGCGAGGAGACCGAGGGCATTCTGCTGACCCTGGGCACAACGCCGCGCCAGATGATGCGCCGCCCGCCCAGTTTCACCTACCGGCGGCTCATTCGGGCCGCCCGGATGGCCGAACGGCGCGGCGCAAAGCTGATGGGTCTGGGCGCGTTCACGTCGGTGGTTGGCGACGCCGGCCTTACCGTGGCCCAGAAGTCAACGATCGGCATCACGTCCGGCAACTCGCTCACTGTCGCCGCAACGCTCGAAGCCGCCAAACGCGCCGTGCTGCTGATGAAGGGCGGGCGGCCTGACCACGTGCGTGCCGTCGTGATTGGCGCCACCGGCAGCATTGGCGCCGTCTGTGCGCGCCTGCTGGCCCAGGCCGTCGGCGATGTCGTGCTGATCGCGCCGCGCGCTGAGCGTCTGCTTGCGCTCAAACAACAGATCGAACACGAAACGCCCGGCGCCCGCGTGATCGCCGCCACCAACGCCGATGCCTACGTCGGCGACGCCGACCTGATCATCACCACCACCTCGGCGCTGACCGGCAAGGTGATCAATGTCGATAAGCTCAAGCCCGGCGCCGTTGTCTGCGATGTGGCCCGCCCGCCCGATGTGAAAGAAGAAGATGCGCGCCGGCGCCCCGATGTGCTGATCATCGAAAGCGGCGAGATCATCCTTCCCGGTACGCCTGATTTCGGCTTCGACATCGACATGCCGCCCGGCACGGCCTACGCCTGTCTCTCTGAGACGGCGCTGCTCGCGATGGACGGCAAGTACGAGGATTACACGCTCGGACGCAATATCGAGATGGAGCGCGTGAAGGAGATGTACCGGCTGTGGCAGAAGCACGGCCTGGAGCTCGCCGGACTGCGCTCGTTCGGCGTCTACGTCACCGATGAGATGGTCACCGAAAAGCGCCGCCTTGCTGAGGAACGCCGCCGCCAACTGGGCTTGCCCGCCGAACCGGTGACGGGGTGAGACGTCTCGAACACCTGATCGCCCATCCTGCCCATCCCAGCCCCGCGCCGCCGCTACTCCTCCTTCACGGCGCATGGCACGGTGCCTGGTGTTGGGAGGCTGCCATGCACGATTTCGCGGCACGCGGCTTTACCGCGCATGCCGTGAGTGTGCGCGGTCACGGCGCAAGTTCACCCGCCAACCTGACGGCGACGATCTTCGATTATGCGCGTGATGTACGGGCTGCGCTTGATGCGCTGGGGACGCCGCCGATTGTGGTGGGGCATAGCGCCGGTGGCTATGTGTTACAACTGCTGATCACCGGTGTGGTT